>NZ_LNRB01000004.1:0-498646 GCF_001557945.1 Vibrio sp. CUB2 | reverse complement strand
ACTCAATAAGCGAGAGTTTAATATTAGAGCCAAGACGGGAAAGATCCTTCCCTAGAGTAGTGAAGAAAAAACCTAGCCGATACCCTAGAAAAAACAATGCCGCTCACCTTAAGTGAACGGCATTAGAAGCATCACTCCCCTCTTATTTATTACCTATATTGCTCTGTTTCGCTCTTGAATGAGTGCTTAAACAAGATCAGATGCACTCTCACCAGCGATACGACCATAAGTGAAGATATCGATCAGCGCGTTACCTCCGAGACGGTTACCCGCGTGGATGCCTCCCGTTACTTCGCCCGCTGCGTACAGACCTTGAATAACTTCGCCGTCTTTACCAATCACTCGCGCCTTAGTATCAATCTTCAAGCCGCCCATTGTATGGTGAACTGAAGGCTGACGTGGCGTCGCGTAGAACGGTGCTTTTTCCACTTTCAAACCGAACGCACTCTTATGAAATTCAGGATCCTGTCCCGCATCCACACAAGCGTTGTATTGTGCGATGGTGTTAGTTAGCTCTTGCGTCGGAACGCCAATTTTCTCTGCCAACTCTTCTAGCGTGTCAGCTTGAATAATGATGCCTTCTTTGATTTCGCGTTCGATGGTTTCATCTGATGTATTCGCTGCGGTTTGACGAATGTTCTCGTCCGCAATCATGTAGATCAGACCACCGTTATCGAAGAACGCCTCAGAAAGCACGTCACGGCTACCACACTCATCAACAAAGCGCTTACCTTGCTTGTTCACGAATACAAAGTTCTCTGGTGGCACAATCAGACCAGTTAACAGCGCACCTGATTTAGGGTCACCAACTGGCATTAATTGCACAAAGCCCATACCAACTAATTCTGCGCCCGCTTTCTCACCAATTTCGATGCCGTCACCAACCAATGCAGGTGAGTTTGTGGTCTTGATGTCGTCCGCGATTTCTTTCCAGTAGGTGTTGTACTTTTTGATCATCTGAGTGTTTGCACCGAAACCACCAGAAGCCAATACCACACCATGATTCACATGTAGGATAAGCTCGGTACCGTCCGCCTGAACCGCTTTGATGCCTACCACTTTACCGTTATCAACCATCAAATCCGTCGCTCGTGTATCTGTAATGATACGACCGTTTTGCTCTTGGATGCGTTTTGATAGTTTGTCGACAAACTCTACGCCTTTTGGACGTTTAGGTTTGTGTGCACGACGCCACAAGGCACCAACTGGGATCTCAACAACGCTACGGTCAAAATCAATGCCCTTTTCACTCAACCAATCAATGGATTCCATAGAGCGAGACGTTAGGGTTTCAACCAAATCGTATTGACCGTAAATCGATTCACCGTTCAAGTCGGTGCGTTTACCGCCAAGGTAGGTTTGAATGCGGTGTAATTCGACAGAATCAAACAAGTACTGCTTGCCGTTCTCAAGGTCTGTGAAGTAACCGTCCAGTTGCGCTTTAAGTACTTTGAAATCTTCAAGGTACTCACCCGCAAACTCGGATTCCGCTGTTTTCGCTAGCAGCATCAAGGTTTCTTTTTCGCCAGGAAGTGCTGGGAAATCACCTTGCCATTTTGGTTCTGCCGCATTCACCCAACCGCCAGTACGCACCGTGTTACCACCGATTGCAGGGAACTTCTCAAGCAAAATAACCGACTTACCTTTATCTAGTGCCGTCAACGTTGCACTCAAGCCGGCACCGCCGCCACCAACAACCACAATATCCACGGTTTCTTCGATGGTTTTCGATGACCATGCCACCGCTTCTTTGGCTTTGCAGCGCAGTGCTTCTGAGTTACCGCCAGCTAGATCAACCGCGTTCGATACACCATCCAGTACCGCTTGGCTGCTGACTGTTGCGCCTGAAATCACGTCGATGTTCAGTGTTTGTCCATCAAGAATTTGTTGAGGAATACGTTCAAACGCTGGGTTTGCGATGCCGTCCGATTCTTTGGAAGAGTCCACCACAATGTCGAGGATTTTATCTTCAGAGAACGTAACGGTAACCGGCAAGTCACCATTGTGACCGCGACCATACGCCGTGTATTCACCTGAGTTGAATTTGATTGGAACGTTCTGCAGCTCTTTAATGCGTTGGTGCTTCAATGCTTCTGCTGCGCTGTCCACAATCATGTAATCCATGATTTCCCAAAGTGGTGTTGGGATTTGCAGCGCTTCTTGTTGCGCGATGTCCGCGAACTCAGCACAGGTCTCATCGTTAAGCGCTTTGTTTGCCCAAGTAGGTTCAACCAAATAACCTTTACCGACACTAACCATGTCGTAACCTTGCTCTAGGGCATTTTCTGCATCTTTACGCTGAGCAATACCACCAACACCAATCACTGGTACTTTCGCAACACTTTCAGATTGAAGCTTACGGTATTTGTCGATTAGCGGCTCTTGGTCTTCTGGCGTAACGATTGAGTTACGTAACCAGCTACCCATTGAGAAATGGAAGTAATCCAAGCCGTGAGTCGCAAGCTTATCTAGCAGGAACATGGTGTCATCAAAGCGGATGCCCGGTTGTTCAATCTCTTCAGGAGAGAAGCGGTAACCGATGATGAAATCAGATTTGTTATGTTGCTCAGCCACTTGCTTAGTTTTTGCAAGTACAGCCAGTGGGAAAGAAGTACGTCTTTCAATGTTGCCACCCCATTTGTCGTTACGACGGTTTGAGTGCGGCGAGAAGAATTGCTGAATCAGGTATGTGTTTGCGCCGTGAATTTCTACGCCATCGAAGCCAGCAAGAATTGCACGGTTTACTGCATCACCAAAGCGCTCGATCATCTCTTCGATTTGCTCTTTGGTCATCTCAAGTGGTGTTTCAGCATTATCACGTAGCGCAGCGACAGGACTTGCAGAAATCGGTTGGTGTCCACCATTGAACTCAGGGTTTGCCATACGACCCGCATGGTAGATCTGCAGAATCGCTTTAGAGCCTTTTGCTTTAATCGCATCGGCAAGCTTTGTTAAACCTGCGATTTTGCTGTCGGTATCAATACCCAGCGCACCCGGGAAAGCACGACCGTAATTCTCGACAAACGCACTCTCGACAATGATCGCCCCTGCATCACCAGAACGTGCTGCGTAGTAATTGATCATCTCTTGCGTTACGCCGCCATCAAAGAATGCAGACTGAATCGTCATCGGTGCCATCACGATGCGATTATGCAGTTTGACCCCTGATTGAAATACAATTTCATCGACTAACTGAGCCATAAATAGTTTCCTTTAACAGATTAATTCTCATATCAAAGGCACCTCCAGTTCGACCAACGCACCACAAGTGTTTTTGATATGAAAACCAATGTCCTCATTCGATAACCACAAAAATATTATTGATTTGACCGTATGAGTAAAATGAATACTTTGCATTTTAGCTATGATTGATGCGCATTAATTAAAGGCTAAGTGGTTTGATTTGAATGGCAAAAACGGCAGGAGATGAAGTGCGACGCCTTAATGTTTAATTAGGCGTTAAGCCTTTTCTGATCGAGAATTTAATAGGTAATTTAAGCTTCGGGCTTGCGAAGAAATAGTTTGAAAATAGAAGTGCCTGGCATCAAATTCGATAGACAAAGAAAAGTACAGAGACTCATAAAAACACCGACTTCCAACAAAATAAAAATTGATTTTTGACGCTCTTTAACGCTCCAAATCCTTTGCCCACCGAAGTTTCATTGCGATTACTCTACTTTTCTTCCTCTTGTTATTCATAAGAAAAGCGTATCTAAAGCCGAAAAATCAATCAGGTGTACTATGCTTATTTGGCAATTCACTGATCAGCTTTACGGTTAATTCGCATTCTCTTACTCCAAAAGAAATGAACTCTATTTATTGTCCAGGAGGACTCGATGAACAGGATATTGAGACAGTTTCTTGTATTGATGAGCGCCGTCGCGCCTGTCAGTTTGCTAGCAGCAGATAAACCCAACATTTTGGTATTTTGGGGCGACGATGTGGGTGTTTACAACATTAGCGCTTACCACAACGGCATGATGGGGGGTCGTACACCAAACATCGATACCATCGCAAAGGAAGGTGCCATTTTCACTGATGCCTACGCGCAACAAAGCTGTACTGCGGGTCGTGCATCCTTCATTCTTGGTCAGCACCCATTCCGAACCGGTCTTCTTACCATTGGCATGCCAGGCGCAAAGGAAGGGATTCAAGCTAAAGATCCAACCATCGCCGAACTGCTGAAGAACCACGGTTATGTTGCAGGTCAGTTTGGTAAAAACCACTTGGGTGACCAAGACGAACACTTGCCGACTAACCACGGTTTTGACGAGTTCTTCGGTAACCTTTACCACTTGAATGCAGAAGAAGAGCCTGAATCAGAGTTCTACCCTAAAGATCCTGAATTCCGTAAAAAATTCGGCCCTCGTGGCGTTCTTAAATCGACGGCAGATGGCAAGATCGAAGATACAGGTCCACTGACTCGTAAACGCATGGAAAACGTAGACCGTGAGTTTATGGAAGCAAGCCTTGCCTTTATGGAAAAAGCCGTAAAAGAAGACAAACCTTTCTTCATCTGGCACAACTCAACTCGTATGCACGTTTGGACTCACCTAAGCGACGAATACAAAGGCAAATCCGGTTATGGCCTATATGCAGATGGCATGATGGATTTGGATGACCAAGTTGGCGTGATGCTGAAAAAGCTCGACGAACTTGGCGTCGCTGACAACACCATTGTAATTTTCAGTACCGACAACGGTGCAGAGAAATTCACTTGGCCAGATGGTGGTACAACACCATTTAAAGGCGAGAAAGGTACGACTTGGGAAGGTGGTTTCCGTGTTCCTATGATGGTTCGCTGGCCGGGTCAAATCAAACCGGGTACGGTGATCAACGATATCTTCTCTCAAGAAGACTGGATGCCAACACTGCTTGCTGCCGTTGGTGAGCCAGATATCAAAGAGAAACTGCTAAAAGGCCATAAGGCAAACAACAAGACCTTTAAAGCGCACCTTGATGGTTACAACCAGTTGGATCTACTTACTGGTAAAACCGAAACGGGCGCACGTAACGAGATCTTCTACTTCGATGCCGGCGGTCACTTAAACGCACTGCGTTACAAAGATTGGAAAATCCACTTTACGATTATGGAAGGTGCGATTAACGAAGCTTACCGTAAAACGCCTAGCTGGCCGTTGATTGTTAACCTGCGTATGGACCCATTTGAAGTAGGCCCAGACTCTGCACTTTACGTTCGCCACTTCTACGCAGATCAAATGTGGATGTTTGTGCCAGCCCAAGCGATCGTTCGCAAATTCCTCGAAACCTTTAAAGAGTTCCCAGCGACAAAAGGCAGCTCTTTGAGTATCGAACAAGTGGTTGATGCTATGACGCAACCGCAACGGAATTAGTCAAAACGAACTTAAGTACATTTACTCCACTTAAAAAGCATTAAGCCTACGGAGTACGGATATTATCGCTGGTATCTGTACTCCGTATTTTTATGTTTAAACCTCTACCCCTGCTTCATCTTCTTCTACGATATCCGTTTCTTGGTTCGCCTCTTCCAACCATTGCTTTAGAGATTCACTTGCTAGCACCTTCTGTTGGTAAGCTTTGGCACCTTCCGATAACTCGATACCGTAAGTTTGGAAACGCAATGCCACTGGTGCATACATGGCATCGACGATTGACCATTCTCCAAATAGCCAACCGTTGGGATACAGTTTGGCTTGCTCAGCCCAAATGGCATCAATACGCGCAATATCCTTACGCGCACCCTCCGTTAAATCGACTTTTCTGCGCGCGCGGATGTTCATTGGGAGTTCGTTTCTTAAATCCAAGAAACCCGAGTGCATTTCTGAGGCAATCGCGCGTGCTTTAGCTCGTTCTGCGGAGTTGCTTGGCCATGCTTTGCCTTGTAAGTATTGCTCGTTAACGTATTCCAAAATCGCTAATGAATCCCACACGGTTGCGTCACCATCCACCAAGGTAGGTACTTTCGCCGTTGGTGTAATACCTTCCAAGGTCTTATAAAAATCTTCCGTGAATAATTTGAGCTTGGTGACTTTCACATCCAGTTTGAATTGAGAAAAGATCAGCCATGCGCGAAGTGACCAGCTTGAGTAGTTTTGATTAGCAATAAACAGTTTCATGACGCCTCCATGCGGTTCGTGTTTTGAGTACCCATTCACAATATCTGATTGTATTTAAGGGGACTAACGGATAGTTTTGATGGAACACTTAAACAAAAACGATGGATGAGTTTTAGATATGGATATCGATGCGTTGCGCAGCTTTCTTGCTTTTGTAGAAACGGGAAGTTTCACTCGTGCTGCCAAGCAGATCAATCGCACCCAATCAGCGTTTAGTGCACAAATGCGTAAGCTGGAAGACGAACTCAGCGTCAGTTTGTTTGAAAAAGAAGGTCGCAATCTTGTCTTAAGTGAAGCGGGATTAGCATTGCGCTCTCACGCCGAGCAATTGGTCAGCTTGCACAATCAAGCGCTGAAACAAGTGAAACGTTATGAGAATAAGCGCCCTCTTCGCTTGGGTTGCCCCGAGGATTACAACGACAATATCTTGCCTAAAGTCATCCGCGTATTACAGCAATCTGAGCCCACATGTTCGATTCAAGTCTTTAGTGAGCCAAGCATCACCTTGAGAGAAAAACTTGATGAAGGAAAGCTAGACGCCGCTATTGTGACAAGAGCACCGGACAGTGAGGAAGGTTACTGGCTAGCAAGCGACAAAGGCGTGTGGATTGCTCATCCTGATTTTGACATCGAGCAAGCCCAACCTCTCCCTCTCGCCCTATTCCAAACCGACTGCAAATACCATGCGGCAGCAGTAGACGGATTAACCAAACGTGGTACTCCTTATCAACTACTGGCATGTTGCAATACGGCCTCCGCACAACGAGCGATTGTACGTTCAGGCATGGCTATCGGTGCGATGGGCAGTATTAGCGTTAGCGAGGATCTTAAGATCTTAGACGATATGCCATCGCTGCCTTCCGTGGATATTGTTTTGGTCACGGGCGTCGAGCCTCATCCGATACTGGATAAAGAATGCTTGGCGCAATTGGTTGAGTTAATGGCTTAACTGGATTCGCTAACCAATCACAAAGTTAAATTCGCCCGTTAAGCGCCCGTCGATTCGTATAGTCTCAAACTGTAGATAATCACGGGCTTTGCCACCCACCATTCATCACCAGTATTGCCTTTTAAGTATAATTGAGTGGTCAGAAGCTCTTGGTTACCCCTCCACAACTTAACGTGAATGTGCGGCGGACGAGAAGCATACGGCACAGGATACAAAGTCTGGAACAAGTAACGACCATCCGATTGAGTTTCTGCCGCGCCAAAGCCTGCAAAGTGAGCATCAAACTTATCATTATTTGGCTGGTTAGGATGATCGTAAATCCCCTGCCCATCACATTGCCAGATTTCTACTTTGAGGCCTGAAACTGGGTTTCCCGATATATCTACGACTTTGCCTTGCAGCACGATAGGCTCACCGACCAAGCCCTCCGATTGCAGAATCAAGTTTTGACGAAGAGGAATGTCCACTACTGGATAAAATGGCCCTTCTGTTTGTGCTGGCGTCGGCCGCATTGGTGTTTTCGCTTTTAAAGAGGGTGCGAACAACAATGTCCACAGCGCTAAAAAGTGTCTTCTTTCCATGGTTTCAGCCTTTTCCTTTTATTGTAGTAAGTGTGGCGAAACCTCTTCATTTTTCCAGCTTAAGATAACGTCTGATAGTAGACACAAAAATGCCCCTGCATTGCAGAGGCATGGATTAAATCGCTAGAGCTCAGTACATATAACGAAACGATTAGGCGCTAAATCGGCTGAGCGTATTCTTCTGGTTTTCTGCCATTTCTGCTAACTCTTCGGCTGCAACATTAGACTGGACAGATCCCGCTAAATTTAGGCTGACAATGTCATTCAGTTGCCCCAAACTTTGTGCAATTTCTTGGGTTACATCCGCTTGTTCAGATGAGGCGGTATTGACCAGCGCATTAAGTGTGGAAATGTTCTCCACCGCCTCTGAAATTTGACCAAAGGCAGAACGTACTTCTTCCGTTATTGTGCGATTGTGATCGATCAGTTCAACGTTTTGTTCCATCAGTTGGCTGACTTCAACTGACTGGCTTTGAAGGTATTCAACCGCCTCATAGATTTCTGACGTCGACTCTTGAGTACGTACCGCTAAGCTACGAACTTCATCAGCAACTACGGCGAACCCTCGGCCTTGATCTCCTGCTCTTGCGGCTTCAATCGCAGCATTGAGTGCCAGTAAATTTGTCTGGCCGGAGATATTATCAATCACTTCAATCACGTTGCTGATGCTCTGCGAGTATTCATTAAGCTTCTCAACTTTTACTGAAGCTTCTTGAATTGCGAGAGACATATCTTCACCCACTGATTGCGAACGATTTACGTGCTCTTGCCCTAGAGTAATGTTCGAAATCGCAAGGCGAGAGGCTTCTTCTGCCATTTGAGCATTACTATTCACTTCTTGCGAGGTGTTTGATAGCTCGGTAACCGCAACGCTGATCTGATCAAACTGTGCCTTTTCTTGTTCCATGTTCTTTTTAGAGTGCTGCATCACTGAAGAAAGCTTAGAGGCAGACGCGGCAACACGCTCGCCGTTGTCATTCAGTTCACGAACAACGCTACCCACAGACTCGCTCACTTGATTAATTGAACTAGCCAAACTGCCAATCTCATTCTTCCCTTTTACATTAGTTCGAACACGAAAATCGCCATCAGCCATAAGGTTCAACTTGGTATCCACTTCTTTGATTGGCAGAGAGAGGTAACCAGAGGCAATAAACACCAGACCAAGTGATAGCACAGCTGCGATTGCCATAAGAATCGCACCAATAATTTCATCGCGGTACACGTCCGATTCCACATCCGCAAACTCTTCATCAATGCTGAAGTTGACCTGCTCGATGAAGTCATTCAGCGAATCGATCAGCTCAAACGCTAAATCATCAGCTTGATTGAAATATTCGTCATAGGCTTCTTCAGACAAAGCGCCATTTTGAAAACGGTACGTGATCTGACCCAGTTTTGAAACGTGATTGTAGTAGCGCTCAAAGTTGTCGAGGCGGTCTTGCGTTTCTCGGCTTTTGTCCTCGCTGTATTTATCTTTGATGCTTCTTGCCCAGTCGTTCAAACCTCGATTGAATTGATCGTAAAACTCCTCTCGTTGCGCTGCTTTCGAGAACAACAAACGAATGTTGTACGCCGTGATCAGTTCATTCTTATAGACGGAGTTTATGGTAGAAAAAGATGAGTCTCTGGCTTCGACTAACCGCTCAGCGGCAACATCTAAACGATAGATACTTATCGAATAAATCAAGACGAAGAAAATAGACACCACGGCAGAGAGCGACACAAGTTGCGCTCGTATAGACAGATTATTAATTATTGTTTTCACAGGGTTTTCCCCAATTTAGTTCATTATGTTGTGTGTTGTCCTTTACAGAACACCGCAATCATATAAACGGGGAATGGAAGGAACTTAGCATCAAGAAATATGACACTTTTAATATGCTTCAATCATAAAAAATGCCCCTACTCGAGAGTCATTAAGTAGGGGCATTTATAAAATCAAATTGTTTCTAAATGTGTTTATGCGGCTTCGAACGCCAATGCTTTCTTCTCTACCTGACGGAAAATGAGAGTTAGCACACCATTTACCGTTAAATAGAATGCGCCTGCAATACCAAATACCGTCAACGTATCGTAAGTTTGTGCGTTAATGCGCTGCGCGTAACCCATCAGATCCATGATCGTAATCGTGCTTGCTAGCGACGTACCTTTGAAGACCAAAATCACTTCGTTCGAGTAAGCCGGAACAGCACGACGAATAGCGTATGGAAGCAGCACTTTCAGTGTTGCGGTTTTGTTCATGCCTAATGCACGACACGCTTGCCATTGACCGGAAGGAATCGCGTTAAACGCCCCTTTGAACAACTGAGTGCTGTACGCCGCGGTATTCAACGCTAACGCCAACATCGCACAGAACCAAGGTTGGCTTAACCATGTCCAGAATACACTTTCTCTTACAGCGTCAAACTGACCCGGACCGTAGTACACCAAGAAGATCTGTACCAACAAAGGTGTACCAGTGAACAAGGTGATGATGCCACGACTTACCCAATGCAAACCCGGAGTACGTAAGATCAGAGTCAGCGTCATCATCAAAGCTAAGAGACAGCCCACCACCAAAGAAGCGGCGGTCAATTGAAGGCTAGTGCCTAAGCCATCCAGCATTTGCCAAACGTGTTGTTCGTTCATGCAGTTGCCTCCTGTCCCATACTCATGTCTTGAATTGAGAATTTCTTATCAATCAGTTTTACGGCACGTTGTGTAATCAAAGTAATGCCTAAGTAAATCGCCGCTGCAGTTGCGTACCATGTAAACGCTTCATGCGTCGCTGCAGATGTTAGCTGCGCTTGTTTCAACAAATCCGTTACCCCGATCAGTGATACAAGTGCGGTATCTTTCAGCAGAACCAACCATTGGTTAGTTAATCCTGGTAGTGCGTGTCTTACTGCTTGTGGCAAAACAATGCGAACAAAAGCGTGTGCTTGACTGATGCCTAATGCACTTGCTGCTTCTCTTTGCCCTCTTCCAACGGCTTTCAATGCGCCACGTAGAGTTTGAGAAGCGTAGGAAGCGAAGATCAATGATAACGCCACCACGCCAGACAAGAACGGGCTAACTTCAATAAAGTCGCCGGTGATTAAAAACAGAACCTGCGTCGAACCAAAATAGATGAACAACACGACAAGGATTTCTGGCAAGCCACGCACAATCGTTACAAACGCCGTCATTGGCCATTTAACGAAAACGCGGCGAGACATTTCACCACTGGCGAATACCACTGCCAGAATCAAACCGACTAAAAGGCTTGTGAAGGCTAGCTGGACAGTCATCCAACTAGCTTGAACAAGCGACAAAGAGTAACCCGTTAGTGCCATATTACTTACCGAAGTACTTGTTGTAGATTACGTCGTATTCGCCGTTCGCTTTCACTGTTTTCAGTGCCGTGTTCAGCTTGTTCACTAGCTCGTCGTTGCCTTTGTTTACTGCGATACCGAAACCGTTACCGAAGTATTTAGGATTAGTGACGTGCTCGCCAACGTACGCTAGGTTGTCTTCTTTCTTGAACCATTCTGCTACGACAGCTGTGTCACCGAATACAGAATCAATACGGCCATTCTTCATATCGATGAATGCGTCTTGGTAACTTGAGTAAGGAACCGCTGTTACGCCCGGCATTTGTTCAATTAGGTAGCTTTGGTGTGTTGAACCGTTTTGAACACCAACACGCTTACCTTCTAGTGCTTTTTGATCAGCTACTTTTTCTTTGATAGAAACAAACGCTGCTGAGTTGTCGTAGTAAGGGTCAGAAAAGTTCACTTGCTCCAAACGCGCGTCAGTAATATCCATTGCAGAGATAGCCGCATCGTAACGCTTGAATTTTAATGCAGGGATCAGGCTGTCAAAAGATTGGTTGTGGAAGGTACATTTTGCTTCCATTTCTTTACATAGTGCGTTCGCCAGATCCACATCAAAACCTTGAATTTGGTTGTTTTCATCCATGTATTCGAATGGTGCGTAAGTCGCTTCCATCGCGAATTTGATCTCTTCTTGTGCTGCTGCGTTCGCTGAGACAAGACCGATTAGTGAAGCTAGTAAAATCTTTTTCATTGCAATACTCCGTGTGTACTTAGTGGGCTGACACTCGCAATGACAGCCGAGCTTATCTGTTAAATAGACTGAACTTTAAAAACGTAATTTAGTGATTTAGGTAATCGGCAAACTGAGTGGTTTGCGGATTAACAAATGCGTCGTGCGTGCCGTGTTCTACGATGTGTCCTTGTTCTAGGTATAGAACATGGCTAGCGATTTTCTTGGCGAAATCCACCTCGTGGGTCACAACTACTTGTGTAATTCCGGTTTCGCTTAAATCATTAATGATTTTGACCACTTGGTTGGTGATTTCAGGGTCAAGCGCCGCGGTAGGCTCATCAAAAAGCAAGACTTCTGGTTTCATCATCAGCGCGCGGGCAATCGCCACACGTTGTTGCTGACCGCCAGAAAGTTGCATCGGCCATGCATCCGCTTTGTCTGCCAAATGCAGCATCGCGAGAATTTGCATTGCCTGCTTCTTCGCTTCTTCTTTATCCATGCCAGAGACTTTTACCGGAGCCTCAATCAGGTTCTCCATCACTGTCATGTGTGGCCATAGGTTGTACTGTTGGAACACCATGCCCACTTTACGACGAAGCGCTAAACCTTGCTTCTCTTTGATTTCAGTTGAAAAGTCGAATGCGTCATTAGCGATGTTTAACTGGCCGTTATCCGCCCCTTCAAGAAGGTTAAGAACACGTAGTAGAGAGCTCTTCCCTGCACCACTTGGACCGAGTAACACCAGCGTTTCACCGCTTTCACAATTAAAACTGACATCGTGTAGAACTTGGGTATCGCCGTAAGACTTATTGATACTTTTAACTTGAATACTCATGCTGCCATACTGCATTAATTGTCATCTGGAGCTTATACTAGCAAGAAAGAGATTTTATGCAATAAAAATGTATAAAAATTTAGATTGTTAATTTTTTGTATAAGAAACAACCAGCTCAGCAGAGTATATGACTGGTGCAATGAGTGTGGTTTTAACGGTATTTGTTGATCAAAAAAGCCCATAATTTCGATAGCTTAGAATTCCATTGGACACTTAAGCCAATGCTCTGCAGTACCATTAATTGAGAGCATCATTCCGAAAGACAGTAACTGGTTGTATAAGCATTTTCCCCTCTCATTTTGAGAAAGATCTCGCGTAGCTTTTCTTTACTTCTTCAAGGCTCAAAATTGAGACAAACAGGACTCATTTTGTAAAAAGCTGATTTGCTTAGCGTATCCGTCTTATAAAGAGTTTATCAAAAGAGAGATGTTCTAGTACTTTCTTGAATTGGTCTGACCGATCGCTAATACTTCCTCGTAATTTGACTCGCAATTTGAGTAATCGAAGTTTTTTGATTGGGACAACTCAATAATGAAGCCATATCGTTTTGCGCTGCTTGCGCTTGGTTCTTTGAACCTATTTTCGCCTACTACTTGGGCTGGTACTGCTGTCGTTTTACCGGGATTGCATGAGCAAGGTGTCGATTTACAAGACGCCCCGCTCTCTGCCGATGATGTGATCGATTGGGAAATTAACAACGCCGATATTGTGTTTGGTGCTTATTCAAACAAGGCTGACAACGAGCGTGTTCAAGCCATCGGTTATATGTACAACCAAAAGCTTGAGCTCAATGCGGGTTGGGTAGAAAACGATATTCGCAACGAGGCAGAGCTGAATGGGATTGATTACGAGGATTACTTTCTCCATTTTGCTGAAGACACAATCATCGCAGAGGTAGACTCTAGCCATGGTGAAAATACCTTACTCAATCGAAAACCGATGATCGTTGGCTATACCGCCAGCGCTGACCACGCCGGTTTTTGGCTATATCAACAACCACCATGGGATGCTGACGTATTCGGTCAGGCGAATAATGGTGGTGCGCTCTATGTTTATCACTCAGAGAAGTTCGACCGCTTAACCTTTAAGTTCTCTCAGTTTGCTCAAGGCGGCAGCTTCACGATTGAATACCCTTCTGCCATCGACTCTTTTGGTCAGGTAACAGAATGGAAAAGCTTCGCGATTAAAAAAGACAAAACTGAGAACATGACTAAAAACCAAACGGTAAACTGGTCTGTTCCTTCGGATTGGGTTCGCGCTACAACACACGATGGCAGCGGACAAACCTATGGTGGTGGTCAGTACTTTGGCTCCACTTTTTTACGCGATGGCGGGCGTCTTTACGTTGCGAAAATTACTTGGCATGACGAAAACATCGAGAATCGCCCTCGTCTAAAAGAAGTAAAGCTCAAAAACAGCTTCCAAACCGTTAAGTTGACCGACGCTCCAACGGCAACACCTGAAGGTCAAGCCATTCAACGCTGGCGCAAAATTCGTGGCTTCGACAAATCTGCGGATCTCAACCAAGACAATTATCTTTCTTGGAGTGAATACAAAAACCGTTCGAATAAGAATGCGACAGCACGATTTCGTTGGGAGTCACGTGTTATTCCATTTGGTCGTATGTGGAACCAAACCTCTTCTTGGGCGTTAACCTATCTCGGCAACCCCGACTTTGCCAACGCTATGCACCACTATTACCAAGCTGAATGGGCGAAGCAAGGCTTAAACGGTGCGTACAACGACGATACGAATAAGTTACTCGGAGCAAATCAGTTCTACGTTTATTCCGGTGGTACGGTGGATGAACTTGGTTTAGTCGCGGGTAGCCAAGCTGCTGACGATGCTTACAAAGCGCAATTCTCGGCTTTCTTAAACAAACTGGCGACGCTGGATGCGGATGCGTTAATTGGCCTCAACATAGGCACGGCAAACTTATTCGGCCGTAATGGACAAAACCACTTAGTTGAAGCTGGTTCTCTGTACTTACGCGAGCATTACCTTTTCCCTTCTACTGGCTTTAGTGGCTATGCTGGCTTAGCTAAGTTTTGGGATAACTCTGCACTCGCCAAAGCGGGTCAGAAAGTGATTTATCAAGCGACCACGCGTTATGGTCGAGTTCAATACTTTGGCAACACTGAAGATAACTGGCAGCAAGACCAATACTCTGCACTGGCAGCGTTTTACTTAAATCATCACCCTGAGCGCAACTACTTTAATCAGTGGAACAATGGTTACCTATATGGAAGTAATAACACCACAGGTGATAACTTCTGGAAGGCCGGCGTACCAAAGAATATTGCGTATCAGCCAAGTTCCTTACTTGCCGTTGATTTGGGCGAACCTGCCAATCAGCTCCCCGAGGACGCAGAGGCCATCCCACTGATGATGTCCACCAGCACGCCTTATCCAGCGGATTACACGGTTATTGGTGATTCGTCGATGAACGAAGTGGTACATGCAGATCTACCAGATGGCATTACTTACGTTTCTCCTACGTTCACCTACTTTGCGTATCGCTCTGAGAACAGTGTGGTGCCTCAAGGCCCTGCAGAGATGGTATTAGCACGTGAGTTTAGCAAAGGCAGAGTGTTGTACCGCACCGACTTTTTCGGCAAGAGCGCGGACTATTTCACTGCGCCTAAAATCACCATCACTTTAGACGAGCCAATGAGACCCGTAGACAAGGACGGCAACATCGGTGACTACGTTTCGCAAATCGAAATCGGTGGTTACCAAGGTCTGTTTTTGCTGTACTGATTAGGCTTGCCAAACATAGCGTTTACTTCCACTCTCTCCCAATCCAAATTGCTGATTTCGGCGTAAACGGGAGAGCGTGGGTTTAACGTTTTTATCTTCCGATTCTCTTCGTTTTCAACTTCACAGATAACGCCCTATTCTCTGAATCTTCATAAACCTTGTGTATATACTGAATCAAATGACAATGATAAGGGAATTCAGTCACATGAAGACAACACCGTCCGTTCTTTCCGTTTTGCTGCTGTCCGCTTTTTCTGCTCAATCTTATGCTAGTGAATGTGGTGAAATCACCATAGCGGATATGAACTGGAACTCGGCGAGTTTGATGGCGCACATCGACCAGTTCATTCTTAATGAAGGTTACCGATGCGATGCAGAACTCATCCCGGGTGATAGCGTACCGACCGGCACCTCAATGATTGAGAAAGGCCAACCGGATGTTGCTCCTGAGCTATGGACCAACGGAATTAAGGAAGCGTTAGACAAAGGCATTGCGGATAAGCGCTTGCGTATCGCTGGAGAATCTTTGGTCAATGGTGGCGAGGAAGGTTTTTGGGTTCCTTCTTATCTGGTGAAGCAGTATCCAGAATTAGCAACCATTGAAGGTGTGATTAAACACGCCAAGTTGTTTGAACACCCAGAAGATGATGAGAAATTCGCCTTCTACAGTTGCCCTGCTGGTTGGACGTGCCAAATCACTTCTGGTCACTTATTTGATGCTATGGAACTCGAGAAATACGGCTTCGATATGATTGACCCGGGTTCGGGCGCCGCGCTGGCTGGCACTATCGCGAAAGCTTATGAACGTGAGAAACCTTGGTTCGGGTATTACTGGTCACCGACGCCAGTATTAGGCAAGTATGACATGGTGAAAGTCGACTTCGGCAGCGGCACAGATGTGGAAGAATACCGCAACTGTACAACGCAACCTGAATGTGAATCTCCAAAAGTGACCATGTACCCACCTTCACCGGTTCATACCGTTACAACCGAAGCCTTTGCCAATAAAGAGCCACAAGCTTTCGCCTACTTGCAAAAACGCGGGTTCACCAATCAGCAGATGAGCCAGTTACTTGCATGGATGGAAGATAACCAAGCAGACGCAGAAGAAGCGATGTACTACTTCTTCGAAACCTACCCTGAACTATGGAAAACATGGGTATCGGCAGACGTGGCTGCGAAGGTAGAAAAAGCCATTTAACGCTTTACTCACTCCCCCTGTCAACGGCTCAAGAATAATGCTGTGATGACAGGGGGAGATTTAGCTTTTCTTTTAGTACTCGCCGCATTGCCCGATGCTCTGCACAGTCCGCGTGTCGTTTGTGATAAGCGATCTGAAACGTAAATTGGCCACTTGGAAACGGACTTTGAAAGTAACGAATGTTGAGAGCATCTCCCCACCTTTTCGCCACTGACAAAGGCACAACACCCAAACAGTCTCGCTGAGCTACGTTAGTCAGCACGCCAAGATAAGATGATGTCACCACTTCGATTTGATTCGCTTTAATCGTCACGTTTAACGCCGCTTCATGCTCAGTTTCCACACTCCAAGTGGATGAGAGAACACAATGCTTTTCGTTGTGAAACGCATCGATATCAAGCCTTTTACCAAGCCTTGGATGATTCGCTCGACCAATAATTACAAACGGTTCTTGATGAAGGTCTTCCACAATGATTGAAGTGGGTTTATTGCCAATGCTGCCGATAATGATGTCGGCTTTTCGGTGGTATAGGAAATCACACAGCTCACCAGTATCTTGTGTGGATTCATGAAAGATCACATTGTCGATAGGGCTTAGCCCCAATAAAGGCAAGTCACAGCAATAAGCTTTGAATAATTGCGGTTTCTTCATCGCATTATCAATGATACTCAGCGCTTTTCTCAGTTGTGGTAGTAGCTCTCGTGCCGTATGCGTCAACTCAATACTTCTCCCGCTTTTTACAAATAGCTTTTTATTGGAGGCCTGTTCCAATCGCCGAATCGATGCACTGACGGCAGGTTGTGTGACACCAAGTTGCTCAGCCGCTTTAGTGTAAGATTGACTCTCCGTTACGACGAGAAAGGTGTTGATTAGGTTCAAATCAATGGGCTTTGACATGAGCATTTGCTTCGCGTGTATTGAATTAAAACGAAAGCGAGCCACTGCCAAAAACAGTGACTCATTATTCGTTGGTTATTGCTAATTGGTTACCGGCTATTGGCAGCAAGAAACAGAACTACTGCTTACCTGTCCCTTTCACCAAGCGAGAATTCTTCAAGTAGTCGTTCACCACATAGTTTTGAATCGCTTGCTTAGACGTCGGCAAGTACATTCTTAATAACCCGCTCCAACCTTCTCTGACGGTTAAGTTGTTTGCTTGTCCTTCACAGTTAAAGCGGAATGTGTAAGTACCGTCCTCATTTGGCGTCATACGCTTGTTCGAAATCGCAAAATCATCATCTGCAATCCAGCCATCTTTGTCGTATACCGTCATGCTGAAGAATGCGTGACGATCGTACTGAAGCGGTGGCGGGTTAATGGTCAAAGAACTGCATTGCGTTTCCCCTTTGTTGCCCGGAATTTGTGGCAAGTACACCGCAGCATCAGAGGGTAAACCCGCCCATCCTGCCGAAGAGGCAATCACAAACGAGATCGGGTCAACTTGACCTTTGTTGCCAAAAATATCGAATGGTTTAGGGATAAACGGTCGTAGCTTTTGCACCGTCGCTCGCGCAGCCAATACTTCTTTTTCATCAAACCCTTTTGAGACGTAAGGGTGGCGAGTTTCAGAAGACAACTTAATGGCATTTTGGTAATCATGTGCTTTCTTCAAAGCCTTAGGATCGTGGTTATCCGCAGCCGCTACTCGCGTATTTAGGAATACATGAGTACCAGAGCTCAGCATATCTGGTGTCAAACGCAGTGTCTGACCCGGGTAGACTTCTGCAATCGTAAAGTGGTTCTCGTCGATCACCTGAACAATCGCATATTCATCATACTCAGGCATGGTAATGGTTGCCGATTTGGTGACGTCCAGTATTGCATGGCTGTACATCGTGTCTTCGTTTTCACGAATTACGAACTGGTGATCTTTGCTCGATGGGATGCGATTGTGCTTATAGGTATTAACTGGCACTTCTTTTTGCAAACGCGTCATATACCAATCTGTTTCTTTCGTTGGTTGATCGGCAAAATCAGTGACGACATTGTCCAAAGTTGCTTCTTTCGCTTGTAACCCTGTCGTAAACATCAAAGTAAGGGTCGATAACGCTAGTATCGTTTTATTCATAATGGTGGCTCCTAAATCTGAGGGTTTGATGAGTTATTGAGAAACCACTTTCGGTTCTGGCAACTGGTAGGATTCCGTTTGAGTAAGATCCGGTTTGTAGATTCGCATCATGACATCCCACCCTTTCGCCACTGGCATGGCATTCTTAGCGCCTTTAGGACAGTGACCGTAGCTCACCGTGAATGAGCCATCTTGGTTGTACTCGATGTTGTTTTTATTCAGTACCGCTTTATCGAAGGCGATATAACCTTGGTGGTTGTATAAGGTCAGAGAGTAGAAGCCATTCCCTTTTACTTTTGGTGCTTGGTAAGTGGCTTGAGAGCAGTTGTCTGGATTCGCAACCTCGCCAGAGCTGTAGTAAGAAAAGTATTGCGCTTCGGCATCAGGCAACATTCCCCAACCAATGGCGGTGCCGTACATATGCATGCGAGGATCCACCTCACCATGAGCGCCTTGCATGTTCTTTTGATTGCCCAGTTTAGCGCCTTCTTTTGTCAACGCATCACGGACAGAGACAAGTTGGGTCATATCGTAGTTCGGCATGATGTGCTCTTGGTGCGAGCCTGTGGTCACTTTGAGTTTATTCTGTATGGCTTTTACTCGAAGCAAATCAGCAGGGTCATTTGGGTCTATCTGCACACGAGCAACAATCATCGCAAAGTCAGTTTGGCTCTCAATGTCATGCGTTCCCGGCGTCGAGAAAACTTGGTCGATGTAGTGATCGTTTTGCACCACCATCACCGAGATGTAACGCTCGCCTGTGTCTGGAATGGTAATACTCCCGCCTTTCGACAAATCAGCCACATAACCCGAGTAAATGGTGTCGCGATTCATACGAACAACCGTTTGGTTATCCAAAGGTGTCAGACCTGGGAAGTGAAACCACTTGTTAGAACCAACCAGTTTAGTGATATTTTTGAACGCGAGATCAGATTCCGCAAACTCATAGTTTTTCTCAGTAACAGGGATGAGTGTTTCAGCCAATACATGGCTTGCACCCGTTAAGGCAAGCGTGGAGAGTGAAAGCGTTAATAGTTTCTTTTTCATGGAGAGCGTACTCATGTTAAGTGCTTTAGGTAGGAGTATTAAGGTTCCAATGTTTATCTGTTGACCAACCTTAACCTAAGCAATAACATTCCATAAGGGACTTATTTTCACCCCGCCAATTCCAAAAGAGAATCGACATGCTCAACGAAAAACTGTTTATTCATAAAGACTTAAACTTATTGCTGTTGTTGGTTACGCTCCACGAAGAGCAAAGTACAGCAAGAACTGCAGAGCGTTTGTTCGTCACCCAGTCGGCCGTGAGTAAAGGATTGAAGAAGCTTCGTGAGCAGCTTAATGATCCACTGTTTGTTCGCACGAGAGAGGGTTTTATACCAACAGATAAATGCGATGAATTGGTCTCACGAGTCACCCCGTTGCTGCTTGAGCTAGAGAGCATTTATGCTGATTCCAACCAAGTATCAACGCAGGCGTATTCGGGTGAAATCAGCATCGCGATAAGCTCAGCAATGTACTATGCCCTTGCCGATGACGTGTATTTGCAACTAAAACAGGACTTTCCCAACGCCACGGTTCGATTGGTCAATTGGTCGGAATCCACGGAACAACAATTACTCAATACCAAAATTCAGGTTGGCATCAATTATTATCCGATAGATGTTTCTAAGGACTTAGTTCACCAATCTGTTTTACCTGCCGACTTTCGTTTAATCGCCCGAAAGTCTCACCCTCTTTGCGATAAGTCTGTCACTCTGGAAGAAATCTCCCAGTATCCACTCGTGGTATCCATCATTCCTAACTTTACGGCCAAGAACAGTAAAATTGAGCACACGCTTCGTAAGTTCAAACTTAGCTCGAACATTATTCTGCGCAGCGACAACGCCAACCTCTGCCTGACAACGCTCAAGCATTCCGATGCGTTAATGCCCGTTAATCATTTGTTTGCCCAAAAAGCATCGACAGAACACACGACGATCAACACCAAATTCGATATGAACAGCTATCTTCCATCCATGAAGATTGGTCTTTTTTACTCAAATCAATTTGCTGCCAGTCAGTTGGGGAAACTGATTCAAGCTTCGTTAGTGAATGCTCTAAACGCGGCACAATCGAATAAACACCAAGTCAATTCCTGAGCAATCAGCGCTTTCCCTGTGCGCCATTATCAAATCATTTTTGACAGTGACTCAAAGACAGCGCTGTTTATCCCTCTTCACCACAAGCCTACTATTTCCGTCACAAAGCAGTGCATGACTCCCCTTCGCACTGCTCCAGAATAAGGATTTCAGTATGACTGGTACTCACGCGTCAAAAACGATAAAACTTGGTGTCACTAACCTCTCTTTCCACCGCGTTACCGCTTCTCTTGTTAGCCACGTGCTCAATGATATGGGCTTTGAGGTTGAGCGCGTTTATTCACCCCATGAAGAGAACTTTTCAAAACTCAAATCCGGTGAAATCGATATGCTTTCTTCGGCTTGGTTACCATCAAGTCACGGCATTTACAAAGCATCGGTAGAAGAAGTACAACCCTTGCTAGAACTGGGCTTACACTACGAACCATACGCACTTTGGGGTGTGCCAGATTACGTGCCTGAAGATCTGGTATCAGAAGTGAGCGACCTGACGAAACCAGAAGTCGTAGAGAAGATGAAATCGGATATTCAAGGCATCAACCCTGGAGCGGGCATTACGCGCTTTTCGATTAAGATGATGGACGAATACGCTCTGACCGAAGCAGGTTACCGTTTCCATACGGGGACGGAAGAAGATTGCTTTACTGCATTTGAGAAGGCGGTAGAGAACAAACAATGGGTTGTCGTGCCACTTTGGAAGCCTCAGTTTCTTCACTATAAGTACGCAATTCGAGAAATCGCAGAACCAAGAGGTTTGCTGGGTATTGTCGATAAAGCCGTTTTGCTATTGCGCCAAGACAAATCAGATAAATTTACTCAAGAAGAGTTGAATAGACTGGACGCGCTACGTTTCTCAAACGACATCATTGCGGAATTGGATTACAAAATCAGTGGTGAAGGACGAGAGTTAGACGCGGTGACACGTGAGTGGTTAGACAACCAACGCTAACAAGCTCTACGCGATTTATAGTGCTTTGCCTTGCTTACATTATCACATTACTACATTGCTAAATTGCATGGCAAAGCACGTTAGGTTAGTACATGGTGTTCCCGTTTGCTGACTCTTTCGGGATTTCTTGCAATGCATCCCAATGCTCGACAATCTTACCGTTTAGATCAAAGCGGAAGAAATCCATCGTCACGTATTCCACGTCATCAGGCCATGTTTGGTGCGTATGTAGCGCCACTAAATTGCCCTCTGCGACTGCGCGAACAAACGTAATGTCTTTCTCTGGGTACTCTTCCTGCATTCTCTCGAAGTAAGCGATAAAAGGATCAGGACCATTACCCACCAACGGGTTGTGCTGAATATACTCGTCCCCTACGTAAAGCTCGACCGCTTTTCTTGGGTTTCCTCGATATGCCATCTCATAGAAAGCAATGGCATTACGTTTGTTCTCTTCAATGTCGATTTGCAAGGTGCTCATGGGTTTCTCCTATTCAACTCGCGATCATCTACAAAGCGTAGTCGAGAATCAAAGCGCGGAGCATTTCCCTCGTAACGAATAAACAAAAATGCCGCACTGTGTCATGCGGCATTTAGAGTTTGATGAGAAGTAATCTTTACGATCAGTTGGTTGTTTTTTCAAATCTCGCAACAAGGCTAGTTTGGTCGAAATTGCGATAACCTCGCACCATAATGCTGAACGTTCCTGCGGGTTTATTTAGAACACATTGTTCATTGCTCCCATTTTGGAATGGACGACAATCAAAGTTACTGATTGACACTTGATCGTTGTATTTCACAAAGAGATCCGCATCGCCACTTCTTGGCCCAGACAAGGAAATGGTCACCTTACCCTCCTCTTGAGTTTCAAAACTAAAGAACTGCTCCTCTCCATAGCCTGCTCGTAAATTTTCAACGGGCTCACCATCTTGTAAGGGTGTCACGCCAGTCGTGCTGTCCATGCTTGATTCAATCAAATAGGCGATAGCAAGCTTTGCAAAGTTACTGGCATGCGAGGCGGTCGGGTCTGAATTTTCCAACGTATCAAATTGGGTATGAATATTCGGGTTGTAGTCTTCAAACAAACTTTCGAATGGCATGGCCGCCGGATAGCCAGCATTGTGCCAAGAGGCATGGTCAGAACATGCATAGCCACAGCGATCAAACTGGTAGGTGATTTCAGGCGTGTACACATCAATCAACTCAGACAAAAATGCCGTCAGGTTGCTATCGGTATAGTCGGTAATAAACGTAATATCATGCGCAGACCCGCTGTAATTGGTCATGTCTAATTGCAACACGGATAGCACGTTGGCTTTTTCGTCCTTCAGCATTTCAACGATGTCTTGCGAGCCTCTCAGCCCAACTTCTTCTGCGGCATAGCCATAGAATTTGATGGTTCTGTCTGGCTGGATACCGCTGGCAATCATTAAGCGAAGTGACTCAGTCACCGTTGCAATACCAGAAGCATCGTCATCGGCACCCGGAGATATGGTTCCCTCTTCTGTCCATGCGCCAGCAGTAGAGTCTAGGTGTCCACCCACGACAACAATTTCTTCGGGATATCTCGCACCCAGCAACGTCACTTCTACCGACTTTTGTGGGTAGCCGCGATGGGAAATTTGTTCCGCAGAAGCATAAGACACTCCTTCTATTTCTTGGTTCCAACGCGCCAGTAACCAATCAGAGGCTTCAACACCCGTAGCGGTGGTATAAAAACGATTGGTAAATGACGTCATGCCTTCTATGGTCTTCACCAAGTTCGTCGGCTCTACTTGATTGATGAGCGCTTCAACCGTGTCATGATGGCTGATCATCGGTTTGTTAAACGTCTTCAATGTGGTTGGCATGGTTGCGGCTTTCAATGCACTGGCTTTGTCCGGGTGCACCATATACCCACCACAGCGATGTTTTTCATGATGCATGTGGCTGGATAGCGTCGCTAACTGATCTGGCGATATTTTCGCGACCACGGCGGGACGAGCACCAAAGAAATCAGAATAAACCGTGGCTCCGTGTTTGGTAATCAGATCCAACGCATCCGCATCGGTGGTGATCCAAACTTGTTCTTGCTCGGTCAATTCATTGGCTACAACACTGCTGTTCAACGTACTGCTCAACAATGCCAATGCTAAAAGACTCTTTTTCATGTTGGTATTTTCCTTTACTAACCTTACTGACGAAAAAAGGGCTCCGTCTGGAGCCCTTTGCTATTGTGTTGTTATTTGTTTGGTTTGATGAATCGGTAACGCTTGGTTTCAGAACATACGTTGCCCGAAGTACACACTTGGTATTCCACGTCGATAGTGCCGTTGTGCTCAAACTGGTCGACGTAAGACTTAAAGTCTGTTGCACCAACGTTCTTACCGTTACGTTTAACAATGAAGTAATCGTTGGTGTCGTACTTCCAAGACAACTTCACGCGAGCCTTACCATTCGGGAACTTGTTACCGAAGTTGAGTTTCAGCGGGAACGCATCTGTTTGGCCTTCTTCAATCGTCACAGTTTGTGTGGTTGACGTGGCACTGCCTGCATCGTCCGTTACGGTTAACGTCACCGCATAATCACCTGCTGCGGCATAAGTGTGCGTCACCATTTCGCCAGTTTGCGAACTGCCGTCACCTAGGTTCCATTGGTAAGAAACAATGCTGCCGTCGCTATCGCTACTGGTGCTGCGAAGTGTCACAGTCTTACCAGAGACAGACTGATCAAACGCGGCGACTGGAGGAAGGTTTGCACTGCTATCGTCGTACGTTGCCGTCAGTTCCGCGTTGTCATACTCAGCGTAACCAAATACGTTCACCGTGTAGCGACCCTGCTCTGGGTTCTCAATCACACACACTTCATCGCTAACGGACAAGCTTGAACAAATATTTTCAGTTGAAGAAGGTGCGTAATCGAAGCCTACGTAAATATCTGGATCACCATTTGGCACGGTTAGGTTTATTGTAAGCTGCGGTTGGCCTTCTGGGACTTCGATATCAAAATAGGTTTTCGACCCTGTAGCTCCATTTACTGTGACTGATTGGCCGTTTTCAAGACGCTGATATTCTGGCTCTGGCGGCAGCGGTGGCTCTGCACATGGCTCGACACCGACAACTGCAAATGCATCCACAACCGCAGAGGCGTCATATCCTAGGTCGTTGGCTGCGTTCTTCACACCACATGCGCCTTGCCAAAAATCACTGTCTTGTGACCAGTAAATTTGGTTCGCGAGCACAAACAGTTCAAACGCCTTTTTGGTATCCCAACCGGATGTCGTTGCTAAGTGATAGAAGGCTTTATTGAAAACACCCGAGCTGTAATGCACATTCAAGCCATCATAGTAGTCTTGTGCATGGTTGATAGAAGAACCATCTCGTGAAGGATCATCCATATAACGCAATGCCCCTTCCTCTTTGAAGATGTCTTTGCCAACCATCCAGTCATTCTCACCTTTCATGTAGAACTCTGCGGCTTCACCTGCAATATCCGAGAAAGCTTCGTTCATACCACCAGATTGGTTTGCGTACACTAGCCCCGAGTTTTGCTCGGTAAAGCCGTGGCTCACTTCGTGGGCTGAAACATCCAGACTGACCAATGGGTAGAAATAACTCTCACCGTCACCAAACGTCATCGCTTGGCCGTCCCAGAAGGCGTTTTCATAACCTGTGCCGTAGTGAACACGCATCATTAACTTGAAAGTGAGTGGCGCAGTATCGAACCAGTTTTTGTACATGTCGAATACGATATTGCCAAAGTAATGAGCATCGTTCAGTGGAGAGTAAGCACCATTAATTTCTTGAAATTCATTGCGAGGACACTCGTAGCTGTAAGGTGTAGAACCGTCAGTGGCACCATTTAGGTTAACCGTGATGACGTTCTCCGACTCCATCACACAATTGTTGCCATCTTCTTGTACGTCGAGGTAATGGTAGTCAGTGCCGTATTCATACATGCCTGTTTTTTCATTACCACCAGGACCAGTACCGATTTGCGCATGAGCAATCCCTTCCCAACGGTCGATAACTTCGCCACTGTGCGCATCTAACATGGTAAATGGGCGAGAAGGTTGAAGGCTGTTTGCTAGTAGATAAGAAACCACGTAAACCAATCGTGTTTGTTTGCCATCTTGATAAATGAATAACTCATCCTCGACATTTCTTAGAAACTTACCTGCGATGCCTTTATTCTCAAGGTTCTTTGACGCAACCTTTAACGCTTCTGCTCGGTTCAGCTTAGGTTTTACAAAGCTTCGATCTAAGTCGTTTACGCGCAAGTAATTCCCTTGCACGGCCTTTAAAGCGCCGCCTTTAAAGCTTTGGGTCGCGTTCAGTGAATGTCCCCAAACAGGAATACCCCAGACATTTTGCTGAATCTTTACCTTATAAACACCGCGCTTTTTAAGGTGAATGCTCTTAACCTGTTTAAAGCTCGATGCATTATTAACACCCAATTGTGAATTAAGCCCAGAGAAGTTGGTAAAGTTGACTGGCTTATTCAATGTCACTGATTCACCGGCATGAACTGACATCGTCATAACACCTGCAACAGCGATAGCTATCAGACGTTTCTTGATTTTCATTTATCTATCTCCTTGATGTGTTCGCGTCGAATCTATCAGAAAAAAACACACCGGAGTCGATAATTAAGATCAATAAAATAGTTGTGATACATCAATTAAATAAACTTATGAAACTGGTAAAAATGAAAATTACAAATTTATTTCAATGACCTTTTTAGGAAAGAAGATCTCATTTATAAAATCGAGAAATGCTATTTTTATCACTAGATATTTTTGTTTAAAAATATTGTTTGTTTTATCTAATTATAAATACACCATGCCACTAAGACTAAATGAGTAGATGAAAATAATGAGGATTAACCCTAAGTCGGACAAGGAATTTAGCATAATTAACTTTATGATTTCAAATATAACAATCAAAATTCAAATATTGCACTTTAACTTAGAATGAATGCCATCCCAATTGAATAAACGCCTATAAAGCAAGAGCTTTAACAGCACTGGAGCCTATTTAACTCAAAGGACCAAGTAATACTATAGTTTATACCACACACCAAATCCCACATTAAAATAAAGGATATATTCCAAAAACAATGACACATAGAATATAAAGGCATTAATTATGAATAGATAAATTACAAATGAGATGATAATAAACAACGTTTTAAACAATAGGTAGCAGAATAAATTTGGCGAGACCAATAAAAACAACGCTCATATTTATTGGTTAGAACAAAAACAAACAAATCGAATGTAATAATAGTGAGTCAAAAACGTTATATTTAATATTATAAATGAGGTGAGAGACACATAAACCAGAGAGCAAGGTTAGGCAAATAAAAAAGGCTACCCTTGGGCAGCCTCACACTTTTATTCGTTAATGTATCAGTATCAGGCTAATTCGCCAGCACCTTGCACCGAACGTTCACTGTTCTCAACAAGGAAAACCGTGGCAGTTTGTTTAAGCGCGTTCCATTCTGCGTCCTCGACAAAGATGCCCTCTTCCCATGATGTTTTCTGCGCACGGCTCAGCTCTTCACCATCAATATGAATTGCGTAACCTTGTGAACTCGCTTCGATATCAAAATCGGTTACGGCGAGCTCTATCGACATACTGTGATAATCGGTACTGTTGTCTTCAATCTGATCAGAAAAGAATACCTCTGGTGCAATCCGCCCACGGTTTAACACATACAAGGTTCGCTTTGGGCTAGTGCCATTAACCCACTGAGCACGGCATGCAATGCCTTTGGCAGAGAGCCTAACTAGCTCACTAAATGCTAGCCAACGATTGTGGCATTGTTTCAGTGTGATGGTAACGCTCTTGCTGCTGACCATTTTTTCAAGCGCAAAATCCAACACCGCAGGTAAATGACAGGCAATACTGCCATTGTGTAGCTCGACTTCGATATGAGAGTCGGTGTTACTCGTAATGCTAACCGCACAATCTGAATCTAAGTTGAGAAACAGGCTGGCGTTGTTGAAGTGACGCACCCCGTGCAAACCCACCATTTGCAGATCCGCAACCATATTGGCAATCACATCAGCTTCACCGCAATGACGGCGCATACCAAGAAAAGCTTTGTTTACTGCTGCTACCAGCTCGTTATGCGAGACGATCATAATGCAAAACCTCCACTGATTTTTTGATTGTCGCTTTGCGCGATTTCTTCACGCTCTGGCATGGTTGGAAAAATCCACGTATCGCTGAAACGCGGGTCCTGAATCTCATCAAGCAAAGGTGCGCCTTGGAAGAAGGTCACGCGCACCCATCGGTCTGAACGTGGATCAAACTTGGTTGCCCCAAAGATAGCCAACTTACAACGCAGTAGATGCATTGGCAGTGCGTCTTCACGTAGCACGTTCATCTGGATATCACCCATTTCTCGGTTGCCTAGCGTCCATACACGACGAGTGATTGCACGATACTGTGGATGCTGCAGTAAGAACTCCGCCAACGATGTTTCTAGTTGGCACGTTTGTAGCGCTTGGTAAAGGCGGTTCACTTGTCGCCCTATATCGAGTGGCAACTCACGTTCTTCACCGATTTCTTCCCCGCGAATGCCTAGCCTTGGTTCTTCTTTGTCTTGCGAGCGATACCAGAACCAATAGTTGTTCTCCGGTAACGTGTAGTCGGCATCGATTGACCAACGGTATTTACTCTCTAGTATTTGCAACACATCTTGAACGCTTTTTCCGTTAGGAATAGAGAGTGATTCATCGGTGTTCATTTGGTTTTCAAATTCATCAACCAAAGATGGGTAAAGCTCGATCAAACATGAAGTTAGGATTTCTTGGGCTTCCAAACTCATTGTTGTGGTTTGTTTGATCAAGCTTGCCCAATTCGAGTGCTCTGCCATCAAAGCATTTAAGTTAATTTGTAGCGCTTGGAGATCAGCAATAGCTTGATGGTTAAGTTGATCTTGATGTTCATTGATTGTTATTACTTGCTCTAAGTGTCGCTGTGCTTTTTTAAGCAGGGCTTTTAATGGTTGCTCTAGCTCGCTAGGTTCACATGGCATAGCAAGCACGTTGGCAATCGCACGTTCACGTGATGTCATCCATTGGTCGACGATACATGGATGGTTGATTAAATATGGTGCCATACCTAACCCAGTTGCATTCCCCACACCAAGATAGCGCTGCAAACCTTTGTGAAGTGCAATGGCGTTATCTCCCCCCTTTTGCGCAGCAAGGTAATGAACCCAATCTAAGCTGAATTCACGCAGCATATAAACGGCACACATCTGTGCACTAAATGACTGGTTGAAATCAGGGTTGTTCTCTAGCAGTTTAAAATCGGCAATGCCAAATTTACCGTTACCATAAACGGCGGTGGTTCTTAGGATGTAACCCACTTCAGCAAGCTCAGAAGGCTCTGGCTGCTCACCTTTAGAAAGCGCATTTACAATGTGCTCAAACACACGAACGCTCTTATTCGCACGAGCAAGAACAAGCACGTTGTTTGGATTACGTCCCGCTTCTTGCAAAGGCACATTGGCTCGAAGTTGCTCTAACAGTTCAACATTAACCTCGCCTTTGACCAACGCAAAAGTCACGTCCCATTTCTCAGCAATGACTCGGTCGTTACGCTCTTCATCAGCAATTTCATCGCAAAACACAACCAAGTGATAAACGTGTTCCGGCGTCGCTAATTTGTAAATCACATAACCAAAACCGCGTGGACACAATTGCCACTCATGTTTGCTCACTTGCCATTCCTGACTCGCCATTTTTCGGATCAAGCTTCGCACAAAGCTGATTCGATTTTGGTGCATAGCCCCTAGCCTGTCTGGTGCCATCACAATTGCAGCGTTGCGAAGTGTTGTTTCAGTGTAAGTAGAACGATGTGCATCCATTTTGCTCACCACTTATTTTTATTGTAAGAATAAGGGCTTGTGCGGGTGTGGGGAGGATTCACCCACACAAGCGCCACGTTATTGGGTTTGATCTTTTTGTTATAACTGTTGTTATAGCCCTTGCTCTTTCGCCATCTTCATAGCGATCTGCGGCGCATTCCAAAGTGACGGTAACAGTATTAATGACACTGGAACGGCCGTAATAACGATGAAGGATTGCAGGGCTGATATACCGCCAGAGCCAAGTGAGATGAGAATCAACGCCGTGATACCCATAGCCACGCCCCAGAAGGTACGAATAATCGCGTTTGGTTCTGTCTCACCACTGATCACCACACTGATGGTGTACGTCATTGAGTCACCGGTGGTAACGATGAAGATGGTGGTCAAAATCAAGAACAAGATGGAAACCAACATTGGCATCGGCAGTTGTTGAGTCACTGCGAGTAACGCGCCCGGTAAGTTGAAGCCCTCAAATGCCGCGCTCACACTGCCCGGATTGGCAATTTCAAACGCTAGGCCAGAGCCACCAACAATGGTGAACCAAAAACACGTGGTAAGCGGAGCAACAATGCTGATCGTCGAGATGATTTGACGAATACTGCGACCACGAGAGATACGTGCAATGAAGATTGCCATCATCGGTCCGTAGCCCAAGAACCAGCCCCAGAAGAATACTGTCCACCAGCTCAGCCAACCTTCATCACCACGGTAAGTTGCCATTGGGATAAAGTTATCCAGCATGGTACCTACGCCTTGAATATAACCATTGAAGATAAAATCTGTTGGACCAAATAGAAGGATATAAACCATCAACACTAACGCGAGAATCACGTTGTAGCGGCTCAGCATTTGCATGCCGCGGTTTAAGCCACTTAAAGCTGATACGGTGTACAACACAATCGCAAATAAGATGATGATCAACTGTGTGGTAAAGCCATCAGGGATATCAAACAGTGCATTTAACGCGTAGCTAACCTGTAAACCTAGGAACCCAATCGGACCAATGGTTCCAGCCGCTACGGCGATGATGCAACATGCGTCAATCATCGCACCCGTTTGACCTTTTAGCGCTCGCTCACCCAGCACTGGATAAAGCAAGATGCGAGGTTTTAACGGCAGTCCTTTATCGTAGTGTAAATGCATAACCACGATAGACGTTAAGCTGCCAACAATAGCCCACGCGAGAAAACCCCAGTGCATAAACGACTGTGACAACGCATTAATGGCACCTTGCTGAGGATTGTCTTGCGGACCATACAAAGGTGGAGGACTCACGTAGTGCGCGATAGGCTCTGCCGCCGCCCAAAATACGCCGCCGCCAGCTAAAAGCGTACAGAAGATGATTGCCATCCAACGAAAACCATCCATTTCAGGCTTCGTTGTTCCGCCTAAAATCACCTTGCCTGTTCGCCCTGCAGCCAAGCCAAGACCAATAAGAAAAGTGAGAAGAAGCAGTATCTGCCAGTACGGACCGAAGACTTTTACTGACCACGCAAATCCCGTATTAACTAACGTTGATAGCAACTCTCCATCATAAAGCGCGATAGCGACGAACAAGGCAATAAAGCCACCGCTATACCAAAGTGCCGGGTTACTTAACCCTAACTTATCCGGTGAATTTTCCGTTGCTGAAGTGTCGTTGTGTTTTGCTTGGTGCTTCTTTGATGACACGCTCATCGTTGAAGCTTTCATGCTATTGGTTAGATCAGACATACTCTGACTCCAGAGGTTTATTGCAGCTGCCATAACGGCTACAAAAAGTGACTTTAACACTCGCCTTGTTATTATTTTTTGAGCGAGCTATTCCATGTTTATTTGGGTTACGACCTAGCTCGCCTCCAGCCCTTCTTTAAGGAAGTTAAACCAGTTCTCACCCAGGATTTTTCCTGCCTCGGATTCACTGAACCCATGACACATTAAGCCGTTGTAAATGTTCTCCATCCCTTTACTGCCACTAAACCAAGGCAACGCATCAGGCCAACCAGAGTTGTTTGCTGAGCCTTCGCCATAATCCATTGCTTTCGACCAACGACCGTTGCGCATCCACTCAAGCACTTGCTGTGGTTGGTTTAAACAAAGGTCACTGCCGATGCCTAAATGATCCACACCGAACAGGTCAGCCGTTTTCGCGACCATTTGGCAGAAATCCTCTAGCGTGCATTGGCTTCCGTTTGGAAGATGGAATGGGTAAAGACTAAAGCCAATCAAGCCGCCACGTTCGGTGAGCGCTTTAATGACGTTGTTCGATTTGTTGCGCAGAGCATCATGAGCAAACGTTGGGTTCGCGTGACTAATACAAATGGGACGTGAAGAAAGGTCAATCGCTTCCAACGTTGAGCGCTCAGCGCTGTGGGACATATCGATGATCATCCCGACACGGTTCATCTCTTCGATGGCTTGTTTACCAAAACGCGTGACACCAGAGTCGTTCTGCTCATAGCACCCTGTCGCCAGCAAGCTTTGGTTGTTATAGGTCAGCTGCATAATCAGCAAACCTTGACGACGCATGACTTCTATTAAGCCGATTTCATCGTCAATTGGGGAGCAATTCTGCGCACCAAAAAAGACGCCAACCTTACCTTCTGCCTTTGCTTTCTCGACGTCAGCCATCGAGTAAATAGGCATAATCAGGTCTGCATTTTGTTCGAACCTCAGGTTCCATTCGGCAAAGCGAGTTAAGGTCTCGCGTGCATTTTCGTGATAAACGATCGTTGCATGCACAGCCGTAATACCGCTCGCCTTCAGCGTTTGGAAGTATTCTCGATCCCAATTGCAGTACTGCAATCCATCAATCACAATCCGTTGTTGGTACATAACCACTCCTTAAACGTTAATAAGACTTTAAGGTTGGGCAGCGGAATCCTCGACTGCCCTATATCCACTTAGTAAGGACGTTGATAAGCGGTTTTCACCACGGTGTAGAATTCTTTTGCGTATTGACCTTGCTCGCGTGGACCAAAGCTCGACTCTTTACGACCACCAAACGGCACGTGATAATCCGTTCCTGCGGTTGGTAGGTTGACCATGACACAGCCAGTTTGAACTTGTTGTTTGAAGATGGCGCTATTACGAAGGCTTTGCGTGATGATGCCGCCCGTCAAGCCAAAGCGAGTATCGTTTGCTACTGCAATGGCTTCATCCAAGTCAGAAACTCGAATCACGCTTGCCATTGGCGCAAACACTTCTTCTTGGTTCACTTCCCAACTGTTTTGCGTATTGAGGAAAAGGGTTGGTGACATGTAGAAACCGTCATGTTCTAAGTTCAAACGCTCGCCACCGAACGCTAACTCCGCACCACTTTGACGTGCTTTCTCGATCCATTCGAAGTTGGCATTCAATTGGTTTCCATCCACAACGGGTCCCATGAAAACGCCGTCTTCTAAAGCGTGACCGATTTTAAGCTCACTCATTCGTTTGATCAGTGCTTCAACGTAGGCATCGTGAATACCATCCATGACGACAAGGCGAGAAGACGCGGTACACTTCTGACCTGCACCAGAGAAAGAGCCTGCAATGGTTGCTTCAACTGCGATTTGAATGTCTGCATCATCGGCAACCACAAGTGCGTTCTTACTGCCCATCTCTAACTGGCAGCGCACAAAATTCGGTGCCGTTGCTGCCGCTACTTTGCGTCCGGTATCAACAGAGCCAGTAAAGCTCACACCATTTACGTCTTTCGAGTTGATAAGCGTGTTACCCACTTGCGAACCACTGCCCAACACAAGGTTGAACGTGCCTGCTGGTAATCCTTGACGATGAATAATCTCAGTCAGTGCAACCGCACTAGCAGGTGTTAGGTTAGCGGGCTTCCATACTACGCTGTTGCCGAACGCAAGCGCTGGCGCGATTTTCCATGCAGCCGTAGCGGTTGGGAAGTTCCAAGGAGAGATAATGGCGATAACGCCGACGGCTTCACGAGTGACCTCAACGGAAACGCCTGGACGGACAGAAGCTGCGTTATCGCCAATTTGACGCAGCACTTCCGCTGCGAAATATTGGAAGAATTGACCTGCACGGTATATTTCACCGCGACCTTCAGCAAAAGGTTTTCCCTCTTCACGTGAAAGCAACGTACCAAGCTCATCACAACGAGCAATCAGCTCATCGCCAATCGCCTGTAATACCGCTTGTTTACGCTCAATTGGCGTTTTTTCCCATTCTGGCTGTGTGACTTTGGCTGCTTGAATGGCTTGCTCTACTTGGCCTTCACTCGCCTGAGCAAAATCGCCTAAGTTCTCACTGATGTCTGAAGGGTTAATGTTCGCAATCGTATTAATGCCAGATTGCCATTCGCCTGCAATGTAGAGAGATTTCTCTGCTTGAACATTATTGATAATAGTCATTGCTCTGTCCTTATTCTTCCTGACGTCTGGTGATCGCCACCAGCCCACTGATCTCACTGACAAAGCCCGGTGATGAGGCTTTGATTATTATTCTTTACTCTGGCTGACTCGCTGATGCGTAAACCACAAACTCCACCAGCATCTCTTCACGAGCTAGTCCCGCCACGACCATAGCGGCGCGATTAGGGTAAGGCGCTTCAAAATACTCAGCGTAGACTTGGTTAACCGTTTTTAAGTACTCACGATCCGTCACATAAATCAGCACCTGCAGAACGGAATCTAAAGACTCCCCTGCACACTCCAACGTGTGAACGAGATTATTAAAGGTTTGACGAGTTTGGGCTTCGATACCGCCTTCCACGACAGCTCCGGTATCATCAATCGGGATTTGCGCGGTGTATAAAGTGCCATTGTTAACAATTGCCCATTCCAGCGGCGCTTTAGAGGCAAACAATGCGGTTTTGACTGGGTATTTTTTCGTAGAAGTATTCACGTGCCTTTCAACCTTTGTAACAACCTTGTTTCAAGATGGTTAAATACTGCACATTGACAGGCGATAAATCGAACGGTAAATTTTTTACATTTGATAAGAAAAATCTATCACCTTATTAAAACTAAGGTAAATAAAGGGATTGCAGAGGTTTCGCCATGAGTATCAAGCTTCAACAATTAAAGCATTTTGTGATGGTGGTCGAGGAAGGTGGTTTTAGAGCGGCGTCACATCGAGCGAATCGTTCCCAGGCTGCGCTGTCAACGTCAATCAAAGAACTGGAAAAAATACTCGGTCAAACCCTATTTGAGCCGGGCAATAAATCCAAACTCACTCCATTCGGTGAGATCTGCCTGCCTAAGGTCATTCAGTTTCTCAACATCTATAACGCCCTTGATAACGATCTAAAAGCCGCCGCCGCAGGGCAACAAGGTCGAGTACGCATCGCCAGTGTTCCTTCTGTTGCAGCCAAGTTGATTCCTAGTGTGCTCGGCGCATTCTGCGAACAGCACCCAAACGTAGAAGTCAGCTTGATTGATGATAACGCCGCTGGGGTTGAAGCACGCTTGTTATCAGGCGAAGTAGATTTGGCGTTAGGTAACCCATCACATTTAGACGAAGGCGGTATCGAGTTTACCCCGTTAATCTCTGACCCCATTGGTGTGGTGTGTTTGAAGGATAACCCTATTGCTCAGCATCCAGAAGGAATCGAGTGGCAAACGCTGTTGGAACAACCTTTTATTCGAAACGGAACTTGCACCCTACTCGATCCCACGCCTGCGCGCGCGCTAAGTGAACAAGCTTTGTATTCCGTGGAAAACATCACGTCTTTGTTCTCCGTTCTTGAGCTTGGTATTGGTGTCACCACCTTGCCAAAATTAGCGTTCCCAACCAACGAAACTCGACTGGTTTGGATCCCGCTTATCGATCCGCCATTGGAAAGACAAGTAGGTATCTTTACTCTGACGGATAGAACCATCTCCCCTCAGGCAAAAGCATTTCATGATTTGTGCATTCACTACTTGAACTACCAAGAAGAAGTCGAAACTGCATAGGCATAAAAAAGCCCCTGACACGTTAAGCATCAGGGGCTTTTTGAAATTTCATGCATCAGAACACGTTACTTTCTGCGCTTGTAAACCACACAGAAGTTGCCACGCTTGGTGCGACACTTAGAGCAACGTTCGCAGTCCACTTCAGCGCGGTTACCGTCTTTCCAGCGCTTGATCAATTGTGGCTCAGCCAATAACGGACGAGAAAGCGCGAAGAACTGAATCTTGGTGTTTTCAGCCAAGTCTTCGATCGCACAGAAGTCGTTTAAGCCACCTACGGTAATCACAGGTACATTCACATCTTGGCTGATCACTTGACCGTATTCATGGAAGTAGCCTTCTTCTTGTAGCATGTAACCGTCGAACGATTTACCTACCATGGTGCTTGTGTTGCCGTGAATGTTACCCGATACAATGATCGCATCCACGCCCACTTCTTCTAGCTTCTTACAAACAATGCGCGTTTCATCGAACGTCAAACCGCCATCGAAGAACTCCGTTGCTGTCAGCTTCACTAGAATTGGGAAATCATCACCAACTAGCTTGCGTGTTTCGGCATAGATCTCCATAAGGAAACGCATGCGGTTCTCAAGGCTGCCACCGTATTGGTCTTCGCGACGGTTGTAGTATGGGCTTAAGAACTGGTTGATTAGGTACGTGTGCGCCGCGTGGATTTCTACACCATCAAAGCCAGAATCTTGTGCACGCTTGCTCGCTAGCGCAAATGCTTTAACGATGTAGTCAATCTCATCTTGAGTCATCGCTTTGCCTTCCGTTTTGGTGCCGCGTTCTGGCACTTCACTTGGGGCAAAAATCACACGCTCGCCAACGTTGAAGGTCGTTTTTGTGCCGCCGTAAGCGATCTGCATAACAATCTTAGCGTCATGTTCGTGGACAAGATCAGTCAGCTTTTTGTATTCATCGATGAAAGAGTCGTTGTAGATCCCCATCATGCCTGCGTTCGGCTTCTCTTCTTCTACGATGTTTGCGTAGCCAGTAACGATCAGGCCCACTTCACCTTTGGCAAGTTCTTCATAAATGTCGTACAACTTCTCGGTCATGTGACCGTCTTCTGTCGCCATATTTTCCCACGTTGCACTACGTACAAAGCGGTTCTTTAGTGTCATGTTGCCAATGCGGGCTTCTGAAAACAAAATGCTCAAGTCCAGTCCTCTTATAATCTGTCTTTTTAGTTCTATACATCACTACCGAACAGGAACGAAAAAGGAACAGCGATACACAAAGCATGGCTGTTCCTTCTCTGAATTTCTGTTCAGTGCGATGAGCGACGCGAACCTTACCGCCGAAACTGCGGCAAAACTTTAATCTGGATTAAGATTTGGTGAGATAGATCACCGATTCCGCATTCATTGGTTTTGTTCTCATCACTACTACTGATGTCATCAATCATTAACTCAGATTTACTTTCCTTTAATGAATAAACGGCAGTGGAATCAACTCTAAACCAAGCACGCCGCTGATGCTCATTACGACCAATAACGACAGCTTAAACACCGCTTTGGACCATTGGATATAGTTGTTGTAATTCACTTTTTGGAATGTCACCCGCGTCCACATAAAGCACACTGCTGCCGAGACTGCTAAATACTCGTACCCAGCTTCACCCAACATAAACAGCCCGATAGCAACCACACCAAAAGCAACCACGTACGCTTTCATATGCTGATGCGCTTTAGCAATCCCCTCTTTAACGGGAAGAACAGGAATTCCTGCATCGCGATAATCTTGCATACGGAACATAGCAATCGCGTAAGAGTGAGGCATCTGCCAAAGACAAAACATAATGAAGAGTAAAATCGCTTCTAAGCTGATGTAGTTCGTCACCGCAAGGTAGCCCACCAACGGAGGAACCGCACCAGAAATGCTGCCGACTAAGGTGCCGTAGACCGAATTTCGCTTGTACCACATGGTGTAGAAGAAGACGTAAAACACGTAACCCAAGAGTACAACCACAGCCGAAAGCGGATTCACCAGCTGGAACAATAACGCAGTGCCGTTAAGCAGCAATACCAAAGCGTAAACAAACGCCGCGTCGATGTTGATGTTTCCCATCACCAATTCACGGTTTTGCGTGCGCTTCATTTTTTGGTCGATATCGCGGTCGAAGATGTTGTTCACCACGCATCCTGATGCAATCACAAGCCCCACACCAACTAACGTTGTCAGCAACAACAGAAAGTTAGCGGGTTCTGATTTTGCGGCGAGGAAGAACCCCGCCGCAACAGAAATCAGGTTGCCGAAAATGATGCCCGGTTTAGTAATAGACAAATAACTTTTCAGCATACCCTAGCCTACAACTTCATGTTGACGTTCATGTTGTAGATGATCCAGATCGATCCAGCGATCAGAATCAACACAACAATGGCGGTAAACATCAGTGACACCACGTTCCACTGACCTTCAGACGTTTTCACTTCCATGTGCAGGAAGTACTTAAAGTGCACGAAGATCTGCACAATCGCACAACCAAATAACACGGCATAAGTCGCAGTATCTGGCAGCACTTGCGCCCACACACAGTAGAAAGGAATCACGGTCAGGATCAGAGACGCAATAAAGCCTTTTACGTAATCAGAGGCACCTGTATCTAGATGTTGTTCCATTACATAACCCCCAACAAGTAAACAATGGTGAATACACAAATCCAAACGATGTCTAGGAAGTGCCAGAACAAGCTCAAGCACTGGAATCGCATCGACATGTTATCGTTCAAGCCTTTGGTGGACAGTTGGTGGTAGCACACGGCTAGCCAGATCAAACCAAAGGTTACGTGCAAACCGTGTGTTCCGACCAAAGTGAAGAACGCAGATAGAAACGCACTTTCTTGTGGACCATAGCCTTCAACAATCAGGTGATGGAACTCATACACTTCCATCCCGATAAAGCCGGCACCAAGTAAGAAGGTCACTTTTAACCAACGCTTTAACCCTGCAACGTCTTTGCGCTTCATCGCAATCATGCCGAAGCCAAACGTGATACTGCTGAATAGCAGCAACATGGTTTCTACAAACACGAAAGGCAGTTCGAAAATGTCTTTACCGGTTGGACCCGCAATAGAGCCGCTTTCTAGTACTGCGTAAGTCGCGAACAAAGTCGCAAACAATACACAGTCACTCATTAGGTAAATCCAGAAACCAAACAGCTTAATGCCAGCAGAATCATGGTGATGATCGTGGTCGTGAACCGCAACATTAGCTTGCATAAGTCACCTCCAGATCGTCTTTCTTATCGTTGTCTTTCACTTCGTTTTTCTTCGCTTCTTCAAGTTGAGCTCGACGCTCCGCTTCAATCGCTTTGATTTCTTCTACTTCAACGTAGTAATCCACGTCGTCGTTGTAGCTGTGTTGGATACACGTCACGATGATGCCAACAAAGCTTGCTGCTGCTAGCCACCAGATGTACCAGATCATCGCGAAGCCAAACACCAACGCCCATGCAGAAACATAAATACCTGTTGGTGTGTTCTTCGGCATGTGAATACGTTCGTATTCCACTTCTTTGGTTGGATCGAATTCGCCACTCTGCTTTTGGTACCAGAACGCGTCTAGCTCATCGCCTTTTGGTAGGTGTGCAAAGTTGTAGAACGGCGGTGGTGAAGACGTAGCCCACTCAAAGGTACGCCCGCCCCATGGGTCACCCGTTAGGTCACGGTTTTGCTCGCGGTCACGAACACTCACGTAGATTTGAATGAACTGACAAGCCACGCCAAGCGCAATCACTGCTGTACCCGCTGCAGCAACTGCCAACAGTGGGAAGTACTCTGGGTTAAGGTCTTGGCTTAGACGACGCGTCATGCCCATAAAGCCCAGTGCATAAAGCGGTAGGAACGCCATTAGGAAACCAACAATCCAGCAAATGAATGCACGTTTGCCCCATGTTTCGTTCATGGTGAAACCTGTCGCTTTCGGGAACCAGTAAGTGATCGCCGCGAAACAACCGAATACCACACCACCAATGATTACGTTATGGAAGTGCGCAATCAGGAACACGGAGTTGTGCAGAACAAAGTCCGCGCCCGGAACCGCCATTAGTACGCCCGTCATACCACCTACAGAGAAGGTAATCAGGAAGCCAACTGTCCACATCATCGGCGTGGTAAAGCGGATACGCCCTTTGTACATGGTGAATAGCCAGTTGAAGATCTTCACCCCGGTCGGGATAGAGATAATCATGGTGGCGATGCCGAAAAACGCATTCACATTCGCACCTGAGCCCATGGTGAAGAAGTGATGCAGCCAAACGACGAACGCCAAAATCGTAATTACGATGGTCGCCCATACTAGCGAGGTGTAACCAAACAGCTTCTTGCGTGAGAAGGTTGCCGTTACCTCAGAGAACACACCAAAAATAGGCAAGATCAGGATGTACACTTCTGGGTGACCCCATGCCCAAATCAAGTTCACGTACATCATTACGTTGCCACCAAGATCATTGGTGAAGAAGTGCGTACCGATGTAGCGATCCAACGTCAGTAGCGCGATGGTTACGGTTAGGATTGGGAATGAAATAATGATTAGGATGTTGGCACACAGGGAAGCCCACGTGAACACTGGCATCTTCATCATTGGCATAGACGGCGTACGCATGCGCAAAATAGTTGCAAAGAAGTTCACGCCCGTCAGCGTGGTACCGACACCAGATATTTGCAGCGCCCATATCCAATAATCCACCCCAACTCCGGGGCTTGCCTCAATACCAGACAGCGGCGGATACGCCAACCAACCAGTACGACCAAACTCACCTAAGCCAAGTGACATGTTGGTGAGGATCACGCCCACAACAAAAAGCCAGAAACTCAGGTTGTTTAAGTAAGGAAATGCCACATCGCGCGCACCAATTTGCAGAGGTACGATGATGTTCATCAAACCAATCACCAACGGCATCGCCACGAAGAAAATCATGATTACGCCATGGGCAGTAAAGATTTGATCGTAGTGATGTGGTGGTAAATAACCGCTCTCGCCTGCCGCAGAAAGCAGTTGTTGGCTACGCATCATGACCGCATCTGCAAAGCCACGAATCAACATCACCATTGCCACGGCGATGTACATAAAGCCTAGTTTTTTGTGGTCTACCGAAGTAAACCATTCATTCCATAAGTATTGCCACTTACCCGCTTTGGTTATCGCCGCAACGACAGCCAAACCAACGATCGCGATCACCGCTAGAGTGACGACGATAATCGGCTCGTGATAAGGGATTGATTCAAGTGTTAATCTTCCAAACATTGCGATTATCCTAGATTTTCCGGCAAACAGTTCATTGAACCCGGATGCTGGGTCACGACGTCGGTGAACAAAAATGGTGGAATACTAGAGAACATCTTCACAGGCTCCGCCACCGTAGGTGATGCAAGCGCACGGAATTGCTCCCAGTCTTCGATTCGATCAGGGCTGGCTTTCACTTGCTGTACCCAATCCAGGAATGCAGTGCGATCTTCCATTGCTGCTGCGGTAAATTTCATTTGCGAGAAACCCTTACCGCTGTAGTTAGAAGCAAAGCCTTTGTAATCCCCAGTGTGGTTAGCAATCAGATTCAACTTGGTCACCATGCCTGGCATCGCGTAAATCTGAGTACCGAGACGCGGGATAAAAAACGCGTTCATGATGTTGTCTGAGGTTAGTTTGAACTGAACCGGAACATCTTTCGGAAACGCCACGTAGTTCACTGTCGCAATGTTCTCTTCTGGGTAGATGAACAGCCATTTCCAGTCGAGTGACACCACCTCAATGGTGATGGGTTTGACGTCACTTGCGATGGGCTTGGATGGCTCTAACTCGTGAGTAGAACGCCAAGTGATGGTTGCCAGAATCGCGATGATGATGATTGGAATCGTCCACACCACCACTTCGATCTTGGTCGAGTGCGCCCACTCTGGAGCGTATTCCTCGCCAGTGTTCGACTCTCGGTAGCGGTAAGCAAAATAGATTGTCATTAAAATCACGGGGATCACGACAATCAGCATCAGTAAAAGCGCTGTAATGATCAGTTCTTTTTCCTGAACGCCAATACTACCTTTCGGGTCAAGTAGAGCAGAGTTACACCCTGAAAGCATAAGAATGGTTCCTGCCAAACTTATCCTCGCTAAGATGCGTTTGTATCTTGAAGCTTCCATTAACTTTCTCGATGGTTAGCCAACAACAGAGCAAGCCCTGCGATTGGTTGTCTTGGTCATTAGAATATTTTTGTGTTGAGCTTGTGCAGCAATGGACTTCTTGGTGGGAGGTATCAAGTTGCTTGATGGTTAAAACCACACTCACAACGTGAGTTTATTGTTACACTTTGAAATACATTGTTACATTCGAGCGCATTATGCGGAGGGAAAAAGGAAAGCTCATTAGCCACAGATGGAAACTAACGTTCCATTTATGAAAGCTTATATTGATATAGGAATAGCAAAACAGGTGCACAACATTAACGTACTACAGCGCATATTCTTTTCTTTACAGTAACTTAAGCAATGTAAACGAGAAGAGTAATCAGTTGCGTATTCGGCACGAGAGTGTGAGCTACATTAGAAAGTGCGAATTAAGGAAAGCGTGATCAGTATCATAGTTATGAATTCACATACTATTTACATGGCATTTCAAATTTCAATCACTGACAACGACATGACATTTACGAGATCTATGTTTTAGCAAGTAACGGGGAAACCGCCCACTGAACTGTTAAGTCAATTTAACACTAAGTAGCGACGTCTTTATCTTGAGAACATTTCATTCTGTACATTTAAATTTGTGAGTTCATTCGAGGCTAGGAAGCTAACAGTCTTTGTTGGGCTTACGATGAGTTTATTGTTTGATTACGGTGAAAAATCAGGCATTACGGTCATGTCCAAACTTCTTATTATAACGTTTAATTACGTCATCATTTTTTCTTTTACAGTGTGGTTCTGGTCTGATGCAGACGACTCGACTAAAACTGGTTTGTTTTATTTCGTGTTCGGAATGTCATTCTTCCAAAATGCTTATTACACACACAAAATTGAGATACTCAAAAACAAGAAAGAGCCGTAATCGGCTCTTTCTTCACATTCTCATCCCGCCATCCACTTCGAGCACTCGCCCTGTGAAGTAGTCGTTTTCAAGAATGTATTTCACAGCATGAGCAATCTCACTCGTCTCCCCCATCCTACCGACGGGTATCATCTTTTGCAGCCGGTCTATGGCTTCTGGTTTCATTTGATCTGCCATTGCCGTTTTGACGACCCCGGGCGCAATAGCCGCAGAGCGAATACCATATCTGGCGAGTTCTCTTGCCCATGTTGTTGCCATGGTTGCGCCGGCAGCTTTCGATGCAGAGTAATTCGTTTGCCCAATATTGCCTGCTCCCGCCACGCTGGAGATATTAATGATGGCCCCCTTCGAGCCACTCTCGATCATTTTGACTGCCGCTTCTCGACCACACAAGAAGGTGCCTGTGACATTCACGTTCATCACTAGGTTAAACTGCTCAAGCGACATCTTGGTGATCTTTCCGTCTTTGGCTTTGACTAATAACCCATCTCGCAGAACGCCTGCGTTATTAACTAAGCCGTTTAGCTGCCCAAAGTCTTGAAGAATCTCATTAAAGGTATCTTCCACTTCAGATTCATTGGTGACATCAAGTCGATAGATCAATGCTTTGGCACTGAGCATCCGGCATTGTTCTTGGGTATTCAGCAGTCCCGTTTCGTTAACATCAAGCAATGCTAAATCTGCGCCCGCTTGAGCAAGGCTGACTGCCATCATCTGCCCTAACCCTTGCCCCGCACCTGTGATTGCAATGACACTGTTTTTTAAATCCATATCTGTACTCCATTACTGGATGACTTCTATGCTTAAACGCCTATAAGGAATCTTGCTTTTAGCCCTTCTGGTTCTTATAGAATTCAAATAAGCTAGAGAAATCGAGTTCGGCATGACCTGCTGCGTTATGGAATGCATAAAGGTTACGAGCCAAAGAGCCCATCGGAACAGAAGAGTTGGTTTGCAGCGCCGCATCCAAGCCTAGGCCAAGATCTTTGAGCATCAACTTGCTCATAAAGCCGGGATTGTATTGATTACTCGCTGGCGCAGAGTCAATCACGCCTGGGCATGGGTTATAGAGCTCCAGCGCCCAGTTTCGACCAGAGCTTTGCAGCATGATGTTGGATAAGACTTTCGGGTCGAGACCATGGTCAATGCCGAGATTGAGCGCCTCACAGGTTCCCGACATCAAGATACCCAACATCAGGTTATTACAGATTTTTGCCATCTGACCATCGCCCGCTTTACCAGCGTGGAACACGTTCTTACCCATGTATTGCAAGATCGCATTGGCTTTAGAGAACGCCTCATCCGAGCCACCTACAATAAAGGTCAGCGTTGCTGCTTTTGCGCCTGCTACACCACCAGAGACGGGAGAATCGACAAACAACAATCGTTTGTTCTGAGCTTCGTTCGCCACCAAGCGTGCGGAATCTGGATCAATGGTCGAGCAGTCAATCAGCAATGCGTTGTCCTGCACAATGTTGAGCAAACCAACACCACCGTGTAAATCCCCCAAATACACCGCGCGCACGTGTGCACCCGCTGGTAGCATGGTAATGACCGTTCCTGCGCCATCTACGGCTTCTTCTAACGTGCTAGCAACCACCGCGCCAAACGGTTCAAGTTGCTTCGCCGCGTTCACATCCACATCGAACACTTGCACGTGAAACCCTGACGCCAATAGGTTTTGTGCCATTGGACTGCCCATGTTGCCCAAGCCAATAAATGCAATGGTACTCATGTTGTTTCTCCTTATTTTCCTAGCTGTGCAAGTGGATGTTCCTCTTCTAACCAAAGAGAAGTGAACAAGGTATCGATGACGCTCTCATCGACTTCACTGACGCTATTAAACATCCATTTGGGATTGCCATCTTTATCAACTAATCGAGAGCGCACGCCCTCTTCAAACTCACCAAGTAATGCGCTGCGAACTGACAAGGTTAGCTCTAGACGGAAACAATCCGCCAATGACAAACGATGGTACTCTTTGACTTGTCTAAAACAGATATGTGCGGTGATCGGACTGCCCGCAACAAACGATTTTTGTGCGTTCTCAAGCCATTGGGTGTCGCCTTCCATTGCTTGAATACGTTGGGCAATCTGATTTAAGTCATAGCCTTTGCAGGCTTCTTTAATTTGGTCGAGATAAGGGCAAATCTGAGTTGTCGGCTTGCTGTCGATGACTTGATCTTCCATCAATTGAAGTAACGCACTGACAAGCGATTTGGCATCGGCAGAGCTCCAATCGACTTGTTTCAGCTCTTCAAGCAGCGCCGGATATTGCTCTTCCAGCAGCAACCATTCCGCCAACCCTATAGTGACAGCGTCACTTGAATTTACCATTGCGCCAGTTAGACCAAGGAACAAACCTACCTCTGGGTCGATTTGACTTAAGAACCAAGTACCACCTACGTCTGGGTAAAGCCCGATATTGATCTCTGGCATCGCGAGACGAGATTTAGGCGTGACGACTCTGTGGCTGGTACCCATAAATAAGCCCATGCCACCGCCCATCACAATGCCCTCTCCCCAGCCAATGATTGGCTTTTTGTAGGTATGAATTAGGTAATCACATTCGTATTCGAGCGAGAAGTAGTTAGAACAGAACTCGGCAGTCTCCTCTTTGCTTTTTTCGTGCATGACGTGGTACATGGTTCGTACATCGCCCCCTGCACAAAACGCTTTTTCACCCGCTCCATTGAGGATGACACACACCAAATCAGGGTCATCTTGCCATTCGATAAGTTGGTCGTTGAGCTCTGCCAACATGTCGTAAGTCAACGCATTCAAAGAAGCCGTGTTGTCTAACGTCGCGATACCAATTCGGTGCACGCCGTCTAAGCAATCTATTTCGCTAATGGTTACTTTCCCTGTCATGCGACCTCCTATTGATTCTTCCAGTTGGGTTTACGTTTTTCTAAGAAGGCACGAACCCCCTCGGTTTGATCTTCGGTATCGAATAAGTTTAGAAACAGTTCTCGCTCTTTAATCAGACCATGTTTGAGTGGCGCTGAACGCATGTTTTGGATAAGCGCTTTGCACGCGGTTACCGAAGAAGGCGATTGATTGGCAACCGATTCTGCAAGCTCAATGGCTTTATTAAGCGCTCCACCTTTTTCCACCACTTCTTCCGCTAAGCCAAGTTCTCGCGCTTGTGCTGCACCGACTTGTTCGCCGCACAATATGATGCGTTTCGCCCAACCTTCACCGACCAATGCGGTTAGGTTTTGCGTACCACCAGCACAAGGCAATAAGCCCACTTTCGCTTCTGGCAGTGCCAGTACGGCTTGTTCTTCCACTACACGAATATCACAAGCCAATGCGACTTCTAATCCGCCTCCCATGGCGTAGCCGTTAATGGCTGCGATGGAAACCCCTCGAAATGCAGAGAGCGTTTCAAAGGCTTCACCAAAGATACGCGCCATTTCTAACGCAACCGCTTTATCGCCATCAGCAAACAACTTGAGGTCTGCACCTGCAGAGAAAAACTTCTCACCACTCCCTGTGAGCACTAGAGCGTAAACGTCTTTATTGTCGTTTAGCGCCAGCACTAGCTCTTTCAGCGCGGTTAGGCTATGTGACGTCCAAGTATTCGCGGGCGGGTTGTTCATGGTCACCACCGCAACGTGATTGCTAATGGTATGTTGAATCGCTTGTTGTTCTGTTAGTGACATATCTCTGAATCCTTTCTTGGTGAAAATGACCTGAGCTTTATGAATAAAAGCAGAGCTTGTCGGCTGCACTTATAGCAATGCGGACTCTTCTGCGAGCAATCGACGCGCGATGATCAACCGCATGATCTCGTTGGTGCCTTCCAAAATCTGGTGCACTCGAACATCACGGAAATAGCGCTCCATTGGGTATTCTTTGATGTAGCCATAGCCACCGTAAAGCTGTAGCGCTTGGTCACAGACTTGAAAGCCGACATCGGTTGCAAAGCGTTTTGCCATGGCACAATAAGTCGTGGCGTCTGGGTCACCTCGGTCTAACTTGCTGGCGGCGTACCGCACCAGTTGGCGGGCAGCGACAAGCTCGGTTGCCATATCTGCCAGTTTGAATTGCAATGCTTGGAATTGAGCTAATGATTTGCCGAACTGTTTACGTTCTTGCATGTACTGCGCCGCTTGATTCAGCGCTTGCTGAGCCGTACCGACCGAACAGGTAGCAATGTTGATGCGTCCGCCATCCAAACCTTTCATAGCGAACACAAACCCTTGCCCTTCTTCACCCAACAAATGTGACGCAGGAATAGAAACACTATCGAAAGTTACCGCGCGTGTCGGTTGACTGTTCCAGCCCATTTTCGGCTCTTTACGTCCGTAGCTAATGCCGTCTGCATCGGCGGGGACAACAAACGCGGATACACCTTTCGCGCCCGCATCGCCGGTTCTCGCCATCACGACTAAAACGTCGGTATCGCCTGCGCCAGAAATAAAGGTTTTGCCGCCGTTGAGTATGTAGTTATCACCTTGCTTGGTCGCAGAAGTCGTTAGAGACGCCGCATCCGAGCCTGCGTTTGGCTCGGTTAAACAATAAGATCCGAGAAATTCACCCGTAATAAGTTTCGGGCAGAACGTGTCTTTCACTTCATCGGTCGCAAAGCTCGCAACCATCCAAGTCACCATGTTGTGAATGGTCATAAATGCGGTGGTCGATGTGCACCCCATAGAAAGTTGCTCGAAAATGATAGACGCATCTAACCGGCCTAAGCCCAAACCGCCTTGTTCTTCTGGGGTGTAGAGGCTTAAGAAACCGAGTTCTCCTGCCTCTCGTAGAATGTCTTTGGGGAAGATTTGTTTCTCATCCCACTCTGCTGCCATTGGCGCTAAACGCTCTGCCGCAAACTGCTGAGCCGTGTCGGCAAACATACGTTGATCTTCGTTGAGTTCAAAATCCATATGAGCTCCTTACTTCGTTAGCGCAAGTTAATGGTGAGGTTTGGACCGGTTGGGATATCGTCATCAAACCAACGAGCCGTCACGGTTTTGGTCTCGGTGTAGAAGCGCACCGCTTGTTTGCCGTAGGCGTGCAAATCACCGTAAAAGCTGCCGCGCCACCCAGTAAACGAGAAGAATGGCAAAGGCACTGGAATCGGCACGTTCACACCTACCTGTCCGACTTGGATCTCATGTTGATACTTTCTCGCCGCCGCACCATTCGCAGTGAAGATGGAAGTGCCGTTGCCGTATGGGTTGCGATTCACGAGCTCTATCGCTTCTTGTAACGTGTCGACCTCAATACACACCAAAACAGGTCCGAAGATTTCTTGGGCATAAATCGACATCTCGGTGGTGACGCCACTGAATAACGTTGGACCGACCCAGTTACCCTCTGGGAAGCCTTCCACTTCGCATTGGCTACCATCAAGTTCACACACTGCCCCTTGTTGTTTACCTTCTTCAATCAAACCGAGCACACGCTGTTTTGCTTGTGCGCTGATCAAAGGACCATACGCGGCATTCTCATCATCCCAAGCGCCAGGATGCACTTTCGCCATTTCTTGTTTTAAGTCGGCAATCCATTCTTTCGAACTGCCTACAAACACAGCGACAGATATCGCCATACAACGTTGCCCTGCCGCACCAACCGAAGAGCCAACTAAGTTGTTCACCACTTGGTTTTTGTTCGCATCTGGCATTACTACCATGTGGTTTTTCGCGCCAGCAAAGGCTTGAACACGTTTGAAGTTCTGTGTGCCTGTGGTGTAAATGTATTGCGCTACAGGAACAGAACCAACGAAAGAAACAGCTTGGATATCGGGATGCTTCAGCAACAAGTCGACCTGCTCCTTACGACCGTGCACGATTTGCAGCACACCTTTTGGTGCACCCGCTTCTTCGAACAGCTCAGCCAAGCGAATGGATGTGAGAGGCACTTGCTCAGAAGGTTTAAGGACAAAGGTATTCCCGCTCGCAATCGCAATTGGGAACATCCAGAGAGGGATCATGGCTGGGAAGTTAAACGGCGTAATACCGCAACACACCCCAAGCGGTTGAATCAGCGAATAGCTGTCGATATCGGTCGCAACGTTCTCGACGGTTTCTCCCATCATGTTGCTGGCGATATTGGCAGCTTGCTCGACAACTTCAATACCACGCCACACATCCCCTTTTGCATCCGCAAAGATCTTGCCCGTCTCGTGAGAAAGTAACGTCGCCAATTCATCATGATGTTCTTTTAGTAGATGTTGGTAGCGCAGCATTAAACGCGCACGCTCAGACACGGCGACATCTTTCCAACAGGTAAAGGTGGCTTTTGCACTTTCAATTGCCGCGTGCATCTCTTCATCCGTTGCGCATGGCAAGCGCGCAATCACGTCATTGGTGGCAGGGTTTGTCACTTCTACCCAATCCGTTGCTTGAGATTCACGAAACTCACCATCGATGAATAAGGGAACCGTGCGAGTCATAATCTAGTCCTTTGTTAACGTTTGTCGTAATTGGAATTAAAGCGGTATCTCGATACCAATAGCAGTGGCTTCACCACCACCGATACAAAGTGATGCAACACCTCGCATCACTTTTTTATTGTTGTTGTCACCATCTACACCAAGCGATTGCAGTTGGCGCAGGCTATGAATGAGGGTTACTAAAATACGAGCTCCACTTGCGCCAATTGGATGCCCAAGCGCACACGCACCGCCTTTGATGTTTACTTTGTCTTTATCGATGCCTAATTGGCGTACCGCGATTTGCGTAACAACGGCGAACGCTTCGTTGATCTCCCAAAGATCAACTTCCTCTACTGACCAATCGAGTTGAGATAACAACTGCTCAATCGCAAAGACGGGCGCGAGGGTAAATTCGGCGGGCTTTCTGGCGTGGGTCGAGTGCCCTTTGATGATTGCTAATGGCGTTAAACCTTGATGCTGTGCCACCTGCGAGTCCATTAACACCAAGGCTGCAGCACCATCGGATATCGCACTTGAGTTTGCAGCCGTCACCGAGCCGCTCTTATCGAATGCGGGTTTGAGTTGGGGAATCTTGTCGAGCTTGATGGAGCGTGGATGCTCATCATAATCCAATGTTGAAGTGCTATGACGAGTCGTGATTTCTATCGGCGAGATTTCGTCGTCAAACAGACGCTGCTCTTGCGCTTCCAAGGCTCTTGTCGCGGATAGGATCGCCCATTCATCCATTTGTTCACGAGTAAACTCAGAACGGTCCGCCGTTTGCTGTGCGTAGACGCCCATCAAGTGCCCTTCATACGCATCTTGAAGACCGTCGAGGAACATGTGGTCATAGGTAGATTGGTGACCCATTCGCATGCCATTACGTGCATCTTTAAGCAGATACGGCGCATTGGTCATGCTTTCCATACCACCAGCGATGGCGCTGCGAATGCTGCCCGCTTTGATTAGGTCGTGAGCCAGCATGACACTTTTCATGCCAGAGCCACACACTTTATTGATGGTGGTACACCCTGTTGTCAGCGGAAGATCTGCACCTAACGCTGCTTGTCTGGCTGGAGCTTGCCCGCACCCCGCAGGTAATACGCAGCCCATATAGACTTCGTCGACTTCGCTAACCCCGCTCGCATCCACTGCCGCTTTGATAGCAAATGCCCCTAATTGAGGCGCTGAATACCCTTGTAACTGACCTTGAAAGCGCCCGATTGGCGTTCGCTTTGCACTGACAATCCAGATGTCGTTTCCCATGTTCTCGTCCCTTCTGACGATATTTCACAGTTCACGAACTCATCCCTCACACCTGCTACCACGGAGCTTTCACACAGAATGTGGTGTCACTCCAGCCTCTCATAAAACGATGAATTTTCGCACTGTGATTTCTTGACGTTTACGTAAGCATAGCACTAACATTTACGTTAACGTAAAGAAACACATTAATAACAACACAAATTTACTCTCATGCTTTTAGCTAGCCCGTTTAGTTCAAGGCTTGAAGGGATTTTAAGAAGCCAAAACTATTCATTAGAGGGAAAAACCGAGTGGATAAATTCAAGATAAGTGACCTCGCCAAAGAGTTCGACATCACGACCCGAAGCATTCGTTTTTATGAGGATGTCGGGCTGATAGAGCCGGAACGAAAAGGCAATATTCGCGTATATCAACGCAGAGATAAGATCCGTCTCAAGCTGATTTTACGTGGAAAGCGATTGGGTTTTTCGCTTGCGGAAATTCGAGAGTTGTTCGAGCTGTACGATACCCAACAAAGCGATGGTCAGCTGCTTAAAATGCTAACCATCATTGATGAAAAACAAGCGCACTTACAGCAGCAACTGGATGATATTAGCGTTGTAATGAACGAGCTAGAAACCGCCAAAGAGCGCTGTAAACAAGCGCTAAGCGACAATAAAGCTAACAGCCAATAACTACAAACTTATAACCACTAAAACAAGAATAACCATAATTTCCAAGCCCAAGCAGTGTAACTCGAACCTTATCCGTACTAATAAACGCAGTACTTTCAACAGGGAAATGTTATGAAAAGCAGCTACACCCCACTCAACTTTGGGCTTGGTGAAACCATCGATATGCTCCGAGACCACGTCAACGCGTTCGCCACCGAGCATATCGCCCCCATCGCCGCAGATATCGACCGAGATAACCAATTCCCCAATCATCTGTGGTCCAAGTTCGGTGAAATGGGCTTGCTTGGCGTAACCGTCGACGAAGAGTTTGGCGGTGCAGGCATGGGCTATCTTGCTCACGTTGTTGCTATGGAAGAGATCAGCCGAGCTTCGGCGTCTGTCGCGCTCAGTTACGGCGCGCATTCCAACCTTTGTGTTAACCAAATCTTTCGCAATGGCTCCCCTGCTCAACGAGAAAAGTACCTACCTAAACTCATCGATGGTTCTCACGTCGGCGCACTAGCCATGAGTGAGCCAAACTCAGGTTCTGATGTGGTTAGTATGCAGCTACGAGCCGAAGATAAAGGCGACCACTATCTGATGAACGGCAATAAAATGTGGATCACCAACGGTCCCGATGCCGACACTTTAGTAGTTTACGCAAAGACCGAACCCAATGGCGGCTCTCGCGGTATCACCGCTTTCATTATTGAGCGAGAATTCGAAGGCTTTAGCCATGCTCAAAAGCTCGACAAACTTGGTATGCGCGGCTCCAACACCTGTGAATTGGTGTTCCAAGATTGTGTCGTGCCAAAAGAGAATGTGTTAGGCGAGTTAAACCGTGGTGTCGAAGTGTTGATGAGCGGTTTAGATTACGAACGCGTGGTATTAGCAGCCGGTCCACTTGGCATCATGCAAGCCTGTATGGACGAAGTGGTTCCGTATGTTCATGACCGCAAACAGTTCGGCAAATCCATTGGTGAATTCCAACTCGTGCAAGGAAAGCTTGCTGACATGTATTCACGCATGAACGCCGCCAAAGCTTATGTTTATGCTGTCGCAGCCGCCTGTGACCGAGGTGAATGCACGCGTAAAGATGCCGCTGGCGTGATCCTTTACAGCGCAGAGCTTGCCACACAAATGTCGCTCGATGCTATTCAGCTGTTAGGCGGCAATGGCTACATCAACGAATACGCGACCGGGCGTTTACTCCGTGACGCCAAACTGTATGAGATTGGTGCTGGCACTTCTGAAATTCGCCGCATGCTGATTGGACGAGAGTTGTTCGAAGAGTCTCGCTAACCCACCGACAAGGAAGTCACTATGGCAATCATTAAAAGCAAAACCAAGCCAACCGACGAACTGTTTTTGTCGAATAAAGCGGTCATGACCGAGTTGGTGAGCAACCTTAAAGCCAATATCAAAGCCATCAAACAAGGTGGCGGACAGAAAGCCATTGACCGCCAACGCCTAAAAGGAAAGCTGCCCGTTCGTGAGCGTGTCATGCTCCTTTTAGATGAAGACAGCGAGTTTCTTGAAGTCGGACAGTTCGCCGCATGGAACGTCTACGAAGAATCAATTCCATGCGCAGGTGTCGTCGCAGGCATCGGCACCATTGAAGGTATTCAATGCATGGTGATCGCCAACGATCCTTCCGTCAAAGGCGGCACCTACTACCCACTCACAGTAAAAAAACATCTACGCGCGCAAGAGATCGCCCAACGTTGCCAATTACCCTGCGTCTATTTGGTGGACTCTGGTGGCGCGAACCTCCCTCACCAAGCGGAAGTCTTTCCTGATAAAGAGCATTTTGGACGTATCTTTTTCAATCAAGCTAGAATGTCGGCGCAAGGCATTCCTCAAGTCGCGGTTGTAATGGGGCTGTGTACCGCAGGCGGCGCTTATGTGCCTGCGATGGCGGACGTTTCCATCATGGTCAAAGAACAAGGCACCATCTTCTTGGCAGGTCCACCGTTAGTGAAAGCCGCTACGGGAGAAATCGTCACCGATGAAGAATTGGGCGGTGCCGACGTGCATTGTCGCAAGTCCGGCGTTGCTGATTACTATGCAGAAAATGACCAGCACGCATTGCAACTGGCACGCGAAGCTGTCTCCAATACCAATCAATCACTCCCTATTCAAAGCGACAAACCTGTTTTACCACCGCGTTACGACGCCGAAGAGATGTATGGCATCGTCAATGCGAATCTGCGCTTGTCTTTTGATGTTAGAGAGATCATCGCTCGTGTGGTTGATGACTCAGATTTTGATGAGTTCAAAGCACTTTATGGCAAGACCTTAGTATGTGGCTTCGCACGAATTCACGGCCATCTGATTGGCATTGTGGCTAACAACGGCATCTTGTTTTCTGAGTCCTCACAGAAAGGCGCGCACTTTATTGAGTTGTGTGCCAAACGCAAAATTCCCCTACTGTTTTTGCAAAATATCACTGGGTTTATGGTGGGCAAAAAGCTTGAAGCAGAAGGCATTGCCAAGCATGGCGCGAAACTGGTGATGGCGGTCGCGTGTGCGGATGTGCCTAAGTTCACCGTGATTATTGGCGGCTCTTACGGTGCGGGCAACTACGGCATGTGCGGACGTGCTTATGACCCAACCATGATGTGGATGTGGCCAAACGCACGAATCTCCGTCATGGGCGGAGAACAAGCTGCAGGCGTGCTCACTCAAGTGCGTCGAGAAGTGAAAAAACGCCAAGGTGAAGAATGGCCAGAACCCGAAGAAAGTGCATTCCGAGAATCTATCGTAGACTTGTATGAGTCTCAGGGTCATCCCTACTACGCTAGCGCACGTTTATGGGATGACGGCATCATCGACCCGAAAGAGACACGTCAAGTATTGGCTCAAGCCTTAAAAGCCGCGCTCAATGCGCCAATTCCTGACAGCAACTTTGGCATATTCAGAATGTAGAAATGTAGAGAGAAAAGGACGTCACATGCAGGATCATCAACCGAGTATCATCCCCAATACCCAACGACAAGATGAAGTACTTTGGAACGTCGATGAATTCGGCGTCGCAACGCTTACGCTCAATCGCACAGAGAAGCACAATGCGTTTGATGCTTGCATGATTGACTTGCTGATCCACAGGCTGGATTACCTCGCTCTGCGCACCGATGTTAGATGCTTGGTGCTTCGAGGAAACGGCAAACATTTCTCCTCTGGGGCTGATTTGAATTGGATGAAATCCATGGCAAGTAGCACCAGAAAACAAAACCTAGAAGACGCCCAAAACCTTGCACGCCTCATGCATACACTGGACGCTTTCCCTCAGCCTACTATTGCGGTTGTGCAAGGTTCCGCTTTTGGTGGCGCATTGGGCTTGATCTGTTGCTGTGATATCGCCATCGCAGCGGAGAATGCGAACTTCTGCTTGAGTGAAGTCAAACTGGGGCTGGTTCCCGCAACCATCTCTCCTTATGTCATGCGTTCTATGGGCAACCGTCAAGCTCGTCGTTACATACTCAGTGCCGAAGTGATTAACGCCGCCAAAGCTGAAAAGTTTGGCATTGTGCATGAGGTTCATAAGCTGGATAAAATCGAAGCCGTGGTAGAAAGCTTGATTGATTCTTTGCTGCTCAACAGCCCAGATGCGATGAGAAAAGCCAAAGCGTTATGCCATCAATGCCACCAAAATCCGATTGATGGTCAGCTTATTCAATACACGAGCCAGCTTATCGCAGACATTCGCGTATCGCCGCAGGGACAAGATGGCTTGCAAGCCTTTCTGGAGAAACGAGAACCGGGTTGGATAAACAAGCCAGCTAAGGGCAAGAAATGAATTTGCCAAACAAGGTAAACATTGTCGAAGTAGGTGCGAGAGACGGTCTGCAGAACGAATCACTGGTGTCCACGCAAGCCAAGATCCGCTTAGTCGACTTGCTCTCTGATACAGGACTCACCCATATTGAGGCAGGATCTTTTGTTTCGCCTAAATGGGTACCTCAAATGGCGGATTCACTCGATGTGATGAAGAAAATCACCCGCCGCCACAACGTCATCTATTCAGCACTAACGCCCAACGTGCAAGGTTTTGAAAAAGCGCTAGAAGCTGGTGCTAACCAAGTCGCCATCTTCACCTCCTCATCGGAGGGCTTTTGCCAACACAACATCAATTGCTCGATTGCAGATAGTCTTACCCGCTTTGAACCGGTAATGGAATTAGCAGCAAAGCATAACATTCCCGTTCGGGGTTACTTATCTTGCGTGGCAGATTGCCCTTATGACGGACCAACCAAGCCCGAGCAAGTCGCAAGAGTTGCCAACCTACTAATGGAATTAGGCTGCTATGAGGTTTCACTTGGAGACACCATTGGTACAGGCACGCCGATACGCATCGCTAAAATGTTAGAAGCCGTACAAGTGAAAGTCCCAACCGACAAGCTCGCGGTGCATTTTCATGACACATGGGGACAAGCGTTGGTGAATATCTACCAAGCCTTAACGATGGGCATCAATACCATCGATAGTAGTGTGGCTGGACTTGGGGGCTGTCCTTACGCTCATGGCGCATCGGGCAACGTCGCCACCGAAGATGTGCTCTACCTTTGCCAAGGTTTAGGAATCGAGACAGGAGTAGATTTGGAGTTGCTCGCCAAAGCCGGATGGATGATAAGTGAAGAATTAAACCGCCAGCCGACCTCAAAAGTCTCGCTGGCGTTAAAGCAGCGTTAGATCTCGTAATTCGCTTTGATACCGATATCGAAATGCAGCGGCATACGCCATTTAGCAAAAGACAGGAAGCCCATGACTAATCCAGCCAACAACATAGTAATGGCAGCAAGGATTGGAAGGTTAAACCACAGCGCAAACGTTGCTACAGCGAGAAACGCGGGCACCATCTTCAAGCCTGGCACTTTAAAGCAAAAAGACTCTTTAAGCGCAATGCCCGAAAAGGTCACAAAGATAAAGCCAAGCCCTAACCAAGTGCGCTGAAACTCCAAGTCACTCACCATCAATACCAAGCCAATCCAAGACGCCCAACTGATCACGGCACGTACGTGTTTGCTGTATACGTGAACGTTCGCGGCAGATAACGCACCAGCCACACAAAGTGCAATGACTGAGGTTTGGTAAACCAACGGTGAACTAGAAATTGCACCAGAGATAAGAACCGAAAAAACAAGCAGCGCCATTGCAAACAAAGTAATACCAAAGCGATACAAGCACACGCTGATTTTATCGAGTGAATCCAGCGTCTCTTGATGTTCTGTGTTTGCCATGGAAAGCATCCTGCCTAAAAGTGAAAAGGAATGAAAGGCCAACGAGGGTTAATTCGCTGGCTCTATAAACTGAATTACGCCCGTTTGGGAAAGCGGAGTTTACCGCCAGTTCGGTAGATCACCAAAGATAATAAGATAAGAGCGCAGCCGACGAGTTTATTAGAGGTCAGCACTTCGCCATACCAAATCACACTTAGAATCACAGTCCAGACAGGTTCAAGGATCATAATCAGTGCAGCGTTACCCGCTTGGACAAACTTTTGCCCCATGGTTTGCATCACGTAACGCAAACTGGTTGCCAGAAGCGTGCTCAACGCAAACCAAATCCAGATAGATGTGCTTACCTCTGTTGGCACCGTTTCCACCAACGATGAAATCAGCAAACCAATCAAACCCGTGACAAACAGTTGGATACACGTTAGCAACAACACAGGCAATTTTTGCGAATACTTGCTGTTTACGTTGAAGTGCAAAGCGAGCATCAAAGCCGCGCCCAAGAACCAAAGCTGACTGCTAGATTGTTGCCAACCACCAGCCAAAGACAAACATCCTAGACCAAGAATCGCGATCGGTAGTGACACCCAAAAAATTCGTTGAGGTCTTTGACGAAACATAATCCAAGCGACAATGGGTACGAACAACATCGACAGGCTCATGATGAATGCGCCCTCACCTAGCGTGTCACTGATTGAAATCGCGTAAATCCAACACATCAGTGCGCCACCTAAAAGCACACCGACGCCTGCCGCGGCAAAAATATCTTTCTTATTGGCAGCACGAAGCGGTTTGATACACAGAGGCAGCAAACATAGTGAAGCGATGGTGAATCGCAGACCGATAAATCCGAATGGTGGGAGACCTTGAATGGTTTCTTTGGAGAAGATCCACCCTAATGCCGCGATCATCGTAGTAGCGACGAGCACGAATGCAGCTTTGCGTTCTGAGTTAAGCATAATTACTCACAAAAAAAGACCCTGCGAGGGATTCGTCAGGGGTTATTTATCATTGATTTTAATGCGTGATAGCTAGTTATATTCGCATCGCAAATGCTGACAGGATGTGTAATGAGAATGAGGGAATGTTAACGTTTGCGAAACGCTCACAGTATACATTGTGACATGCTTCTCATCGAGTAAATTGCTGTGAAATCCCTTCATTATTTTTGTGGTTTATGTGGTTAACGAAAGCGCTCACAATCAGGTTTTAGCTCAAATAATATACGGAATAATCTCATCACCTGTTGGTGTTCAAAATGCTAAAATCGAAACACAGTAGAACAGACGACAGGAGGTGCTTTATGAGACACTCAACCGTACTCTTTTTCATTCTGATCGCCCTACTTATTATCGCGCCAATGGTGCTTGGTTCGTTGTTTAATCTTGTCTCTTCATTACGCATCGGCAGCATCGAGGCTGACCCAATTTCCATCACTCATATCTACGACATGATGATGTACCGTGGACGTTAGTTTGTTTTTATAACTCTCTCTTTCACACCCGCTCTTGCCTCAAATCATGAGCGGTTTTCAATTTCACGCCTTCTTTCCAAAACCGCCGCTTAACGCTTCTAATTCAATAAAACTCACCACTTTTCACATGTGTATCGCTAAGCGATTCTTTTCACATTAGTTTTATTGAGATTGATTTTGTCCAATCCACAAGCCTCACACGTATTAGTAATTAAATTCACAACTAAATCGGCTCGTACGTAGCGATATTGCCAGTACCTGCTTACTCTTTAACCTACAACTATAAAAAATACGCCAGTGCATTCACGCCACCAATAACAGTGAAAATCTGGAATATCAGCGCCCAAGTTAGTGAAACACGCATTCAAATTACTAGGGAATCAGTGATGAGATTAAAGAATACCCAAAACATGAGCGCAGCTTTGAGGACGGCTCTCGTCGCCGCTGTGTGCTTCTCTCCCCTCACCTTTGCTGCAGAAGGTGATGAGCAATTCGAAGTCGGCAAAGAAAAAGCGAAAGTTTGTATGACTTGTCATGGTGTCGATGGCATATCGACCATTGATGCCTACCCAAACTTACGCGGGCAGAACAAAACCTATTTGATTTCTTCCCTTAAGGATTACAAAGCAAGGGAGAGGACCAGTGGTCTCGCGGTGCTAATGCAACAACAAGCCGACGCCCTTTCTGATCAAGACATTGAAGACATTGCCCACTATTACTCTCAGCTAGGCAAAGAAGCTCAACCTTAAACGAGGAGCGTTCTTATGGAACAAGCAGCAACTCAATACAACACCAAAGTTGTGAAGTATTTTGTGTTGGCATCGTTAGTTTGGGCTATCGTCGGGATGATCATTGGTGTGATCCTCGCGGCACAGTTGTATTGGCCAGTACTTAACTTCGATTCTCAATACTTCCAATTCGGTCGACTCAGACCACTACACACTTCCGGCGTGATATACGGCTTTGTAGTCAACATTTTGATGGGTACCTCTCTCTACATCGCTCAACGCACCGGACGCTGTAATCTCTTTAATCAAAGCTTATCTTGGATGGTGTTCTGGGGTTGGCAGCTGGTACTCTTTTTAGCGTTAATCAGTTTGCCCGCAGGCTACACAACATCAAAAGAGTACGCTGAGTTAGAGTGGCCGATCGACCTTCTGATCGTCTTAGTCTGGGTGCTCTACGCCGTGTTGTTCTTTGGCACGATTGCGAAGCGGAAAGTTGACCATATCTTCGTCGCCAATTGGTTCTTCGCCGCCTTTATCATAGTGATTGCGATGATCTTCATCGTGAACAATCTCGCCATGCCCGTCTCTTTGATGAAGTCCTATTCTGTGTTTGCCGGTGCACAAGACGCCATTGTGCAATGGTGGTGGGGTCACAACGCGGTGGGCTTCTTACTGACTGCTGGTGTGATTGGTATGAACTATTACTTCATCCCAAAAGCCGCAGACCGCCCTATTTACTCTTACCGTTTGTCTGTCATCCACTTCTGGGGCTTGGTTGGTTTTTACACTTGGGCAGGTACCCACCATTTGGTTTATTCATCGGTACCTATTTGGGTGCAAAACATCGGCATCATCATGTCACTCATTCTTTGGCTCCCATCTTGGGCTGGCGCTTTCAACAGTGCGATGACGCTGCTTCAAAACAAAGAGAAGCTCAAGTCTGACTACATTTGCCTGTTCTTCTTCTCGGCCATTCTTTACTACTGCTTGGCCACATTTGAAGGGCCTCTACTGGCGATTCGCTGGTTCAATATGCTCGCGCACAATACTGAATGGGTCATCGGCCACGTTCATTCCGGTGCATTAGGTTGGGTAGGCATGTCCGGCATTGCGGTGTTCTACTACTTCATCCCTCGTTTATGGAACAAAACCGAGTTGTGGTCAAAGCGTTTAATCAAGTGGCACTTCTGGCTCGCGCATGCTGGTGTTGCGATTTACGCCATCGCGCTATGGGTTGCTGGCATTGGCGAAGGCTACATGTGGCTAACCCAGAATGAGAATGGCGAACTGGTTTACAGCTTTATTGAAGCCATGAACTTTAAAGCGCCATGGTTGTTCCTACGCTTCTTTGGGGGCGCACTATTTGTACTTGGCCTATTCCTGATGGCATTCAACTTGTACAAAACCGTGCGTTCTCCATCGGTGTTAGTTGCAAAGGAGGCATAAGATGAGCAAAGACTTTACTCACTCAGTGGTCATCTTGATCATCACCACGGTGGTTGTGGCCTCCTTCTCACTCGCAGTTTGGGTTGTGCCGAATATTCTTCGCACTGACGATATCGCCAAAGGCAGTTTAGCCAAGCCTTTAACCGCCATTGAGCTTGCGGGTCGCGATATCTACATCAGTGAGGGGTGCCATGTCTGTCACACGCAGATGGTTCGTCCTCTAGAGCCGGAGACCAAACGCAACGGTCGTGCAAACAAAGAGTCAGATGACATTTATGAATTCCCTAACCTATGGGGTTCAAAACGCACAGGTCCGGACTTAACTAACCTTGGCCGTAAATACTCTGACCAATGGCATGTATTGCATCTCATCGATCCTCGTCAGGTCATTCCAACGTCCATAATGCCGGCCTACCCTTGGCTGTTCGAACAAACACTCTCGGGCGATACAATTGGCGACAAGATGGAGACACTACGCATATTAGGGGTTCCATACACAGACCAAGAAATTTCCGATGCGCGCTTACAAGTTCGCGGTAAAACCAAAGGCGAAGCGCTGCTCCGCTATCTTCAAAGCCTTGGTCAAGATACAGCACAGGAGGTGGCACCATGAGCACATTCTGGAACTGGTGGGCCGTTGCCTGCACCATAATCTTCTTTGTCCTAATGGTGGGCGTTATCGTCAAGTATTGGCGTAGCAACCACAAAGCGGACCAAGACCACACCATCGCCTCTTTTGATGGGATAGATGAAAAGGACGCGCCACCACCTAAGCTCCTCTTCATTAGTTACGCTGTCGCGTTTTTACTCTCGGCAGGCTATTTGGTTCTGTATCCAGGGCTTGGTGAGTGGAAAGGCTTGGCGAATTATGACCAAGCGGACGACAAACTTAGCTCACCATCAACCACACTCGACCAACAATTTAGCCAAGTAACCGACACCTCTTTGGATGTACTTGCGCAAGATGCCAATATCGTTCGTAGCGGTCGTATGTTATTTCAAACCCATTGCGCAGCCTGCCATAGAGATAACGCACAAGGGCAAAAACACTTCCCTAACCTTATCGATAAAGAATGGATGTACGGCGGAGATGATGAGGCCATCATTCATTCCATCGCGAAAGGCCGTAACGGTGCGATGCCCGGCTGGGTTGAGGTGATGAGAAAAGACGAAGTGGACAAGATTTCTTACTATCTTGCGTCGCTTAATCAACGCCACAGCAACGTACCAGAAGTGAAGATCGAACTAGGTAAAAACCTATTCGCTCAATACTGTTCTTCTTGTCACGGCGATGGCTCACTTGCCAACCAACAAACTGGTGTTCCAGATTTGTCAGACAGCGTATGGCTTCATGGCGGCAGTATTGAAGAGATTCAACACACCATCAATTACGGTTTGAACAACTTGATGCCAGCGTTTGAAAACCAACTCTCAGAACACGAAATCCTCGCGATTGGTGCCTACATCCGCAAAGCTGGCGAAGAGGAAGAGCAGAAACTTGCAGCACTTAACGCTCAATCTGTCGAGCGTGGTGAATATCTGGCACACGCGGGGGACTGCGTGGCTTGTCACAGTGCTGAAGGTGGCGAACCTTTTGCTGGCGGACTACCGTTTGTTACGCCATTTGGCACCATCTATTCGACCAATATTACTCCTCATGCTAGTGAAGGAATTGGTGAATACGATTACGACAACTTCCGTGATGCTCTGGTACACGGTAAAGGCAAACATGGTTACTTGTACCCAGCGATGCCTTACACCTCTTATCAATATCTCACGGAACAAGACATGACGGATTTGTGGGAGTACATGCAGTCTATCCCTGCCGTGGCGCGTCGTAACGATGAAAACCACATGATGTTCCCATCAAACATTCGTCTTGGTCTCCTTGGCTGGAACATTGTCTTTATGGACACTGACCCTATCGACTACAGCCTACCTTCAGAGCTTGAGGGTACAGTAGATGACGTAGAGAAGTGGCAGAAAGGCAAATACTGGGTTGCAGGCTTAGGACACTGCTCAGAGTGCCATACGCCGCGTAATATTGCGCAAGCATTGATTCCTGAGCGCATCTTCCAAGGTAACCTGATAGACGGCTGGAACGCACCTGACATTACCTCTACGGAGCTGTACGTGAGTGGTTGGGATGAAAAGACACTGACCGACTTCTTGCACACAGGTCATTCAGACAAAGGCACTGCTTTTGCTGGAATGGCTGACGTGGTCAAGAACAGTTTGAGCTTAATGACTCGTGAAGACGTTGAGTCCATGTCCTACTATCTGCTCAATGGTGACGTAAACAACTTCATTGCCGCTGATGCAGTTCCTTTGGAGCCTAAAGGGTTTGATGAAGCAGCTTACCAAGAGCCAATCTATGCCACCTACAAGCAAACATGTGGAGCATGCCATGGTAACGATGGTAAAGGGCGAGATCCAATAGCACCAACGCTCCTGAACAACGGCATTATCATGCACAGCGACCCGTTCAACACCATTGCGGTAACCGTACGTGGCCTACAACCAACTTACATCGACCCGGAACGTAACTTCATGCCAATGGCAAGCTTTGAGGACATCCTCTCTGACGCTCGATTGGCAGAGTTGATTACCTTTGTGCGTAAACACCTTGGTGACCAGCAAACACCAGTCACAGCTGCTGATGTTCGTGATGTGAGGGAAACTTTGGAGGAAGCGGGTTACGCAGGCGGCCTACACACCACACCGGAGATGTACGACAGACGCGACAACAACATACATATCAAGTAACACACCACCGAAAGAAAGTGTTGTTTCGTTAAACATAAAAAAAGCCCTTTCCAACCGGAAAGGGCTTTGACTTAGTTCCCAAAATTTTTGCCGTTTTACAGCAGTTCCACCGACTGTTGAGCGATAACCCACTCTTCATTGGTAGGAATAACTAGCGCTTTCGCACCAAGCAACTCAGATGTAGCAACAACACCTGCGTTACCAAATCGAGCGTCTTCGTTACCTTTTACATCTTCAACGAAACCTAGAAGTTTAAGGTTCTTCAGGATTTCACTACGGATTGGCATTGAGTTTTCGCCGATGCCGCCTGTGAAGATGATGCCGTCGAATGAATCAAGAGCAGCAAGGTAAGACGCAATGTATTTAGACACACGGTATGTAAATACTTGGAATGCTAGAGTTGCACCTTCGTGACCCTCTTCCATCGCTTCCAAAATACCGCGTGCATCGCTTGTTAGGCCAGAAACACCTAAGAAGCCAGAAGCTTTGTTCAAAGAGTTGAACACTTTCTCTTGAGACCAACCTTTCTTAAGAAGGTACTCAATGATGCCTGGGTCAAGGTCACCACAACGTGTGCCCATCATTAGGCCAGACAGAGGCGTGAAGCCCATTGACGTATCAACAGACTCACCGTTGTTAATTGCACAAACAGAAGCACCATTACCTAAGTGAACAGAAATGAAGCTAGATTCTTCCACTGGCTTGTTAATCATCTTCGCAGCTTCACGGCTTACGAAGTAGTGGCTAGTGCCGTGGAAACCGTAACGACGTACGCCGAAATCAGTGTAAAGTTCTTTCGCGATTGCACCAGTGAATGCGCGTTGAGGCATTGTTTGGTGGAATGCCGTGTCAAATACAGCAAACTGAGGAAGACTTGGAAACGCTTCGATAGCAGCACGAATACCGATAGCACCTGCAGGGTTATGTAGTGGAGCAAGGTCTGCAAGTTTTTCGATTTCAGCCGTTACTTCTTCAGTAATGCGAACAGTTTGTGTGAACTTCTCACCACCGTGAACGATACGGTGACCTACAGCCACGATGTCTTGAGCCAGACCTAACTCTTCGGTTAAACCTACCAGCTTACCAATAGCGATCTTGTGATGGCTATCGTCGCCTTCGATTGCGACTTCCTTTTTCTCACCGTTGAATTTCCAGCTCATACGAGCGTCTGATAGACCAAAGCATTCGCCCAGACCACTTAGCACAGCATCGCCAGATTGAGAGTCGATTACTGCAAATTTTAGTGATGAGCTACCAGAGTTGATCACCAGTACAAACGAATTAGACATGAAATAGTTTCCTGTTGTGGAGCAGAGGTTGTAATTGCGCTTCCGCGCTGCGTACTTCTTGTTTGTGCATTCTATTATTCAATAATTTTTTAATCTTTCAACTATCTTTTAGCGTTAGTTGTTCGTTTGCGTAATTTTTGTTGATCTATCGCAAGTTTAAAATTTATTTGAACCGTGAAATATATCGCCTCACTCAACTAAAGTGGAATCAGACACTTAAAAACATCAATAAATGAAGAATAAAGCAAAAATATTACGAATTTTTTTGAATGAGTAGAGTATAGAAGAGCGGAGACAAAAAAGCCGAGCTAAATGCTCGGCTTTCAAATTCAACTATTTTTTAATGCAATAGAGTGCAGATATTATGCGTCTTGCGTGCGACGACCACGGCCGTGACCACGTTCGCCACGGTGCGCACCACGGTGATCACCACCACGGTTGCGATCGAAACGACGTTCGCCACCTTCACGGTTACCATCGCGGTTACCACGGAAGCCACCTTCGCGACGACCGCCTTCACGACGCTCACCACCACGGTTGCCGCCTTCGCGGTTGCCACGGTAACCGCCGCCATCACGACGACCACCATCGCGACGACCACCACGAGACTCGCGGAAGTCATCGAAGTCACATACTACAGCACCAACATCTTGTTGACGGATACGTAGCTTGCTTAGCTTGTTCGCAGCATCTGAAGTCATTGCTTTAGGTAGCTGAACGAATGTGTGACCTTGCGCTAGCTTGATCGCACCGATAGAACCTTTACCAAGACCTAGTTCGTTTGCTAGAGCGCCAACGATGTCTTTAACTTGAACACCTTGCTCACGACCAACTTGAAGCTGGTAAGTATCCCAATCTTGAGTGTTGAAGCTACGGCCGCCTTCACGACCACCTTCACGGCGCTCTTTACGACGTTGCTTATCACGCTCAATCGCTTCAACCATTGGGTCTTCGCCAATGTAGAATAGAGGACGTTTACCTTGCTGACGCTTAAGAAGCATTGCAGCAAGCATCGCTGGGTCGATCTCTAGAGAAGTTTGTAGTTTCTCTACTAGATCAGCGAATTTGTCTAGTGACTTGTGCTCTTTCTCAGCTTCCAGTTCAGCAGCTAGCTTGCTTAGACGAGCTTCAGCAACTTGGTCACGTAGAGGAAGTTGGATTTCTTCCATAGATGACTTAGTTACGCGCTCGATAGTGCGAAGCATACGGATTTGGTTAGTGCGAACTAGAAGGATCGCTTTACCTTTACGTCCAGCACGGCCAGTACGACCGATACGGTGGATGTAAGACTCAACATCGAATGGGATGTCGTAGTTAAATACGTGAGTAATACGTGGAACGTCTAGACCACGTGCAACAACGTCAGTTGCAACTAGGATGTCGATAACACCTTGTTTGATGTGATCAACAGTACGCTCACGTAGAGACTGAGGAATATCACCGTGCAGTGCAGCAGCTTTAAAGCCACGTGCAGATAGCCAATCAGCTAGACGCTCAGTGTCTTGACGAGTACGTACGAATACGATTGACGCGTCAGTTTCTTCAGTTTCAAGAAGACGAGACATCGCTTCATCTTTCTCTACGCCCTTCACTACCCAGAACTGCTGTTGAACTTTGTCTACAGTGTGGTTCTTACCAGCAACGTCAACTGTTACAGGCTCACGTAGGAAGCGCTCAACAATGTTTTTCAGCATTGGAGGCATAGTTGCAGAGAATAGAACGCGCTGTGCAGATTCTGGAGCGTGCTCCATGATCGCAGTTACGTCGTCCACGAAACCCATGTTTAGCATTTCGTCCGCTTCATCAAGTACGAAAGTATTTACTTCGTCAAGATGTAGACGTTCACGGTTGATAAGGTCTTGAACACGGCCAGGAGTACCAACAACAACGTGTGCACCATTTTTAAGAGCACGCATTTGATCAACGATAGATGCACCACCGTAGATTTCTAGAACTTTAAGACCCTTGATGTTTTTACCAAGGTTTTTCATTTCAGCCGCAACCTGGATCGCTAGCTCACGAGTTGGAGCAAGAACGATTGCTTGTGGTTTACGTTGATCAAGATCTAGCTTGTTTAGAAGAGGCAGAGAGAATGCTGCCGTTTTACCTGTACCCGTTTGTGCCTTGCCCAGCGCGTCAGCACCTTCCAATAGGTGTGGGATTGCCGCAGCCTGAATTGGAGTTGGTGACACGAAACCCATTCCGTCTAGAGCAGAAAGGATAGAATCATTCAGAGATAAATCGCTGAATTGAATAACAGAATCTTGCATTGGGATCCTACTTAATTAAACAAAAAAACAGTCCCATATGCTCTTCCAATTCGATACTGATCCATCCAGTTACTAAATCCATTCAGACAGGAATTAGCACAGTACACAACCGCGATAAGCCATTAGGGACGACTAAGGGAGGCGGATTATTCCTTAAATGCATAAAAAAAGCTAGAAAAAATTGAATTACATCACAATTTATTCTCACTAATGGTATTATTCGCATAAATTTCCACCTCTCCCCCGATTCTCCGGAGAGAAAAGCACCAACAAGCTGTTCAATTCATCAATAATTCACAGCGAATTTGTGTGCTTTAGGTAGTAATAATAGTGCGCAATGATTATAGTGTGCCCAATTCCATTGGTAAGTTAAAAAAAAGATGTTTCAAGATAATCCGCTATTAGCTCAGCTTAAGCAGCAAATCCAAGAAAACCTGCCTAAAAAAGAAGGCTCAATCAAAGCAACTGATAAAGGCTTTGGCTTCCTGGAAGTGGACAGTAAAACCAGCTTCTTCATCCCACCAGCGTATATGAAAAAGTGCATGCACGGCGACAAAGTGGTTGCCATCATCCGCACAGAAAACGAACGCGAAGTCGCAGAACCACAAGAGCTGCTAGAACAAGCCGTAACTCGCTTTATTGGCCGAGTAAAAATGTTCAAAGGCAAGCTAAACGTAGCGCCAGATCACCCACAGCTGAAAAAGCTTTCTCTTAAAGCGAAATTAAAGAAAGGTCTAAAACCTGATGAATTCGCAGAAGGTGACTGGGTTGTCGCGCATCTTATTCGCCACCCGCTTAAAGGCGATAACTCTTTCTTTGTAGAAATTTCAGAGAAGATTACCGATTCAAACGACAAGATTGCACCTTGGTGGGTAACGCTTGCTCAAAACGATCTACCTAACTCTGAGCCAGCAGGTATCGAAAACTGGGAACTGAAAGACGACGCGGATCTAGAACGCGTAGACATGACTCACGTTCCTTTCGTGACTATCGATGGTGAATCAACCAAAGATATGGACGATGCACTGTACGCGAAGAAAACAGAATCCGGCGATTTCGAGCTGACTATCGCAATCGCAGACCCAACAGCGTACATCACACCTGAAGACGATATGGATAAAGTGGCTCGCGAACGTGGCTACACTATCTACCTACCAGGTCGTAACATCCCAATGCTGCCTCGCGATCTAGCAGATAACCTATGTTCTCTGATTGAAGGCGAAGTACGCCCTGCTATCTGCTGTACAGTAACAGTAAGTAAAGATGGCGTGATTGGTGATGACATCAACTTCTTTGCAGCAAACATCAAATCACACGCTCGTCTAGCATACGACAACGTATCTGACTGGCTAGAAAACGGCAGCTCAGAGAAATGGCAACCATCTGAAGAGATTGCGACGATTGTACGCGACCTATTCGATTTCTCTCGCGCTCGTGCTGAATGGCGTGAGAAGAACGCAGTTGTGTTCCCAGATCGTCCTGACTACCGTTTCGAACTAAGCGAAGACAACGATGTGGTAGCAATCCACGCTGACATGCGTCGTAGCGCAAACCGCCTAGTTGAAGAGTCGATGATCACGGCAAACATCTGTGCAGGTCGTACGCTGCGTGAAAAGTTCGACACTGGTGTATTTAACACACATGCAGGCCTCAAAGCAGAGAAGATTGAAGAAGTGGTTGAACTGGTTAACCCAGAAGGCACACTAGCATTCACTGCCGAATCTATCGCAACACTAGAAGGCTTTGCAGCACTTCGCCGCTGGTTAGGCGAACAAGAGACGTCATACTTAGACAACCGTATTCGTAAGTTCCAAACGTACAGTGAGGTAGGCAATCAACCTCTTCCTCATTACGCTATGGGTCTTGATATCTACGCGACTTGGACTTCACCAATTCGTAAATACGGCGACATGATCAACCACCGCATGCTGAAGGCAGTTATTTTGAACAAAGAACCAGTTCAAAAGCCAGATGATGAAGTGGGCGAAGAGCTGGCTCTGCACCGTAAACATCACAAAATTGCCGAGCGAAACGTGTCTGATTGGCTATACGCACGCACTCTAGCGGACGAGCCAAACAAGAAAACGTGTTTCACAGGTGAGATTTTCGATATTAATCGTGCTGGTGCACGTGTCCGACTTCTCGAAAATGGCGCAGCAGCCTTTATTCCTGGTAGCTTGATTCTTGATAATAAAGAAAGAATTGAGTGTAACGGCGACAACGGTACCATTTCTATCGACAAAGAAGTGGTATACAAGTTAGGTGACACATTGGAAATCGTTCTAGCAGACGTGAACCAAGAGAACCGCAGCATCGTTGCAAAGCCGACCCAGGTATTCGCTGATAAACCAGCGCCACAAACAGAAGAAACTGTGAGTGAGTAATACCGATTGAAGTTTAAAGGCGCTCAAATGAGCGCCTTTTTTGTATGTCATACAAGAAAGATAAGAACGAATATGCCGAACATTGAGATCATTCGCTTTAATCACTTCACTGCTCGCAAAAGTGAACGCTACACCGCTACACACAACGGCCTATACGTTGTTGAAGAAGGCTCACTCGTTATTAATCAGCCTAGTGGTGAACAAATTGAACTAAACGCAGGAGACTTTACGCTTTATAACTCCGCAGATTTGCGCAGTGCTGAAGCCAAACCAGGCAATTTCAAAGCACTTGCACTCGTCTTTGATATTGGTTTGTTTAGTGAGTTTAAATCTGTGCATCCTAATGTGCAGTCAGAAACTGAGGAACGCCGCTTCTACCCTTTCTCTTCAGAAAGCCAATCATCAATTGCACAGCTTAAAGACACGTTAATTGAGTTAGCGGACAATAAAGCGCCCCAGTACGCTCAAGGTCATATTGCCCTTGCCCTACTCTCATTGATGGTCGAAGTGCAGCCGGACATTCTGTCAATCATTGATGATGCAAGCAGCCTAACCGCCTCTCAGAAGGCAATTAAGTACATCGAAAAGAACATCGAGAAAGACATCACCTTAGAAGCCTTAGCCACGCACATGAGTATGTCTATCGCGACGTTAAAACGTAGACTAGCAGCGGAAAACCTCTCGTTTTCTCACATTTTGAAGGTGAAACGAATTAACCACGCTGCGACACAACTGCGCGTATCGCAGAAATCGATCACTCAGATTGCATTTGAATCAGGCTTTAAGAGTGCGGCCCACTTCAGTACAGCATTTAAATCGATTTACAGCATTACGCCAAAAGAGTTTCGTAGCCAAATCGCGAAGTAATGCTTGGCACGTTACGCATCAGCAGGTAGCGAAATCCGTTAATCCCAGAAACACGCTTGAGGGTCGCTTTCTAATTCGGCGAGAAGCACCTCAAGCGTTTCACTACTCGGTAGCTTTTCATAAGGTATCCAGACCAATTCTTCTTCACGATAGATCGGCACATAAAAGCACCAAAGCTGAGTTTTAGCATCAAATAGAATTTTAGCGATGGGAGACGTGTATTCACTGTGTTGTGAATCAAGTAAGAAGTGCGCATGATAAAGCTCGACACCGTTCTCTATAGGCTCGTATAAGCACTTCCCTAGCGCTTCGACTGGCAAATTGACATTGCGCCTAGCGCAGAGCGTTTGAACCAACTTGTGCAAGCGACTGGTCGCCATTTGAGACACGGACATGAGCGTACTCCTGATATGTTGTTCTTAGTATATACCCAAGTGCCTGAGAGAGGCAGAAATCACCATCGGGGCATGCGCCCGCTCAAACCTAGAATAGCATCCCATTTGATGCCGAAAAGCTAACTGCGTCACCTCTTTCGCTTCAAATCAGTAAAACCCACCCACCCGATATTATTGATAGTTATCAACATAAAGCGAGCGCAATCGATCATGTGCTATGGATATCAATCTGCATTCACAAAAGTGTAACCTGAACGAAATATGATGAGCGCTGCTATATACCGTATATGGAGTTAAATATGTTACGTCTTTCTGTGGCGACCTTACTGGCCATGGCTCTGTCCCTTCCTTCTGCTATGGCAAAAGAAGTCAATATTTCGGGTTCTACCTCTGTTGCACGCGTAATGGATGTCTTGGCTGAAGAATATAATAAAACGCACCCTGATGATTACATTGCCGTTCAGGGTATAGGCTCAAGTGCAGGCATCACGATGGTGAACAAAGGCGTGGTTGAGATTGGCATGAGTTCGCGCTACCTAACGGAAAGCGAAAAAGGCGAAGATCTTAACGTATTCCCTATCGCTTACGACGGTCTTGCTGTTGTTGTTAACCGCACTAACTCTGTAGCCAACCTTTCGGAACAACAACTGTTCGATATCTACAAAGGTAAAGTCGACAACTGGAAACAAGTTGGCGGCAACGATCAACCTATCGCCGTGGTAACACGTGAAGCTTCTTCTGGCTCTCGTTACAGCTTTGAAAGTTTGCTAGGTCTTACCAAGATCATCAACAACCGTTTGGTTTCAGACATTAACCCAAACAACCTTGTGGTAAACAGCAACAGCATGGTGAAAACCATTGTTAACCATAACCCACATGCGATTGGCTTTATCTCGGTTGGCTCTGTTGATCGTTCAATAAAAGCCATTCAGTTTGAAGGCACGGAACCAACGGCAAGCAACATCGCTAATCACAAGTACAAATTGGCGCGTCCATTCTTGGTTCTGTACAAAGTGGATGGTCTGGATAAAGCCGGCAAAGACTTCGTGAAGTTCTTGAAATCGGAACAAGGTCAAAAAGCGATTGCAGACTACGGCTACACACCAGTAAAAAGCTTTAATCAATAAACCGCAGACATAAAAAAAGAGAGCCAAATTCGGCTCTCTTTTTCGTTTGAATCTTAGAATGCAATTAGAAGTGCAATTGAATCACTGAAACAACTACTGCGCCTGGTCGACGAATGCCTTCAATTTCAACTTTGATTTCACGCTCAATCTCAAGACCTTTCTTGATTGGAGTGATTTTAGTTAGCGTACTTGATGCACGTACGTTGTTGCCTGCTTTTACTGGGTACGGGAAACGTACTTGGTTCAGACCTAGGTTCACCACCAATTTCGCTGTTGGGAACATTGGGTTTTCTGGGTCAACAGAATCGGTCAACTTAGGCAAAAGCGCCAACGTAAGGAAACCATGAGCAATCGTAGTCTTAAATGGAGACTCTGTTGAAGCACGCTCTGGATCGGTATGGATCCACTGCATATCTTCAGTTACCGAACCAAATTGGTTGATACGCTCTTGAGATACGTGAACCCAATCACCCACATGGATCACTTCGCCCACTTTCTCGCTTAGCTCATCAAATAAAACTTGCGCTTCAGGTTTTAGGACAATTGGATCTGGTTGAGAAATGACTTCCTCATTCACAGCAGGCTGCTGGTGATCACGTACTTTAGAAAAAAGAAAGCTGCTTTGTGCTCGACCTAAAAAGTCACCCCAATAATCGCGTAGCGTTGGAGACATCCAATTCATAAACTCTGATTGGTGAGCAGAAATCGCACCAACTTTGTCTTTAAATAGATTCGTGACTTTCATAAAAACCCTTCGATAAATTCAAGCACAACTGGCTATACCAGTTAATTTTGAATTAACTCACACTATGTTGCAAATACTTTCGGGCGAACACATGTATACTCAAAGTCATTTACTTCTTACTTTTCATAAAGATAGCAATAAAACACTATTTTATTAAGTAACCACAACATAAAGTAAATACTCTACAAAATACTGTAACAACTATCCTTTTTGATGCCCTTTCGCACTAATCCTCTCTATGGATGTGACCACAAAACAAGCAAACAGTTCTTTTTCATTAAAACAATGCTTTACAACGTTTCTACCTCACCCTATTATACGTCCCGCAACGGAGAGATGGCTGAGTGGTTGAAAGCACCGGTCTTGAAAACCGGCATACGTTAATAGCGTATCTAGGGTTCAAATCCCTATCTCTCCGCCACATTTAGAAAGCCCGTTGAGAAATCAACGGGCTTTCGTCGTTTTGAATCTTGTAAAATACAGAACCACTTAGCCCTTAGTGGTTTGCTCCCACACTACATACTCTTCTCTTTCACCTTCTTCTAGATTTACTGACCAACTCCGCACTTATCGCAATCGACGAAAAAATCCACGCATCAATTCGTTCTATGCAGACTCAAGACTTGTTATAACTAGGAGCAAGATAACAATAAATCATGGAAGACAGACACAATGCCGATTCAATTCCATCAGCTTACTGCAAAGGAAAACACTTCTACTCTCTCTATCGACGATTGGCAGATTGATGCCGGACAATCTTGGGGTATTTTTAGCTCTGAGGGCGATATTGGTTCTATGCTTGGTGACTTACTGTGTGGAGAAATCAAGCCTGAATCCGGTCAATTGAACATTGAGGGTTGCCATATTGCTCAGGTCTCTCTTTCTGAGCAACAACGATTGTTGGAACTGGAGATAGAAAAGGACGATACCGACTTTCTTGACCGTATTGACCAAGGCAGTTCCGTTTACCAGTTAATTTTTGAAGTCTGCCAAGATGAAGCCTTCACACAGACTCTGATTGAAGATCTCGACCTTTCACACTTAACTGAAAGCGGCTTTCGAGTGCTTTCAACCGGCGAAACACGACGTGTTATGCTTGCCCGAGCGCTTGCGGCCAAGCCTGACCTCGTTCTGCTAGATAACCCATTTACTGGCTTAGATATCGCCCATCGTGCGTCATTGACGGCTTACCTTCAAACACTCTCTCAATCAGTACAAATGCTGATTACCTTCTCTCGTGAATCTGACATGCCTGACTGGATAGAGCGCATTGCGCTGTTTAATGGTGGCAAACTCGATAGTACCATAGACAAACAGAGTTGGGATAAGCACCCTATCATCGCACAGATCAAATCCCAGTCTGAAAAACAAAGCGAAGAGATGATGACGTTGATTCGTCAGCATCAACATTCAACGCACTTCGATAATCCTATCTTTGAGCTAAAGAATGGTAAGGTAGAATACACCGAGAAGACTATTTTCACCGACCTAAACTGGCGTATCGATAAAGGTCAACACTGGCAAGTGAAAGGACCAAATGGTTGCGGGAAAAGCACCTTGTTAGGACTGATATTTGGCGATCATCCACAGTGTTACAGCAACGACATCCACATCTTTGGTAAAAAACGCGGCACTGGCGAGACCATTTGGGAAATCAAACAACATATTGGTATGGTTTCTTCGGCATTACACCTCCAATATCGCGTCAATTGCAGCGCCTTTGAGGTGATCTTATCTGGATTTTATGACTCAATTGGTCTGTATTCCCAACCAAGTAAAAGGGAAATCAACGTCGCCAAAGAATGGCTGACGATTCTCCACATGGAGCAGTACGAGAAAACCTCTTTTAAACAACTCGAATACGGGCAACAACGTTTACTACTGATTGCACGAGCGATTGTAAAACAACCGACGCTGTTGATTTTGGATGAGCCATACCAAGGCTTGGACTACTTGGGACGAGTGCTGGTGAAAAACACGCTAGAGCTGATTGCTAAAGAGAACCTAAGCCAACTTCTTTATGTTTCCCACTATCAAGAAGATGGCTTGGATAGCATTCAGAACTATCTTGAGTTTAAGTTCGATGATCAAACTCAGTGCTATAAGGGTTACATCGATTAAAGCCCTATTTACTGCTGACCACTTCCGCGTATGGGAGTGGTTTGGCGTATAAATACCCTTGATGCAGTTTCACGCCAAGCATTTTTAAATGTGCCGCCTGCTCTCGGGTTTCTACACCTTCGGCAATCAAATCGACTCGCAAATCCCCTGCTAGACGCACAATCGCATTTAATACCGTAGAATTCACGCTCTCAATGCCAATTGTGTCTATGAAGCATTTATCTATTTTCAGGTAATCGACCTTCATGTGTTGAAGCACCGCCAGTGCAGTCTGCCCTGTACCAAAGTCATCAATGAGCACCTGAATACCATGTAACCTTAACGCTGTAATATGGTTGCGTGCGTTGCCATCAATCAATTGCCTTTCGGTAATTTCAATGCTCAGGTCAACGTTGTACGCTTTCAACTTGCGATGAATCGTTTCAATTTTTCTTATTATATGAGAACCCGTGAAATAGCCCGGTGGGACATTCACACCAAGATGAATCGGATGATCAAACTTTTCCTTTGAGAAATCCTCACAAGCTCTATCCAATACAAAGTCGGTAAGCAATTCAACTAAGCCGCTCTCTTCTGCCGCAGGTACAAATTCATCAGGAGAGATGAAGCCTCGCAGTTTATGCGGCCAGCGGATCAAGGCTTCATAACCAAACGTCTCTCCCGTACTGGTATCCACTTGAGGTTGGTAATACAACACGAGCTCACGCTTCTTGAGTGCTTTTTTAAGTTCGGAGACAAGACTTCGCTGAGGATCGATAAAGCGATTAATTATGAAGATCAAAAGATAAAACGCGAGCAAAATAGGAATGGCAGAAACGATATAAGAAAAGCGCTTCTGCTCAACGTAAAAGTCACTGGCTTCCACTAATGCCTCATAATCAAACAACTTTGAATAGCCGAGCGACACGGCATTTTCGCCCTTCATAGAAGCATCTTTAGGCGCGGAATCCTTACCAACAAACATGGCCGAACGCTTTAAACGTACATCATTACGATAGCCAATCGTCGCGCCAAAGTAATCTCTATCAACGATAGTAACGGCTTGGTATTCCGGAGCATCCTCTTTTGGTGTGATCAGAAATAAGACTTGGTCAGGGTAGCCTGTGATATGGCCTAAAGTGAGCTCTCCTTTGCGATATAACTGGACATAGTTGTCCATCGGACGTTTCATTGCTCCCAACTTCGAGGAACAAATAATCTGACCATCTTTTACAATCAGGGTCTCGTCGATATGCCTTTCAAACATCAAATTTTGTTGTATCGCTTCACAACGTTCCGGATTAATCAGAGCGGTCCGATTCTCTGTCTCTATTTGAAACAGAATTTCATCCGCAACTTGAAGGTTTTTATCAAGAATATGGTCTAGATTTCGCTGGACGCTTTGATGCGCTAAATAGAACACCTCCGCGACAATAAGAGGTAACGGGAGCAAGTATATGATGGCTTTTTTTAAAAGCTCTTTATTTATCATCTAGAAGTTATCTCTTATCTTTAAGAACAAGGAAGAAGAAAGCCATTAACACTTACTCATCAACCACTTAAAACGCTCCAGAGTAAGCAGAGGCACTAATCAGCACTACAGATTGAGTATGGTTAACAAGCTACAAAGGTACAAACATAACAATGAGTTATTGATACATGGCTCATTTCAGAGACAGAGTGTATCAACATTCTTGCTTTCATAGAGATGAGTGAAGAGAAATTCACACAAAATTTGCCTATCTCCCTTCTTCCCAAGTCGGTCATAGAGACATGGATACCTTGTCAGTCAGATTCCCGTTGGCACCCAACTCAGGCAAAGAAAACATTAATAGGCTATTTTCTCACTGTGTGAGAATATCCATTTCTAATTATTTTCCTTTTCTCAGCTATTAAGAATTATAGTTGTTGCCTACCCATTATCACGTTACAACACGCTCATGACGACAAACAAAGCCAACGCTAATCTGGTAAACGAAAAGGCGCTGCAATTGCTAATGCAAGTCGCAGTTAGTCAGTTCCCAGTCTCTGCGAAAACGCTCAGTGAACAACTGAATGTGCCTTTGAGCAGTCTTTATCGACACTTGAAGCTACTTAAAGAGTGGAACCTGATTGAAGAAAGCGTACACGACAAAACATTTGTAGTTGGTCCTGCCGCCCTACTGTTAATGCACAGCTATGAAACCGCTCAGCACGGTTTAGATATGGTGGAAACCATCCTTGCTCGCTTGGTTCAGCAAACGGGTGAAATGGCGGCTTATATGGTGCCATCTGGTTATCGTGCGCTTTGTGTCAGACAAAAAGAGAGTATGCAGGCGCTTCGATGCAGCTACGTCCAGGGTCAAAGTCAACCATTGCTTCGTGGCGCCTCATCTAAGGTGATGCTGGCTTTCATGCCTCAAAGCCGTTGCGAAAAAATCTTGCGTCATTTTGGGCAAGATCATCGTCTCAGCGAGTGGGAACATGAGCTCAGCACCATCCGTAAGAACGGATACGCTGTTAGTACATCAGAAATTGATCCTGGTGTATCTGGCATCAGCGCACCAGTCATGAAAGGAAGTAAGTTGATTGGTGCAGTCTCTGTGATGGCTCCGGCCCACCGAGTCGAAAAGGATAAGCAGCGTATCATTTTGCATGTGTTGCAGGCAGCGAGGGCGTTGCCGCCAGAAAGGTAATTCACCATGTTGAGCTTTTTCAAACGTTACAAACTTCATCGAGCTAGTAAACCTATCCACCACTACCCTTTTTCATTTATGACGGTATGTGAGCATTTAGCCCCGATGAGCCATGGAACGTTTGAATTAGCTGACCAGAGTTTAGAAAATGCCAGTGATTGGCTTTACCAACAACATGATCAGGTCTCTGCCGCTAACCTTGGCCATTTTTCTCATCACCAAATCGATAATGGTGACTTTCAAGAAGCCCTGAGCTTATCTTTGTCACGCCATTCTATTCCTGTTGTTCTATCAAATTGCACTGAAGCTATTCTGTCGATGTTACCGGTCGTTGTTTGTGATAACGATGAAATAGGTATCATCAATATTGGCCATAAAATAAACCTCAATGCGACACTGGAGCCGCGAATTGGCTCAGCCTTTCACTTTGCCTTGTCTCGTTACCAAAATGTCCGTCTATTTTTCGCAGGTGTGAGCGAACAAGAAACCAAGCAAGAAGCATGGGAATACGCCGAAGACCAAGGTTGTGATTGGGTAACAGACCGAGAGTTTACTTTCCGCTACCGCAATCATCTTAAGCAGCATGTGGGCAACTATCTTGATCATTGCGATCAAATCGTCATGTCGATTGATTTAGCGTCACTATTAACGAAAAACAATTTAGACGGCACGCCTGCGTTGGATATTCAGATGGTACTTCGTACCATTCGGCTGTGTTTGGTTTCAGGAAAGATAAAAGCGATTCAGTTAGTCGGTGATCGAGATCGTCTTATTTACTCGAAGCAAACCAAAGCAATCCTTGAAGAGTTGTACCAAATGGCACCACTGATTGACCATGCAGCTTAGTCCGTTTTTAAAGAGATAGAGCCATCGTCCGAATTGGCTTTATCTCTAACCTCTAGCTATCACCTCTAAATCACCCTTTCTTATTATTTTCTAACAATTTATTCCCTCAAAAGTGCGACACACTTCAGCCTCAAGACTTGAACTAAGATCACACTCAAGCTTTAATACCTGACATATGAACTTGGTATGACATACGAATAAAAAAACACCGCAGTTCAATAAGTAAGCGACATATAAAATCAAAATAAGAACGCTTATGCCTTTTCTGTGAGTATTTTACTCACTCTCGCTTGGTGCCATTAAGTTCCACTAGATTTAGGATACTTGATGATGCTTAAACACACAGTCATCACACTGGCGTCAGTACTTTCTCCACTCTGTTTGGCAAACGTCTTTGATTTAGCTGACATAAAAACGGGCGACGTGGTTAGCTTTTGCCCTAATGGCAGCATTACTGTTACAGGTTCCACCTACCACTGTAGTACTAGTATTGAACTACAAGCTGGCGATTGGATTCTCAACAGAAACCACAACGCAGCAACACTCACCGCCCAAAGTTCGATTACCTTGAAAGGCTCGAATATCGTTGGAGCCACAGACAACCCAATTAACATTAACGCTTTAGGCACTTGGCTCAAAGTGGAAGGAAATAGCTACGTTCTTGGCGATATTTCTGCACTCGGCTCCATTCAAATTACGAACAGTGAAGTCAAAGGAAAAATAAAAACAAATGGCGTTGGAGCTAATGGTCGGTCAGTTGAATTTCACGGTACGCGAAATGTTCTAAATGGTGAAATCATCGCTCAAAGTGAAGTTTATATTGAATCAGGTATGTTCTGCGGAAACATCGAGTCAACAGGCACCAATGTAACGATCAATACGACGGATACTGATTCATCTAACCGGCCTGTTGTCGTGGGTGACATCAACGCGAGGTCGACAATTGAGCTAAACAATGTAGAAGTATTCGGCTCAATAACATCTCTTGGTCATACCGTAGATACAGGCTTCAAAGCAACAAACGTTTATGCTGATAGACAAGCTATCACTGCACACCATTTTTCGATGAATAGCACCGATGTTTCAGTATGTGGGCAGGTCACTGCTAGCCTTGATGCAGGAACTAACTTTAAGCATTTCTGTGGAATACAAGACCCTAACTGTGATTACGCAAACCAAAGCCCGAAAGTTTGCACGGTTCCAGAAACGATTCCGGTTTGTGAAATTACCCCACCATCAGAAGATGACTTCGACCTTGTTGTCACACCAACAGAAGACATGGCGTTGATGTGTGGTGATGAGTTGCCTCAGTTTACTGTAACCACAACCAACAATGGTGAAGTCACCAGTGCTCAGGTATTAGCCTCCCTCTCCCACCCGGACTTATTCACACTGGAGATGGTTGAAGGAAAACAGAAAATTGATGATTCTAACTTCATCTCAAAAGACGACGGTACGTTAGTCGTCAAAGTCGTACCTAACGATATCGACGCTATCTCACTCGATTCAAATTACACCCTCAGTTTTACCATGATCGATGACATGAACAAGGCGCAGACAGTACAGTTTATGTTTACGCCATACATGTTCGAAGCTTATGCAGAAGATCTGAGCTCGCTTGATGAAATCCATGTTGTTGCTGGTAAATCAAAGACAGTGAATACGCGTTTATTGGCTTGTGCTGCAACGGGTGAACAGATTATTGCGACAAATTACGACGGAACGCCCCAGGTCACCCATCCTCTCATCAAACCTGTAGCCGGCAGTGAAGGAAACTTCAGTTACTCTGCCGAGTTCAAAGACGGCCTGTCCAGTCATGGTTTAATTACCAATGAATCAGGTCTGTTCTCCGTCAGGCTCTTCGATACTTTCGAATGTACAGGTTTTCAGGAGTGTCCAGATGAAGGTTCGGTAGAGGTTGTAGGTACATTTAATGTGAAGTCACGACCTTGGACGCTAGCCATCTGTGATGGTTCAACAGCACTGGCCTCTGGTACTTCCGAAAGTGGACCGGGCTTTATTGCTGCCGGCGAACACTTTTCCCTCACAGTGAAGCCGATCGTCTGGCAAAGTGGCGGTTCATTAACTGGAGAAGTTAATACGACAAGCTACTGCAGTGCTGACGTCACCCATAACTTCATGTTGGAAGACGCCCCAGCAGCCAGTATCGTTTTAAGCAGTAAGCAAAAAACACCCACTGAAACCGCAAGTCAGGCGAGGAAGTTATTGGAGAGTAGTTCATCACTCACTCGTAGCCATACCGAGAGCGAGAACTCTCAATACACCTTCTCAGACTTATACTGGGAAGAAGTTGGTAGCTTGAAGATTAAAGCTAACTTGGACAGTCAGTATTTAGATATGACCGTCAACACCGGCTATCGCAATGTTGGCCGCTTTTACGCTAAATACTTCAAGGCGCGTGAAGCCAAATGGACATACCCAACAAAGCAAGACTTCATTTATATGAATCAGCCATTTGAGCGCGTAAGTTATGACGTGGTCGCACTTAATGCCAAAAAAGAAGATATTCAGAACTACGTGTATTTCAATGCCAGCCTTCGTGAACATTTTCATTTAGGTGAACTAAGTAACTACGTTAATCGCTTTATTCCACCAGCTGCTAACTCAGTCGAATGGAACTTGGTCGGTGACGCTAGCGTTGGCAGTTTCACAATCGAAAAAGCCTCAGGAAATCCGAATTGCGACAATAGCCCTTGTTGGGAAAAAGATGCAACAGATGGGAAATACCCTGACGGTCCATTCAACAAAGATTCGAAATCAACAAAGAGTGAAATCGGCCTGATTCACACAAATGTCGTCGATGAGATAGAGTTCTTTGACGATCTCCATATCTTAGAACAACAACCAGATGTCCGTTTTGGCAGACTCAACTTTAAAGACGTTGGTGGCAACCAAGGTATGACAATCAAGGTTCCGCTGGACGTAGAAGTATGGCAAGACGGTCGCTTCGTGACCCACTTTGAGGACAGCGCAACCACGGCCAATGGGCAGCATCATACGCGCACGCCAATTTGGTCCAATTCTCCTGCTGATAACACTTTATTATCCGGAGAAGGCACCATGCTGGCTGGCAGAACCTACGATATCGTAGCCAGCCAAGTCGATTCGGCACGAGAGCAAGTTCGCTTCCATTTAGACTTGAGCAGTGCAGGCAATAACTTACCTTGGCTCAAGTACAATTGGGATAAGAGTGACGCGGACGAAGATAACCCACCGACAGTAGTCACGTTCGGAATTCATCGTGGGAATGATCGCATTATTTATCGTGGAGAACCCAACTTCATTGGGATGAACTAAGAGCTTACCAACACAAACAAAAACGCCCCTCTCGTGAGGGGCGTTATTATATTTTGTTCGTTACTTAGTTGAACGACGCGCTTTCAAGCGTTTAACCATAGCTAGGCGACGCTCTGCAGAACCTTGGTCTGTTGCCGATTGGTTCGGGTTGTTACGACGACCTTGACGGTTCTTGAAAGCTGGTTTTGAGTTTAGCTTCTCGATGTAAGATTCACGTTGCTTTGGTTCATAGCCCGCTAGCTCAATACGACGGATGTGTTGCTGAATTAGGTTTTCAACCTGCACTACCGTTAGCTCTTCTTCACGGTTAACAAAAGAAACGGCATGACCTTGTTTACCAGCACGACCCGTACGACCAATACGGTGAACATAGTCTTCTGCAAGGAATGGCATGTCGTAGTTCACAACATGCGGTAGGTCTTCTATATCCAAGCCACGCGCTGCGACGTCTGTTGCCACCATCACGCGTACTTTGCCTGTTTTGAACTCTTCTAGAGCACGACGGCGAGCACTTTGCGCACGGTCACCGTGACAAACAACCGCTTTAATTCCATCGAGTTTCAACTCTTTTACTACGTCGTTTGCGGTTTCTTTGTAGTTCACAAACACCAATACCTGTTTCCAGTTTTTACGACCAATAAGCTCAGAAAGCAGCTCTGTTTTACGTTCTTGATCAACTGGGTAAAGTACGTGAGCAACGGTTTGTGCTGTTGTGTTCGCACGCTCGACTTCGATACGCTTTGGCTTACGTAGAATATCTCTTGCTAGTACATTCAATTGGGTAGAGGTTGTCGCAGAGAACATCATGATCTGAGGATCGGTATCCACGTCTAGCATGATTTTACGAACGGCATTGATAAAGCCCATATCCAAAATTCGATCGGCTTCATCAAATACAAGAAACTCGATGTTTGCTACTGAAACGTTACCTTGCTCAATGTGCTCTTCTAGACGCCCTGGTGTTGCAACCAGAATATCTACACCGTTTTCAAGAGCAGAAATCTGAGAAGACATCTTACGACCACCAAAGATCGCCGCAACAGAGAGGTTCGTGTACTTAGTGTATGCTTTGATGTTATCTGCGATTTGCTCTGCTAATTCACGAGTCGGAGCCATGATAAGTGCACGTGCTGTCTTGCGAGAAGCATTACGGCCACTATCCAACAAACGTTGAATCATTGGCAAAGAGAAGGCCGCGGTTTTACCCGTACCTGTTTGTGCAGTAGCGAAAATATCATGACCTCGACGAGCCATTGGAATCGCCTTCTGTTGGATTGGCGTTAACTTCTCATAACCGCATTCTGCCAGTGCTTTAACCACTTCTGGCGCAAAACCTTGAGATGAAAATGACATTGAGCGTATTCCTTAAACAAACCACTAGATAGCTTTGAAAATTTAGCCGTGCACTATACCCGAATTCAAGTGATTTATCTCACTTTTCTCGTGTGTTCGCGTAAAAACTCGGGGAATTATGCGTCTCCCGATTCAGCACCTTATATTTTTAGCTCTGTTTTCTCTTATTCAATGAAGAAATAACGGTTTTTACCTGCCTTCTTCGCCTCGTACATTGCCATGTCAGCTTGATGCATTAACTCTTCTAAGGTGCAATCTTGCCCTTTTGTGTAGCAGCCACCAATCGAGGTTGTTACTTGATGGAAAGTATCAGGTAACACTTCAATTGGGTCTTGAATCAATTGAATCAAAGACGCCGCATAGTGCTCTGGGTTTTGCATATGCTCTTGAGAGCTCAACAAGATAGCGAACTCATCACCGCCCAAGCGTGCTAGTAACGCTTTGCTTCCAAATATACGATTCATGACAGATGCGACATGTTCTAAGGTTTTATCCCCTGCGGCATGCCCATATTCATCATTGATAAACTTGAAGCCATCAAGATCAAGATAGACCAAACAAACCTTCTTCCCAGTTTTAACACTCTGCGATATGGTTTCTGTCGCACCAGTTTGAAACGCTGCTCGGTTTAAAAGCCCCGTTAGACTGTCATGATGAGCCAAATGATGAATGCGTTGGTTGTCTACAAATGCGCGAAGCTGAAAACGCGCAATAAAGTAAGCCAGAATAATGCTCATGACCACGCCAACTTGCATTAGCCATTTTCGCTCGTATTGCGAACTGGCGATCTCTTTCCTTTCACTGAAATCGACGTAAGAAACCAACTTCCATGCTGTCGAGCTGTTCTCGCTGACGTGATAATCCTGAAAACAGTATGGATTGATGCGGTCTACGGCACCAACGGACTCAATCGTCATGATACCTTTATCAGTTTCAATCTGCCCTGACAGCGTATTACGAATTTGTTCCGCTAAATCTGGAAATCTATTGTAGACCGTCTCATCACTTCGATGATCGTACATAAACGCAAATTCGGTATCGCGATGTTCTTTGTTAAACAAAAAGTAACCGTCTTTATTGAGCAGCATGTAGTTGGTGCCCATATCGAGATTAAACAGCGCCATGCCTTCCATAAGGTACTTCGCAAGATAGTTAACCATAACGATCCCGCGCTTTTTCCCCTCCTCATCGAAAACAGGTGTGGCCAGACGAATCATAGGCTTAAGCGGTACTTCAATCTGACCATGCTCGACGTTCAGATCTAAAGGCGATACGTAGATTTTTCGACAACCTAACTGCAATGCTTTATTGAAGTAATAACGGTGACGTTTATTTTGTAGCTGCTCTTCGGGTACAACCTGAGAATGTCCGTCATTAAAGTTGATACGAACCACCTCATTGCCCTCCAAGTCCAAGTAACGAAGTTGGTCATACACTTCTTTTCTTTGGCTAACGGCCTCCAAGATTGTGCTCAATCGCGCTAGTTCGACATCCCTTTTAGCTTCAGGAAGCAGCTCAACCATGTCGTACACTTGCCTTGCCTCCATAATGTCGGATAGCAAAGCGGTTTCTCTTACAACAGAGCCCATCACCCACTCAATGTATTGTTTCTTGCCCTCTAGAAGCGCTTTTTGTTGAACACGGATATTGCTCTTCTCTGCTTTTTCTGACGCGGACTTGTCGTAATGGATAATGGCACCAAATACGGTGACTAGCAGAAAGAAAATCGCGACAAAACGCAAACAAAAGAACTTCAATTCAGAGAAAGTAAAGGCAGGATTCAAGTGGTCTCCGGTTTCTTGTTGTATGAGAAAAGCCGGCGATTATAGTGATACAAATCACATATATATAGATTTGACACGATGATAGTTTTCTATCGTCTCAATAATGAAAATTTATAGAAAAAGACCCAAGCATCTGCTCGGGCCTTGTTTGATATTCATTCGTGCTTATTCAGCAATGCCACAAAGTTTAAGTAGGATCGCTTCCAACTGATCCCAAGGCATCAATTGTGAGTCAATCACTTCGATGCGAGACTCAAAACCTTCTAAACTCATCTGATTTACAGATACGATGCCATTCGCAACATTGAATGCGTAGCAGCCTTGGTCAGTATTCATTACGGCTTTGATACGCTCTGCCGTAAGGTCAGACAGCATTGAGAACAGTTGATCGAAGTTGAAGGTGTATTCTGCCCCGAACAACCAACCACAGCTAAAGTAACCCTGCCCTTTGTTCTCTTTACGGATAAAGGCTTCACCAGGAGGTAATTGGAATTGTGGCTCTTGATGCGCATGGTCGTGATGATGAGCTTCAATGTGGGAAGATGCACTGCCGTGCACGCGTTCGATATCCAACACTTCAATTGGTAGGTCACCGTCATGAATCAGTTTGCTGAACACTTTAGAAGGCGTTTGATCCGTTACCCAATCGTTGAATACATCAATGTCATGGCTGGTACACAGGTCAACCTTGCTACCAATAACCACATCGGCGCTGTCTAATTGATCAACAAAGTTCTTGTTTGAAAGGTACTTTTCGTCACTTAAATTACGTGGATCCACCAGCGCGATCGTTGCTTTAAGATCAACGTAAGGCAGATATTGCTCAGACGTTAACGTCGCAACCACTTGCTTTGGATGCCCTAACCCCGTTGGCTCGATAAGAAGGCGATCTGGCTTTTGACGTAGCAAAGCCGTGATACCAACAGACATAGGAACGCCCGCTGTACAACACATGCAACCACCCGGAACTTCTTTAATCATCGCTCCTTGGTCAGTCATCATCGCACCATCGATACCTATCTCACCAAACTCATTCACTAATACAGCCCAGTTTTCGTTTTCTGGTTTGTTTTTCAGTAAGTTCAGAATAGTTGTGGTTTTACCGACGCCCAGAAATCCCGTCAGTATGTTGGTAGGTACTCGATGTGACATGCTTTTCTCCGACAAGCTTGTGCTTTAAATGCTTTGCCAAAGTATACGGAGAATGTGACATGCTTCAACGCTTTTTATCGCTAGGGTCTAAGCCTTTATGCAGTGCTTTCGCTTTGGTTTGTTGTGATTGTTGGTAATAACCAAATGCATCTGCATTTTTAACACCAGAGAGGTGCATGCTGGTATGAATCACGCAGGTAAAGAATGCGACAATCGCAACGAGGATAGGAAGTAGTCCGAGGGTGCTTTCGAATTTTAGAGCGGCAATAGCCAAAGCGAAAACAACCGCAGAGGAAAGGGCAATGATCTTACTTCTATTGCTTTTCATGATAGTTCGCCTTTTTTATTGAACGAGAGTTCAAAGTGAATACATGTGACTTTTCACTTTACAACTCGATGCTACTCCTTTCATAACACACAAAATTTGAGCGACTTAACAGATACAAAAACACCGAGCTTGATGGTGCTCGGTGTTCATCTAAGGATTTAAATTTGGCTTATGTATCAACAAATTTGGCCTGCGGTGACCGCAATGTCAGATTCGTTGTCAATCGCAGCTTGAGCCAAAAGCGCTAACCCTTCGACGATGACATCTAACGACATGGTTGGCTGGTTGCCTGAAGCATCTTGTTCTGGCAAAAGAGGAATATGCACAAAGCCGTGACGTACTGATTTATCACGCAAGTAATGCTGGATACCATAAAACAGGTGATTGCATACAAACGTCCCTGCCGTATTTGATACTTGGCATGGAATACTCGCTTTCTGTAAAGCGTTTGTCATCGCCTTAATGGGCAGCGTTGTAAAGTAAGCGTCTGGACCATCTTGAAACACTGGCTCATCGATTGGTTGATGACCGCCATTATCAGGAATACGGAAGTCGTCTACATTGATTGCCACACGTTCTGGTGTAATCGCAGCTCGTCCCGCGGCTTGCCCTACTGTGATGACAATGTCTGGTTGGTATTGCTCGATAGCATTAACCACGATGTCAATGGATTCGTAACGGGTTACTGGCACTTGGCAAATCACTACTTCACCACCGTTGAGCTTTTTGCCTTCTAATCGTTTTACCGCTTCTAATGCAGGGTTCACGGACTCGCCACCAAATGGTTCAAAACCGGTGATTAACACTTTCTTCATCAATGTGACTCTTTGTAATTTTTGTTCGACGTAGGATTGGAATTCGAATTTACAACAATTTAGCGTGATAACGCCAAGCATTATTGTATGCAAATCCTTCCTTGGTTTCTGCAAGCAACTTAGGTAGAGTACGCGACCATTGAATATCGACAATTCGAAGAGATTGAAGACGATGAACATTGATAATCACGTAATCGAAACATTGGAAGAGCTAGAAGCTTTCCTACACCTAATTGAAAGTGGCGCACTGGGTCTTGAAGGCGTAACAGGTGTCGCATTGGCTACAACCAACACCGACGGCCGCCCTTTTGTCGCAGTACTAGGTGACCAACACCAACTCATCATGGGTCGCTGGGTTTCTCAGCACGTTTACGACAACGGTAAAGACATCGTTCGTAACGGCCCACAACGCAAACATTAATTCGTGTTTCTGACCCGTCCTGATTGGGTTGACATTTTTAGTTATAAAGCTCGCTTAAATAGCGAGTTTTTTATGCCATTTGTAAGTGTATTAAGCGCATTCCTACAATGCTCGCCTGCTTTATAAGCTATTGTTCAAAAATAAAAAATAAGCTTGTCAGCATGGTATCGAGTCGTGACATTTTGCTGACAAAACCATACTAGAAACTCCTAGAATTTATCTCGGAAGCGATGCTAATTTTCGTTTCCGGACACCATCGCAGAGCAGATATCCTAGTTGCTCTGTTTGCCCCGTTTAGCCCGCTTGACAGCCTTGGACTAAACGGGGCTTTTTTAGAGGCATCCACCTACTTGTTGTTGCAACTTACTGTCGGACGCAAGCGTATTTCCAGTTGGCAGGCTAAATGTCAGTAAATGGCGCAGAATTATCGCCTTTAACAACCAAATTTCTACGACGCTCTGCAACTGATAATGGTAGAATCCCCACATCAAAATTATCGAGCAACCCTATGTTTATCCATCATGTTAACGGCATCGACTGGCTGGTGATTACAGCCTTTGAAGAACTGAAACCTATATTCATCGAAGACGCTGGTGCGATCCCCTCTCGCTTCTCTATCGACAGTGAATTGAGCCTGATTGATCAGGCCAAACGGACTTATGGGTATTTGCCTGCACTCGACGGTGTAATCACGGATACCGGCACGTTTGAAAGCCAAGCTAACGAAGAAGATTTAAACCCACAGCTAGCATGCTTAGTCGAGGGACGCGGGCGAATGTTTATCTATCACGGCGGCTTTGTCGCTTTTGTGGATGATGAGCAGACGTTTATTACCCGAATGAACTGAAAACAATTCTATAAGAAAGGCAATGCTGCGGTTAACTGGCGAGCAGCATGACTTGCAAGGAATGGGGTGAAAAAAGAGTCAGCCTGATAGTCTGACTCTTTTGTATGAAACCGAGGGTATTGCGAGAAAAGTTGAAGGTAATTGAATCGGTTGAATCCGCTTATTACTGAGACCGGTGGCCAGTCTTCTTTGCAAACTCCTGCATCGCTTCGGCAAACGTTGTGGTCCCGCCTTTCGCTTGAACCTGTATCACCTTGTACCCCATCTTTTCCAACGCTTGGCGTTCTGCCAAAACCGCTTTGTCATCTTGCTGACTGCCCTTTGCAGGTTGATGAAGGTAGCACCCTTCAAGTTGACCATCTTCGACCAGTTGGTGGTGTTTCAGTGCATTAATATCAAAATTCATGGTAATTCTTTAAATCAAAAATAGGGAGTTTCTGTGGCATGCTACATGCGCTTTAAAGGCTTAACAACACTGTCCAAGCCTTCAATTTTAAGTGCGAGGCAGAGCTTTAGCAGTTCACCTAGCTCCCCTTCAGGAAAGCCTTTTTTATCAAACCAGAGTAGGTATTCTTCTGGAAGATCAATCAGTACTCGCCCTGCGTATTTGCCAAACGGCATTTGCATTCGAGCGAGTTTGATTAAATTTTCTTTTTCTAACATGGCGTTTTGTCTAACGACCTAGATTTGGGTAACTTGGTTGTCGAAAGTAACAAATAATCGATTAACCCACCAGTCGATCGCGTCTTTCGCTCCACTTAACCCGTCAACAATGTTATCCAAATCTTTATCGCCAACATGTCGGTCTATCACCGCAAAGATAGGTTCCGCCGTTTTAGAGTCGCTTACCAGCAGTTCAATGGTCGCCTCTCCCACATTGGTGTGCTCGCCCGTTGTTAGCTTGGATATTGTAGAAACACCAATACCAAAAGGCAGTACAGAGCTTGTTACCGCTAAGATCGGATTGGGCGTTTCCACATTACTGATCGCGATACTCAAACGAAGTGTTGAGTCACTTGGCTCATCCACAATGCGTTTATTGGTCGAGATCTTCTCTTTGAGCCTCATCACCATGTAGTCAGACAACTCATTAATGCTCTCATCATCCAACTCAGCATCTTTCACCACCACAAAAACACGATCCACTAGTACGCTATCGTATTTATCAAGAACGGCTTTTAATGTTTGCGCATCTTTAATGTCATCTCTTGCCCACACTAAATCGACTCTGCCTTCAGGACCCGGTCGAAAGTCCTCATACGACGTAAATTTGGTCTCATCGACTTGAGGACCTCTGGCACAACCAGCCAAAAGAACGATAAAAACAGACAGGGTGATGCACTTAAAATACGGTTTAAACATGACGCCTCCTAAAATTGGATATACAGTTTATCATTCCATATAAATTTGACCAGTATTTATTCACCTAATGGATATTTTGTTGAATCAAGTATTGAGCTTCCCGCTGCACAATTTCATGTTAAAGTACGCCGCTTACTGGAAAGCATAACGAGAAAAGTAATGAAGTCACCTTGCCGCGCAGCCTGTAAAAATAACGGCGGAATCTGTTCTGGCTGCCACCGAACCATGGAAGAAATCGTGCTGTGGAAAGATAAGTCTGATGCTCAACGAGACGCGATCATCGAGCAATTGGTTGGAAATGACTCAACCCACTCTTGCCCTGAGTGTGGCACGAATGCGCACTGCGATATTGCTGCGGGGAAAGAGACGTGCTGGTGCTTTGATATTGAGACCAGAGATCTACCCAAGCCAGAAGCGGGACAATTTTGTTTGTGTCGTAAATGTTTGGAGAAAAAGCCAGTCGCCTAACCTACCGAACATAGGACATAACGGACTGGCTATCATTGAAATGAAGGTGAGGTCTGCGAACTATTTCTGCGCTAACGCTTGGGATTCAAACTTCACACCATCCCAACCTGTCACCATAAAGTTACGAATGTTTTGATGGTCGTTGTTCTCTGGATGTGCCAATACGTCTTCACGGTAGAAGCGACCAAAACACGCCAACGTTGCTTCTTTGCTTAGGTTGTTCAATTGACCAAAAGCGAAGATCTTGCACGAGCCGTTGTTCTCACCTGCATTATTCTGCGTTTCACCATTCACAAAAGCCGCTGGCGTAAAAGCGTAGTTTGCCTCAATGGCTGCCATTGTCGTTTCAAATTCTACTGTCTCAGGTGATGCCGCTAGCGCATCCAAAAATTCTTTAAGTTCCATTATTTCTAGTTCCTAATGTCTTTTCATCTTAAGTGTTCGACATACGTTCAGATTAAAACTGACACATTTGTTTCATCAAAAGCCAATATAAGAGTCATAAATCATAAATATATTCAGAGCCTTATTTAATAACACATCAATCAATGCACTATTCCTCACTGTTGTAGTGAATGAATAGATATCTAACTTAGGTGCATTGAGCAACATTGTATCTGCTTAATAAGGAAATATCATGACCACCCCATTTAAGGCAATAGGCGTATTGGCATTATCTTCACTTGCCATCGCATGTTCATCTCAACCTGACGATTCTCTCTCTTCGTTTGCAGCCCAATGTAAAGCATCGCTAGCACCTGTTGCTGGAGAGACATCCATCCAGGGTTTGACCTTTATGGGAACGTCTATCGCTGACGCACCATTCGATACATCGGCAGCAGAAATCGTTCAATATGATGCGTGTACTGACAAGCTTTACGTGGTCAACGCTCAAGCAAAACGTGTCGATGTGCTTTCTATGGATGACAACGGCGCACCAACACAAACTGCATTCATAGATCTCAACAGCGCAGGCGAAGCGGCAGGCGTTGAAATTGGTGCGGCAAACAGCGTTGCAGTCTTTAATGGTTTAGTCGCTGTAGCGATTGAAAACAGCAATAAGCAGTCGAATGGCATTGTTGGCTTGTACCGCTCAGATGATTTGTCGCTGATCACCACCTTCCCTACCGGCGCACTGCCAGACATGGTCGGCTTCTCAAAAGACGGCAGATACATTGCGACAGCAAACGAAGGTGAGCCAAATGGTGACTACAGTGTCGACCCAGAGGGCAGCATCACATTGATCGACTTGAGCCAAGGCGTAAACCAAGCAGAAGTCACGCAGATTGGTTTCAATGAGTTTGATGGGGCACGTAAGTCTGAACTACCTGCTGATGTTCGAATCTCAGGTCCAAATGCAACGGTGGCGCAAGATCTAGAACCGGAATACCTCACCTTTGCTGACAACGGAAAAATCTACGTTGCACTGCAAGAGAACAATGCAATGGCAATCGTAAACCCAGAAATCAAATCGGTAGAGAAGATTGTGAGCCTGGGTGAGAAATCTTGGTCTGATTCAAAACTGGATGCTTCGAACAAAGACAAAATCATTGGCAACTTTAAGAGCTACCCACAGCTGGTTGGTCTGTACATGCCAGATACTCTCGACAGCTACTCGGTAAACGGTAAAACGTACATACTCTCTGCCAACGAAGGTGACGGTCGTGAATATGGCTTCAAAACAACACAAGCTCTATGTGACCAAGCGGGCTTTAAGTGGGATGAAGACGATTACCTAGGTACAGATGAATATACTTCTGAACAAGGCACCTGTTTAAGCCATGTTGATGAGGTGCGCGGTAAGAAGCTAAAAGTCGCAGCAGATCACCCGCTGGCAGAGGCGCTAAAAGATAACAAGCAACTCGCGCGTCTAAAAGTGATTAAGCCTGAGCACACGCTTTCTGCACAAGACAATGTTCAAGCCTTTGGTGCCCGTTCATTCTCTATTTGGGATGAAAACGGTGAGTTGGTTTTCGATAGTGGTGACGATTTCGCGACCATCGCATTAATGAATGAAGGTAAGAACTTCAACAGCACCAACGATAGCAATGACAGTGGCGATGACCGCAGCGACGACAAAGGCATTGAGCCAGAAGCGATTGAAGTAGCACAAATCAATGGTCGTCACTACGCGTTTATCGGCTTGGAGCGTCAAGGCGGCATCATGATTTATGACATCACAGACCCGAAGCAAGCGCAGTTCCTGCATTACGTAAACCGTCGTGATTACAGCCAACCAGTTTGTACAGAAGTGGAAGATGGCGAATGCGCGAACGACACTTACAATCCAAAAGCAGGAGATTTGGCGCCAGAGTCAATCAACTACTTTGCTCGTAACGGACAACACTTTATCGCAGTAGGCAATGAAGTGTCAGGCACGACGTCTGTGTTTCGAATTGAGCTTTAAAACTCGCTCTTCAAGAGAAAAAATTAAAAGTAAAGCGCCCGAACTTCAGTCCGGGCGCTTTTTGTTTATAACGAGTGAACATAATCACTCAGCTCTATTATTCAATCGCCAATGCATCGCACTTCGAAGCACAGATAAAGTCGTTCTTATGCAGACCTTTAATAGAGTGGCTCCACCAAGTGATGGTCACTTTGCCCCACTCTAGCAAGATAGATGGGTGATGGAATTCATCTTCTGCAAGCTCGGCAATCTTGTTGCTAAACGCCCACGCTTGCTTGAAGTTCTTAAACTTGTAGACCTTCTCAAGTTGAGGAATCTCATCTCTCTCAATGATCTGCCAATCAGATAATTGCAGCAGCAAAGACTGTTGTTCCTCTTTACTAAGTGCAATGGCATCGATACTACAAGCTTCGCATTTTTGTTCATTCAACATGAGCAGGTTCCTTTGGTTCAAAAAGTGGTGGAAGCAATCCGGCTTCAATCGCTAGATCGGCTTGTTTCAATAAATTCAGTTGGCTAATTTGGAAAAGCTGGGACAAATCTTCAATCACGTAGTATTTCGGCTGCATGATGTCGATGCGATAAGGGGTCCTTAGTACAGTTTGTAGGTCGAATTCGTCTCTAATCGCGATGTCGCTTTCCAATGAATAGATGGATTCTCCCGGAGATGAAAGGATGCCGCCACCGTAGATCTTTGTTTTGTTACCCTCTTGAACCAAGCCGAACTCGACTGTAAACCAATATAGACGCGCAAGGTACCCTCGCTGCTTCGGTGTCGCGGCTTGTCCAAGTTGTCCGTAGTGCTCGGTAAAGGCGGCAAAATCAGGGTTGGTGAGCATGGCGCAATGACCAAAAATCTCATGGAAGAAATCTGGCTCTTGTAGGTAATCAAACTCTTCTCGCGTTCTCAAGAATGTCGCAACAGGGAAGCGTTTATTGCCAAGCAAATTGAAGAAACGATCAAAGTCGATCAACGCGGGGACTGGCTCCACTTGCCAGCCCGTTGTTTCAATCAAGACACGATTGATTTCGGGCAGTTGTGGCACGCGGTCATGAGGTAAATCGAGTAGCTTGAGTCCATGCAGATAAGCGTTGCACGCACGGTCTTGAATCACGCTCATTTGTCTTGTTACCAAGTCGCGCCAAATGGCATCCTCTTCATGGCTCCATTCTACCCTTCCATCCTGATCGACGGGTTTTGAATGATACTGAGTCATTGCACATCTCCATTAACAAATCCTTTACATTAAGCCTATCTACACTCTTTTGTCCTTCCAATCCCCTGACCATTTTCCACTCAAAATTCAGGTGTAACATTTTCTTTACATCAACCCCTAACACATTGATATACATAAGGAGCCAGTTTCTCCAACGAGTTTGACTTTATTTCTGGTTCACCTCAGACTGAAAACGTTAAAACTTTGTTATAGAGGGAGCTATGCGCGAGAGCAACAAAGTCTGGCAGCCGACGGAAGATCGAATCGAGCAAGCCAATATCACGCAGTTTATCGAGCACATTAATCGGCAGGGTTTCGAGCTCAAAAACTACTCTGATTTGCACCAATGGTCTTTGGAGCATAACGAGCATTTCTGGAAAGAGGTTTGGCAATTTTGCGACCTAATTGGCACGCAAGGCGATACCGTTAAAGCACAAAGTGAAAGCCGTTGGCAATCACCAATGCAAAATCGAGATGCCGTGTGGTTCCCTCAAGCTCAAGTTAACTACACAGAGAACCTGCTCAGTTTGGCAGAGCAACAAGCGGATGAGCTGGCAATTTGGTTTGAAAACGAGCGCGGTGACAAACAGATTTACACATGGAAACAGCTTTGTGACGAAGTCTCGAGCGTTCAGCAATGGTTAGTCGAATGTGGCATCAAGCAAGGTGATGTGGTTGCAGGCTATCTACCACATATGCCACAAACCGTTATTGCAATGCTAGCCACCACCAGCTTAGGCGCGACTTGGACATCCACCTCCCCTGATTTTGGCGTAGAAAGCGTTATTGAGCGCTTCGGGCAAGTGAAGCCAAAGGTTCTCTTTACCTGCGATGGTTATACCTTTAATGGAAAAACCTTCGATATGTCGGAGAAGAACCACCACATCGCGGATCATCTCGATGGACTGAAACAAGTGTGCCAGATCGGTTACCTCAAACCGCATGTGTTCGAATGCGATGTTTGTACTCACGATTGGCAAAACATCATTAATCAGTATTCCCCAGCTCCGTTGCATTACACTCGCGTGGAATTCAATAGTCCGCTGTTTGTGCTTTATTCCTCTGGCACGACGGGCAAGCCTAAGTGCATCGTGCATTCTGTTGGCGGTACGATTCTTAATCATCTTAAAGAACATCAACTTCATTCAGATATTCAGCCTAAAGACCGCGTCTTTTACTACACAACTTGTGGTTGGATGATGTGGAACTGGCACGTATCTGCTCTCGCGAGTGGCGCATGCTTGGTGATTTTCGATGGCAGCCCAGTTCACCCAACACCCAATGTGTTGTGGGATTTAGCTCAGCGCGCCGAGGTGAGTCTCTTTGGTACTGCCGCCAAGTACCTAGAGGCGATAGAAAAAGCCGGACTGTCGCCAATCCAAGATTACTCTCTCCCTGCTTTAAGAACTTTGTGCTCTACGGGCTCAGTGCTTTATCCAGAGCAGTTTGATTACGTGTATCAACACATCAAGCAAGATCTGCACTTGGCTTCTATTTCAGGCGGAACAGACATCTGTGGCTGCTTTGTATTAGGCAACCCTATCTCGCCTGTTTATCGTGGTGAATGTCAGTACGCTGGTTTGGGTATTGATGTTCAAGTGTTCGACTCGCAAGGTCAAAGCGTGAGTGAACAACGTGGTGAGCTCGTCTGCACCAACTCCATGCCCAACTTTCCTGTCGGCTTTTGGAATGATACTGGCGAGCGCTACCACAACGCTTACTGGGACAAGTTCGATGATATCTGGCATCACGGTGACGATGTCGAACGCAGCGCCAAAGGTGGATTTGTTTTCTACGGTCGTAGCGATGCATTGTTGAATCCTGGCGGTGTGCGCATCGGCACAGCGGAGATTTATCAGCAGGTAAACGTCATAGAAGGTATCGTCGATTCCATTGCCGTTGGTAAAGAGATCGAGCGAAACGAACAAATTTGGCTGTTTGTTCAGACCGCTTCTGGTGTCACTTTAGATGACAGGTTAGTAGCAGAGATTAAGTCACGTCTCAAAACGTCCTGCTCACCAAGGCACGTGCCAAGCCAAATCTTCGCCATCAGCGACATTCCTAAAACACGCTCAGGAAAGTTGGTCGAACTTGCGGTCAAACAAGTCATAAATGGTAAGGAAGTCGAGAACTTAGGTGCGATTGCGAATCCAGACGTTTTAAAGGAAATTCGACAGCTCACCTTTGCCTAGCGAATCAAAGAAAACAAAAAAGCGAGCTAAATAGCTCGCTTTTCTTATGTTCTTTGTCGGGGATTAACGGCGACCTACGCCCATTAACACTGACATTGTGTGACCGTCTGATGTGATTTCGAAGACCTTCTTCGTTTCTACCTCAGTAAAGCCGGCTTTGATAAGTGCGTTTTCTGATTTCGCTAGCGTGAAGCCTTCTTTTGCTGAATCTGCGATCCAGTCAAAATGCACGAAGTGACCACCAGCGTTTAGTAACGAGTGAGCAATCTCTAGAGACGTTTCGTAGTCTTCGATAAAAGCCAGAACTGAAGAAGCAACGACTAGGTCAAACTGACCACGGAATGCTGGGTGCTGAGCGACTAGACCACGCGTCAATGCGTCAACAACCGGTTCTACATTCTCTAGCTCTTTCTTATCAAGCTCTTCAATCATGGCTTCAGATGCATCCAGCGCCACAATCTCTTTTGCGGATGGCGACAATAGTCGGCTTAACTGCCCTGTCCCACATCCAAAATCCAATACTTTAATGCCATCAAGCTGAGTAAGCTGTTGTAACTGTGCAAACACCGACTGAGCAAATTGATCTGTTGCTGGGTTAGATTCCCAATTCTTTGCTAAGCCGTCCCAATCTTGTGCCATCGTGGCCTCCATGTTCACTTCTTGTAACCCCCATAGATTACCGCAAAAACGCCAAAACACCATAGACTTATCTGGCGAATCCGTGTTTTTTTCGATAATCTTTCTAGGCGTCAATACGTTCATTCGTCTACGCTATCGATTCTCATCATTTCAGTTTAGGTCTTTTTTAATCATGAACTTATCGCAAGTTGAAGCCTTTTGTACCATTGCCGAGTATGGCTCCGTCTCGGAGGCTGCGCGTCAACTCGATTGCAATCGTACTAAGCTGAGTATGGCAATTAAGGCACTTGAGAAAGACCTAGACGTCGAGTTATTCACTCGTACTGGCAATCAGTTAACACTCTCGGAAGCAGGGAAAGCGATCTTTAAAGACTGTGAAAACCTGCTTGTAACCGCACAGCGAATCAAAAAGACCTGCGCTCAAGTATCCGACGGTTTCAACGCTGAAGTCTGGGTGGCACGTGACGACTCTCTACCAGATGAACTGTGGCAAGAGCTCTCTCATACGCTTAATAACCGCTTCCCCTCAACGACATTCAACTTGATCCTAGCGTCTAGTGGCGACTTAGCCAACTTAGTAAGTACCCAACAGGTCGACTTTGCTTTTGGTGTTGATTACGAACGTGTCGACGATCCACATCTAGTCTACAACCCACTAGGCAAGATTCGTATGATGTCGGTCTGTAGCTTCGATCACCAACTCAGTAAAATGCGTCGCGTAACCGATGAAGATTTGCGTAACCAGATGCAAGCCTTGATGGTGTATTTGAATGAGAAAGACAACCCAGAGCTGCAGCCCTTTTCTACTCGATACATTGGCTTCTCCAGCTTTGACTACATGCTAAACACCATTTTGGAAGAAGATGCATGGGGCGTATTACCAGAGCCTCTAATACGGCATTACTTGCGGCATCAAAAGCTAGCGGTGATCAAACACACCTATGGCTTGACGCAAGAGGACTACTGTATGTTCATGCCAAACGGGCAAACAGAACACCCTGCGATGAGTTGGCTGGCTGATAAACTCAGCGAGTATTTATTCGATTTCTAAACACCTTCACTGAGCGTCAATTATTTTGACAGAGCAAATTAAAAATAAGCCATTGAATAATAAGAAAACAACCAAAAAACCATCTTATATCGATTAAATGTCACACAGTTTTCATTTGCTTAAATTTGCCCCAAGGAGAAGAATGTAAGGGTGTAATAATTTAAGGCATCTTTTATGTGTGACAGGACAAGCAAAAACGAAAACCGTATCTTAACCTTCTCAGCCCTTTTAGCATCTGGGTTTGCAGTCGGAGGGATGGTACTTGGCTTGCTTGTTGGGTCGATCGTCATCGTATTTGACGGTGTTTATTCTCTAGTCAGTCTGCTGTTAACTTTATTGTCACTGGCAGCTTCTTACTACATCAGCAAGCCATCAAAATCTATTTTTCCTTTCGGCAAAGCTGTACTTGAACCTATCGTTATCGCTATCAAAGCAGCCGTTATTTTAGTTGTTGTTGCTTTCTCATTATTCTCTGCGGTAACTGCGTTGATGACAGGTGGTCGTGAGGTAGACGCTTCCATCGCAACCATCTTCGGTGTCGTTAACGTCGTTGGTTGTGGTTACGCTTGGTGGTTTATGGCGAAGAAAAGCCGTCGTTTTTCATCAGGTTTAATCGAAGCCGAGAAAAAACAATGGCAAATGGACACGCTACTTAGTGTTGCAGTAACTCTTGGTTTTATCGCTGCATGGTTAGTATCACTAACACCTTATGCACACTACGCGGTCTATGCAGACCCTATGATGATGGTGTTGATGGGCTTCTACTTCCTTAAAGTACCGTTTGATATGCTAGTTGGTGCCCTACGTGAACTGCTAATGATGACACCTAGCAAAGAACTATGTCAGAGCGTTGGTAAAGACGTTCTTGAGATTGAAAAGGTAACTGAGCACCAATTGAAACTGGCTGGCGTAACTAAAGTAGGTCAAGAACTGCGAGTAAATGTGGACGTGCATGTGGATGACGACACACTAGAGCTTGATACGCTAGAGCACACTCGTAAGCAGCTTACTAAGCGACTATCGAAGCACAGATTCAAGCTTCAATTACAATTGAACGTCGCGTATTAGAGCGCCACCAAGAATCATTAGAACTCGAAAGAAAAGCTCCCAATCTCGGGAGCTTTTTGCATTTCTTCGACTGATGCACTTACAACCCCCTCCAACTCCCCCTTTTATTGACTTGAGTTGCTTCGCATTTGAATACGGCGATTAAGGAGGAGAGCTATTCTTTGCTAACTTCAGCTAGTCGCTTTTCGGCTGCCCCTGCGAATGCTCATAGTGGGCACTGGACTAACCTCGGATGCAGGACTAGCCCCTCCCCTTTGGCTCGGGGTGTTGAAAGCTTGGATGCCAAATACAAGGGGAGGTTAGGAGGGGTTGGTACATTGAACTGTGGCTTGTGAACTTACCCTCTCCTACAGAAAGCTTATCCAGCCGCTTCGCGCTTCTCTTTGGTGACGAGCCAACACATCAACGAACCAACCGTTACCATTACGACCCCTTGCCAGAAGCTGTGGCTTAGAGTGACGCCTAGAATAATAGAAGAAAACAGAGCAGAGAAAATCGGCGTAAAGTAAGACAAGGTTGCGAGAAACACCATATTGCCGCCAACAATCGCGATATTCCATAATCCGTAACCACCCGCCATTAAAGCGGCAGACGCCACTAAGTACCCCATCGCTTCCCAACTGAATGCCATTGGCGGCTCATCAGTAAAGGCGTATTTGATCCACAAAGAGATGGCTGTCGCGATAAAGAACAAAGTAATCGCGTTGTGCTTCGATTGTTGTCTTTGAGTCAGATTGCAATACACAGCCCAGATGACTGCGCCTGCAAATGCCATGAAGTAAACAATCGGATTGCTACTGATGTTCACCATTAACTGCGTCGGTGATAAGCCGCTATCACCACTGACCGTCCAAGCGACACCAATGAATGCCAACATAACTGCCGGGTACAGTAACCAGTTCGGCTTTTTGTTACTGCCCAATATCGCAAACAACACGGTTAGTGCAGGCCATAGATAATTGACGATCGAAACTTCAATCGCCTGAGAACGAGAATTGGAGTAGCCCAATGCCAACGCGAGGAAGATCTCGTAGCAGACAAACATCGCCCCACCGAGAACTAAATACTTGGGTGAGAAATACGACAGTTTTGGGATACCAACCACAATCAACAGAAAAATGGAGCTCAGAGAATACAGCATGGCTGATCCGCCCACGGGCCCTAAACTTTCTGTCACCAATCTCGCGATGCCTAGCAAACAGCTCCAAGAGAGAATGGCGATACAACCATAAAGGGTGAAACGAAACTGATAGGATTGCATGTTATCTATGTGACCTACTGCTCATGAATGCCAAAGGAAACTGCAGCTTAACTCAAAAATGATCCGCTTCAACGTACTCTTTTTCCAAAATCGGTATAAAAGCCACTCTATTAAGCGGTTGGAGTCGATATGAAACATTTTCTGCCTTCGAGTGTCATGCTGACACCGTTTGTTGTGCGCTACTATGAGGAAGACGACGAAAGTGAAAACGTTGAAACACATTCGGAAACGCATGGTCTAGATAGTGAAGAACAATCTAAGGAACGTTCAGAGTAAAGGAATCCAATCATGAAAAAAGTCGCAGTCATTTTAAGTGGTTCAGGCGTTTACGACGGTTCTGAGATCCACGAAGCCGTATTGGCGCTCTACGCCATCGAGAAAGCAGGCGCAACTTGGCACTGCTTTGCACCTAACATTGACCAACTCCACGTCATCAATCACCTAACTGGTGATGAAATGGATGAAACACGCAACGTCTTGATCGAATCAGCCCGTATCGCTCGCGGTAACATTGACGATGTCGCCAAGCTTAACGTTGACGAATACGATGCCCTACTACTTCCAGGTGGATTTGGTGCCGCGAAAAACTTAACCGACTTCGCCGTCTCAGGCGCAGAGTGTTCGATTAATACTCACGTCGCCCAAGCGTGTCGTGCGTTCGCTCAAGCGGGCAAACCTGCAGGTTATTTATGCATCGCACCAACCATTATCCCTATGATTTACGATCGAGGTGTAAAAGGCACCATTGGTAACGATGAAGCCACTGCTGCAGCATTCGGTCATATGGGGGGCGAGCATGTCAATTGTCAGGTGGATGAAATCCATTTCGATGAAAAACACAACGTGCTTTCAACACCAGCTTATATGTTAGCGGAGAATATCTCCCAAGCCGCGTCAGGCATTGAAAAACTAGTAGATAAGTTAGTTAAAATCGCCTAAATCGAAAACGTTTGCTTAAAACATACCATACGAATCCCCATTGATAGACTACATATTAATGGGGATTTTTTATACTTTAGTCGAATTGAGAGATAAACCGTACGAATCTTGTTATTTTTGCCAATCGTTTGCGTGATAAATGAGATATTTCAGCTACGTTAAGTAGGTGTTGCACCATCTCACTGTGCAACAAGACTGTCATCACACTTTCAGCCCTCAAGATACCCCTAAGGGGTTAAACTTGTCCTAGATCAATCTAAATCAAGAACGGGGTATGCAAGAGTAAATGACAGATTAAGAAAGATTATTAAAAATAACGACGGAGCAATCCAATATGACAAGTGCATTTTTTATCCCTACCGTAAACCTAATGGGCGCTGGTTGTCTGAAAGACGCAGCAGACAGCATCCAATCTCAAGGCTTTAAAAAAGGTTTGATTGTTACGGATAAGATTCTTAACCAAATCGGTGTAGTAAAGCAGGTTCAAGATCTACTAACAGAACGCGACGTAGCAACTGTTGTGTTCGATGGCACTCAACCAAACCCTACTATCAGCAACGTTAACGACGGCTTGGCACTTCTTACAGATAACGAATGTGACTTCGTTATCTCTCTAGGTGGCGGTTCACCACACGACTGTGCGAAAGGTATCGCGCTTGTTGCTTCTAACGGCGGCAAAATCGCAGATTACGAGGGCGTAGACCAATCTGCAAAACCAATGATGCCACTTATCGCAATCAACACGACTGCGGGTACTGCATCTGAAATGACGCGTTTCTGCATCATCACTGACGAAGAGCGTCACATCAAGATGGCTATCGTTGATAAGCACACAACACCGCTTATCTCTGTAAACGATCCAGAGCTAATGCTAGCTAAACCTGCTTCGCTAACTGCGGCAACAGGTATGGATGCCCTAACTCACGCGATTGAAGCTTACGTATCTATCGCGGCAACACCAATCACTGATGCGGTAGCAATCAAAGCGATTGAGCTTATCCAAGCTTACCTACGCACAGCAGTGAAAAACGGTGAAGATCTAGAAGCTCGTGAACAAATGGCATACGCACAGTTCATGGCGGGTATGGCGTTCAACAACGCGTCTCTAGGTTACGTACACGCAATGGCACACCAACTAGGTGGTTTCTACGACCTTCCACACGGTGTTTGTAACGCGATTCTTCTACCTCACGTACAGCGCTACAACGCGCAAGTATGTCCTGAGCGTCTACGTGATGTAGCGAAAGCAATGGGCGTAAACGTAGAAGGCATGTCTGCTGAAGCAGGTGCAGCGGCAGCAATCGACGCTATCGTTACTCTAGCGAAAGATGTGGGTATCCCAGCAGGTATTAAAGAGCTTGGTGCGAAACTAGAAGACATCCCAACGCTAGCAGACAACGCACTGAAAGACGCTTGTGGTTTCACTAACCCTAAACAAGCAACTCACGAAGAAATCTCTAAGATCTTCGAAGAAGCGATGTAATCTCGCTACATAAACAATTCTCTAGCCTTAATTCAATCCCCGATCTCGTATCGGGGATTTTTTACATTCTTATACAATCCATGCTCTGCAAAACGTTCTCTTTTAGTGTTAGCTTTTAAGCATTAATACGATTCATATTGGAAGGAACCATGAGAACGATTGCTGCTGCCCTACTCGCTTGTTTATCCTTTTCTGCCAACGCTGCCGAATACCGCGCTAACGAAGTGGCGAATGGATTTCAGATCCCTTGGGGAATCGAGTTCTTAGACAACCAACGCGTTATCGTCAATGAAAAGAACGGTACGGTTTCGCTGCTGGATATCAAATCAGGCAAACCTCAAAAGCTGTTTAACGTCCCCGATGTGAACACCAGTGGACAAGCCGGCTTATTGGATGTTGCGCTCACACCGAATGCCGATAAGCAAAACCCGCAACTCTTCTTTACCTACAGCAAGCGTACGAGCAAAGGCAATACGGTGGCGTTAGCGACGGCGCAATTGCAAAACAATCAGCTTGTAGGTTGGAAAGATCTCTTTGTTGCTGATGCCTTCACCGATACAGGTCGCCACTACGGCAGTCGAATTTCATTTATTGACGACAAAGTTTACTTCTCAATCGGTGACCGTGGCGAACGTGATAATGGGCAAGACACTCAAACCCATGCTGGCAGTATTCTACGCCTTAACCTTGATGGTTCGGTTCCGCAAGACAACCCATTCAAACCTTCCGAAGCTCGTCCTGAGATATGGAGTTACGGGCACCGCAACCCACAAGGCATGTTCTACGACGAAGCAACAAAACAGCTGTGGTCGATTGAACATGGACCACGCGGCGGCGATGAAATTAATCTGATCAAGAAAGGCGCAAACTACGGCTGGGCGCAAGTCTCTCATGGTAAAGAATATTGGGGACCGTTGGACGTCGGCGAAGCTAAGTCGTTACCGGGAATGGAAGATCCAAAGTTGGTGTACATCCCTTCTATCGCACCCAGCAATATGATTTTGTACCGTGGCGATAAATACCCAGAGTTGGACGGAAAAATCCTCGCTGGTGCATTGAAACTGGCGCACATCAACGTGGTCTCTATTGAGAATGGCAAGCTCACCGAATCAAAGAGATTGATGGAGAATCTTGGTGAGCGAGTAAGAGATATAACCATCAGCCCCGATGGCTATATCTATTTTTCTACCGACAGCGGCAAAATATTTCGTCTTGAGGAGAAATAGTTTTCTCTTAAGAGCTAGTCAGACAAAGCTAGCTCTTTAAACTCAATGCCACCGTTTCATTGTCAAAGTCGAGCGTCATGGTCGAGCCCAATGGAACGGTGAGCATTGGGTGGGTATGACAGCTATCAAAGTCATACAAAATTGGCAGTGGTTGACCGTTAAGTACTTCTAATAACACGTCTATAAGTGCACGGCCTGTGCCTTTATCGTTAAACTTTTCATGCTTGCCAAGAACAACTGCACCAACTTTTTCAAACACACCGGATAGTTTGAGCAGCGCAAAAGAGCGTTCGACCGTTTCAATGCCCTGCAAACAATCTTCCACTAGCAAAATATCGCCTTGTTCGATACTCGGCATAAACTTACTTGCCCAAATACCCGTCATGGTATTGAGGTTGCCACCAATCAAACGCCCTGTGATCTTGCCTTCACCTTTGAAGTGCCACTGGTTTTGCAAGGTCTGTTTCGCGCGGTCTTGCTCGCCCCACTCTATCCATTCATCTGTCCACCCTTGAGGCATTGTGTATTGATGCGCCAAGCTATCTAACGTATTCACAATCGATTCGAACGAAGCGAAGGTCTCGTCCACCAGTGGCGGGAATTCACCCAGAGATGCCACCAAAGCAGGACCATAGAAAGTGACGATGCCGGTTTGTGCGTAAATGCCCATAAGCAAAGCTGTCACATCCGAATAGCCAACAATGATCTTGGGATCTTTCTTCAATGCCTCAAAATCAATGTAAGGTAGCAATGAGTTACTGTTGGAACCACCTATGGTCGACATAATACAGCGCACTTCAGGGTCACGAATCAGCGCATTCAATTCTTCTACTCGATCTTGAATCGAACCCGAGCGGTATTGGTCAGTTTTGCCCGTTAAGCTGCCTGCTTTTAGCTGGTAACCATGAGATTACACGTACGCTTTGGCACGCTCAAAACGCGCTGGTGCAAATACCGTGGCTGGGGAGGATGGCGAGAAAAAGCCGATGGTGTCGCCTTTTTGTAATGGTTTAGGAATGATCATGCGCGTCCTTGTTTTGTGATACATGGTTGATTTATTTTCGTACAATCTAAGCAGAAGAATCTAAACTTAACAATAACCTTTTGTTTTTTAAAACGATAGTTCGGTTAAGTTGTACGAGGTCATTATGATTCCATTCCCTTTACAGCTCGATAAAATTAAAGCCGTGGTGTTTGATTTAGACAACACCTTGGTGAGTTCTGATATGAACTTCGGCGAATTGCGACAACAGCTAGGTTGTCCGCAGAGTGAAGATCTATTGGATTTTGTCGACGCACTTGAGCATCCTCATCATCGAGAGCACGCTCATAACGTGATATTTGATTACGAGATTTCTGATGCTGAGCAGTCTGCTCCAATGATTGGCTGCCATGAATTGCTCGCCCACTTGCATCAAAATGAAATCAAAACCGCTATCGTGACGCGCAACTGTCAAATCGCCACGCAGCGCAAACTAGAACACAACCAAATCTCAGTGGAACGAGTCATCACTCGTGAATGCTTCCCGCCCAAGCCAGACCCTTTGTCTCTGCAGGTATTAGCGAAAGAGTGGCGTTTGATGCCGGACGAAGTGCTTTATGTCGGCGATTACCTTTACGACTTACAGGCAGCGTATAACGCTCAGATGCCGTCTTGTCTTGTGCATCATGGTAATCAAGAAACCTTCAATGACTCAGCCTCGTTGGCGCTTAATGAACTCAGTGATTTATTGAGCCGTTTCGAATCCTTACCACGCAAATAAAGCACACATATAAAATACGCAAACAAAAAAAGGGGGCACCAACGTGCCCCTTATGACTTATTCCCGATTGTTTCATGCGTTCCCAAGGATTGCTTGGGCGATGCGCTGCTTAGCCTTGTAGGTAAGCGTTAAGCATCCACATTAATTTTTCTTGCTCACGGATGTAGTCACCCATCAATGCCGCTGTACCTTCGTCATCTGCTTCACCCGCGTTTTGTAGAATCTCACGCTGTTTTAGAAGTAGAACGCTAAAGCCTTGAACCAGACCTTGTACACACTCCTCACCAGAAGTCGCGTTTTGATGTTCTTTAATTTCACTTGCTTCCAAGTAGTTGCTGAATGCGTGCGCTGGCGTATGACCCAAAGTTAGAATACGCTCTGCAAGCTCATCGATTTTTGTTTGTAGATCAGTGTAAATCTCTTCAAATTTTACGTGCAGTTCGAAGAATTGCGCACCTTTAATGTTCCAGTGGTAACCGCGAGAGTTCATGTACAACACTTGGTAATGCGCTAGCAGTTGATTTAGCTGTTGAGCTAGTTGTGCTGATTGTTCGCTGTCTAGACCAATTAGGCTTACTTGTTTGTTCATAATCTTGCTCCTAGAAGGATGATACCAATCGTAGTAACGAACGATTCTCTTACCGGGATTGGTATAAAGTTTAAAAATTCTTTTGCAGTATTTGCTGCCGATGGAGTCATATTACGACTCCGGCTCGGTGAAGAAAATTTGGTTTTAACTATGATTTAAATAGCTAAATCCAATGAGCAAGTAGACGAATATCGGCGTATCATCCAACAAAAAGCCCCAACCCTTTTTGTGTAAAAAGAATTGGGGCTTTTTTACTATTTGGTTAACGTTCAAAAGTCGATGAACAGACGTAAACCTTATCTACGCCGTTTTAAAAGTTGCCATCTGTTGATTCAGCTCGGTAACTTGCTCTTTTACTTGCAATGATGTCTCTGATGCGCGTTGGCTGTTATTCGAAACCTCATCCACTGATTGAGTAATACCGGACATCAATCCAGTTATCGAATTGGTCGCATGAGATTGCTGCTCTGCCGCTGCCGCAAGCTCTGCCATTTGTTCATTCAAAGAACCAATTTGCTCGGTCGTGACGAGCAAACGAGTTACCGCTTTTTCAATGTGCTCAGCACCCTGCTCCGCAAGTGATTGACTGTGTTCAATCTCCTCAACCACCGAATTGGTCGAGCGTTGAATCGCATTGATGATGCCGTTGATTTCTGTCGTCGATTGAGTAGTGCGCGTCGCTAACATACGTACTTCGTCTGCCACGACCGCAAAACCTCGTCCTTGATCACCCGCACGCGCCGCTTCTATCGCCGCATTCAATGCCAATAAATTGGTTTGCTCTGCCAAGCCTTCAATCACTTCAGTAACTCGGCCAATGGCTTCGCTCTCTTTGCTTAGCTGTGTCACTTGCGTACTCGCGGTTTCAATGCTGCCGTGCAAGCTTTCCATGGTGACTTTGTTTTGCTCTAAAGCATCACGACCTTGTTCAATCTCGCCTTTTGAATCAGAAAGCTTCTGTACTGATTGATTGGCTTGATCTAGGGTGTTACGCGCGGCTAAAGCGATTTCATCCAATTGGCTTCCCATTTCAACAATGCTGGTCTGTTGCTGTTCAACATTCGATGAAGTGACTTGCGCCGATTCCAATAAAGCCCCCATGCTGGTATCCACTTGGTGCGCTTTCTCACTCACCCCTGCCACGATGCTCGCTAACGATTGGTTCATGCGGTTAATCGAATCGGTAAGGTCTGCCAATTCATCTTTCCCAACAACAGTTAACGGAGGCTGAGAAACATCTCCTGAAGCGATCGTCTTGGCTCGCTCCGATAAGTTTTTCACGCGGCGACCAATGGTATTGCCCATGTATTTTGAAATCGCTACTGCGGCAAACAAAACCAATGCCGCAGCAATCAACATAGTGGTGAGTACGTTCTTGATCGACTGATTAATACCCTGCCCACTTTGATCTGCACGACTTTGCTGAGCCAATACGATCGTTTCTAAGCTTTGGTCTAGTGCATCCGCTGCTGGCAACAGTTCATTCGCCATTAACAAGTTTGATTCGTTCCATTCTGGCGATTGACGCAATGCAATCACCTGCTCTGCTAAAGGAAAGTACAGTTGCTGCATTTCCTTAAACAGTGACCACAATGATTGGTCGTTATCAGTTAGTCTGTCGAGTTTACTGTCGATTTCCGCGACAGACTGATTGTGGTACTTAATCAAGTCGTGGTATTTGTCCAGATGATCTTGCTGGCCGTACAACAGGAAATCTCGCAAAGCAGACAGTGCATTGGCGAGGGAGGTATAACTGTCGGCGTAGACTTTAAACAGACGTTTTCTGTCTCCACCAAATGGGTTTCCTGACTCTTCATTGATTAAGCTTTGAAGCTGATCAAGTGCAACTTCTGCAATGGGTGCCGCTTCGTTAATAAAGAGGTTGTGCGCGGGCAAGTTCTCGTCACTGTGGCTGAGTTCAATCAACTTGTTTAAAGAGACTTTTACCGCGTCCCACTGGCTTTGGATCGCTTGAAAATCCTGTTCAGAGATCAAAGCCTGCAACGTCGGAAGCGACTCGTCTGTTGACGCCATGATATTACGCACGTCCCCACTCAGACGGGCGCTCGCCTCTTCATCGCCACCTAGCAACATGTAGGCTCGAATAGAAGACAGCGACGCTTGAACGGACTGTTGGATACCGCGACTGGTGTCGACGGTCGGTAAATCGGATTTAAGTAGCGAAGAGGCGTATTGCTCTACGGTGGTGACGTTGCGATACGTGAATACCGCTGATGCCATAAAAAGTACGGCTAGCAGCACAAAACTGAGCTGCAACTTCCCTGATATCGTAAGGTTCATCCATAAACTCCTGACAACGATGAGCCTTAAATATAACGATGTTTACAAAAATGTTAAATACAGGTATCAAAAGTTACTAAGAAAACCATGTAAACGACTATTTCAAGCTAAGAAATGGGACTTATTCGAAGTATGGTATGCGCTCACTACGTAAAATCAGATAATTAACGTAAGTGGTTTCTAAGCAGTCTTGCTCCCACAACGAAAGAATCCGCTTGGTGGCGAAGTAGTAATCTTTGTTACGCAGTAGCACGCCCACCGTACGGCTGAGCTGCTCAAAGCGCTGCTGCTCATTAGCAGAAATGTAATTGTCTTCATTCTGAATGATGGGCGCCAATCCATCGGCAAACCAATTGTTCAGAATTTCACGCATCTCTAGTTCTGACTCCGGCACATCGATACTCGACAACTCACGATGCTGTGGTGGTGGCAATATGTACTTCGATGCTTTTGGCGAACTGACATAACGGTACATGTCGCTCCTCCTTGTGACTCACTCTTTAACTAACTAAGAATACTTTTTTCAATTTCCAAGTTTTTTCTACAGCTCATAGAAAGAAGCCCAACAAAAAAGCCATGCAAAGTAGGCTCTGCATGGCTTTGGTTTGGGCAGCAATGACACTGCCCTCGTCTATGACTAGTTACATTGAGCTTTGATCGAAATCGTTGCCTTGGTCAGTACCTGTTTGAGTATCCGAGTCGAAGCTGCCAGAGTCATCCGTGAAGTCAACACCTTGATCTTGACCTCCTGCACTTGTCCAGTCGCTGCCGCCAGATTCCATACCCGCCATATCTGGTTGCTGATCTTGAGCAGAACCCTGCATGGTGTATTGATCATCGACTTCAACTTCAACTGTGCCACTCGCACCTTCTACTGCGCTGCCCAATTCATCGTAACCTTGGAATTGGATTTCGCTCGTACCTTCGTAACCTTCTGGTAAGTCAACCGATACTGGTTGGTTCAGGTTGCCACTTAATGTGAAGCTGCCATCGCCATTATCCAGTGCGTTGCTTACTGATGCACCATCAGGTAGACCGGACATTTCTGCATAATCCACCGATTCGTTACCACTGACCTCATCTGGAACCGAGATAGAAATGGTATCGCCTGGTGCTGCAGTCACATCAGCTGCGCTCTCCTCTTCACTGTCTGCACCGTTTGCTGCTTGCTCTTCAGGCTGTTGCGCTTCGCCAACTTGCTGCTCTGATGATGCTTGAGCAGTTTGAATTTGTGGCTCGTCACTTTGCGCTGAATCGTCCGCAACTTGGATGCTCAGATTCTGAGTCGATACTTCACCGTTGTCGTTGACCTGAACATCCATAGCCAAATTGCCATCGAAGTCATCGTTCGGCCAGTACGTCCACTCTTCATCACCTGATTTCGCGAAGAAACCAGCATCGTTTGCATCGGCTACATCCAACACTTCTGCTGAAGGGCTAATGCCAAGCTCATCAATCAACTGTGCTTCCGTTAGTGTTAGTGAACCATCATCAGCCAGTGCGTAGCCTTCGCTAGTTGTGGTTTCACCTTCACCTTGGATGTCGACATTAAAGAAGCTCTCAATGCGGTTTTCACCGTCAGTTGCAATAAAGCCAACTTGAACATCTCCGGTGTAGCCTTCTGCTGGTGTGAATTGGTAGTTACCTTGGTTATCGGTCTCTATCACACCTTGACCTTCCATTAGGCTCACTGACTCAATGCTCAAGCTGTCGCCTTCTGCATCGCTCAAGGTCGATAGCATGTCATCATTGGTGAACGACAAGGTGCCATCCGCTGCCATTTCTGTGGTAGAAATGCTGTCGATTTCTGGAGAAGCATTCTCTTGTGGTGCGTCTTCTTTCACGACCACGCCTGTTTGCTCATCATGAAGCACACCGTCTTTATCAATCACATAAGCGATATCCGCTTCACCAGTAAAGCCCGGTGCTGGATTGAATGTCCATGTGCCATCACCGTTATCGACAATCTCACCTTGGCTGCGATCAGCTAGGTGAACGAATTTCACTTCATCACCCGCGTCAGCGTCTACGTTTTCTGCCAATCCGATTAGGTCATCAGCGGTTAGGGTAACTGGTTCACCCGCTAGGGTTTCGAAGTCACCTGAATCGATGCCATCTTCGAACTCTTCTGGCTCGTCACCATAATCCACCGTTGTTGCGGTCACGGTTACGAAGAACTCGCCATTAAAGTCAGCCGGAGGCGTCATTTGCAGGTCTGAGATATCCCACTCGTTCAAGTCGATGTATTGACCCGGTTCCGTAATGGTAATGGTGTTCACACCATCCGTAACTTCGAAGCCAACAGGGAAACCAGTCATCACTAGGTTACTTAGCGTTTCTGAATCGTCGATTAGACCGACATTCAAGCCTAGGTGACCCGTTTCGTCCTCACCGAAGACTAACGGACCATCATGGTCGGTTGTGATGACCGCACCATCCGCAACAGGGCGAACAAACACTGGTACATCAAGTACTGTTTCAAACTCACCGTCACTTACCACAACTTGCAAGTCAGAAACCCCTGCAAAATCGCCAGTCGGTGTGAACGTCCAAGTACCGTCACCGTTGTCTGTTACCTCACCACCATCTTCACCTTCTGCGGTGATAATGCGTGATACGACTAGGTTTTCAGTGTCGATATCGCCGAACAAGTTCATCAGGTCGCCAGCGTCGAAGGTGAATGCGCCATCTTCGTCGGTTGCCATAAACGCATTACCCACATTGAATGGAGCATCGTTGACTGGAATAACATCCACATTCAACGAGCCTTCAACCACTTCTTCACCATCCGTCGCGGTGTAGCCCAGTTCCACCAAACCATTGAAGTCTTGAGTGGTCACCAAGTGGTACATACCATCTGGTTGCTGGGTTAATGTCGCATTTGCAGGAGCACGAACCGTGATGCTTTCTACGCTGATTTCGTCACCATCAAGATCCGTAACTTGATCAGCGATGTAAGCTGGGTCAATCACCATGACCACATCTTCTTCGCCCTGCATCTGGATAGTTGGTGCTTCTGGTGCATCGTTAACCGCTTCGATGTTTAGATTGCCTTCAACTGGCGTAACTAAATCACCATCGCTGACACCGAACGACATTGGCACATCACCATTGAAGTTATCTGCCGGAGTGAATGACCAAGTGCCATCACCGTTGTCTAGCAAGTCACCGTATTGATCATCAATCACTAGGTCGACAGCAGACAGTTCGTCGTAGGTGTTGTCGATGTCTGTTGCGTTAGCAAGCAACATGTCCTGCGTGATAAGAATGGTGGTATCTTCGGTGCCAGCAATATTCACTGGCGTTGATTGCGGCGCATCGTTAATTGGGTTCACCGTTAGGTCAACGCCCACTTCCACGCTCGCACCATCGTTATCAATCAAGTCGAAACTTAGGTCGATATCGCCATTGAAGTTCGCATCAGGCATAATCGTGAAGCTACCATCTTGGTTCTCAACAACGGTTGCATTGGCTACCGCGGTTAAGTTCACCGCTTCTAGATTATCGCTGTCGACGTCACCCGCTTGAGCCAGTAACTGCTCTTGACTCAATGTGATTGAACCGTCTTCATCGACGCTGTAAGCCAAATCGCCAGATACCGGAGCATCGTTGACTGGCAATACATCAATGTTCGCATTGGTTGTCGCAGTTGCACCGTCTTCATCAGCGACGACTACGTCTAGGCTTACGCCACCATTGAAGTTTTCATTTGGCGCGAAGCTATAAGTACCATCGTCATTCGCCGTTAGAATACCGTCGCTACCACTGTAAGAGACGCTTTCTAGGCTCACGTCGCCTTCCACATCGCTTGATTGCGCTAGCAGTTGCTCTTCCGTGAAGATAATGACTTCATCTTCATTGACAGAGTAACTTGTCGCACCTGCGATTGGTGGATCGTTCACCTCAAGAACGGTAATACCCGCAGTGGTTGAGTCTGTCGCACCCTCTTCATCGACAACCACAACGTCTAGGCTGACTTCGCCATTGAAGTTCTCATTTGGAGAGAAGGTGTACGTACCATCGCCATTGTCTTGGAAGACGCCATCGTTGCCACTGTAAGTCACACTACTGATGTCTACGTCGCCTTCAATATCCGACGAATTAGCCAGTAGTTGCTCGTCACTTATGGTGATCGAGTTGTCTTCATGTACTGTGTAAGACGTGCTGCCCGCCACAGGTGGATCGTTCTCTGGCGTCACACTCACATCAATGTTGGCAGAGGTCGTATCCGTACCGTCTGATACATCAAACGTGAAGTTCACGTCACCGTTGAAGTTCTCGTTCGGTGCGAAGCTGTAAGTGCCATCACCATTATCGGTTAGGACACCGTCTGCACCTGTGTAAGTCACGCCTTCAACTGTTAGGTTGTCACCTTCTACATCCGTCGCGCCTGTTAGCAAGTCTGCATCTGTAAAGGTAAGAATACCGTCCTCACCCACAGTGAACGCTTGGTCTTGTGGCTCTGGTGCATCATTGACTGGTGTTACCGTTAGGTCGAGACCTGCTGCAACCACTTCTTCTCCGTCAGTCACATCGTAGGTGAACTCGATATCACCGTAGAAGTTCTCGCTTGGAGTAATGGTGAAGCTGCCATCCTCGTTCATTTCAACCGTCGCATTTTCATCATTGGTGCTTAGGTTGATTGCGCTCAGATCGTCACCATCAATATCAACAGCGTGCTCCAGTAACTGCTCTTGAGTCAGCGTAATGCTGTTGTCTTCGGCAGTGACTGCGCTGATGTCACCCGTCACTTCTGGTGCATCATTGGTTGGCGAGATATGAATCGTCACATCTTGCGTCGCTGTTGCTGTTGTACCTGTATCTACGTCCGTAGACGTAGCGTTCACAGTTAGCGTCACATCGCCATTGAAGTCCGCAGAAGGGATAAACTCTAGCCCTTCTAGCTCGCCTGGTTGTAGTGACCAAGTGCCGTCGCCATTATCAACACCTGCTGATAGTGAGCTGCCTTCTGGCACATCTTCAATCAAGATAGAGAGGTTTTCTGAGCCATCGGTATCGGTTAACGCTGCATCGATATCAAGCGGCACTGGCGTATCTTCGGTACCAATGATTTGGTAATCCGCGTCCGCTACCGTGACTTCGATGTTGTCGATACCAAACGATTCATCCCAAACGTCTTGATTCAAGGTTGAACCGAAGCCGAGTTGCAGTTCGCCATCCTCGACAGGAACCGTCAGGTTGATTTGGTGAGCTTGGTCATTCCAACCACTGAAGCCTTCACGTTGAGAGGCTCCATGAATCACTTCACCCACTTCATTACCATCTGAGTCGTAAAGCGTTGTCGTACCATCTTGAGTACGGAACGCGGAGTTTTCCAAGGTGGTTAGCTGTTCACCGCCGACAAAGATTTGGAACGACTCGCCATCCCAAGAATCGATTTCGTAGAAGCTAAACGAGATGTTCACTTCATTGACATCGCTTGGGATATCGTAAGTTTTACTGACCGCTTCATCACCGCCAGTGCCACCAATACGACCCAGCATGTCGCCCGTTTCGAAGCCTTGTGAGCTCTCAGTGTTCGCGTTCCAACCGTTCGAGCCAGACTCGAAGTTATCAGACGCAATCACCAAGTCCGAAGCAATCGACAGCTCTGGCATATCAACCACAGATTGAACATCAATGTTCGCTTCTGCTGGAACCGTTGCGGTGCCATCGTTGACATCAAACGTCACGTTCACGTTGCCGTCGAAGTTTTCGTTTGGTGCGAAGGTGTAAGTGCCGTCACCGTTATCAACCAAGGTACCGCTATCAGAGGCAACGTTTTCAACCGTTAAGTTATCACCATCGATATCACCTGCATTTTGTAGCAGTTGCTCTTCAGTGAAGGTGAAGCTGGTGTCTTCTTGCGTAACAAACTGTGGCTGACCAACCGTTGGCAAGTCATTCACTGGGTTCACAGTCAGATCGGCAGTGGCTTGAATGGTGGCATCACCGTCCGTAATATCGAAGCTCAAGTCAATGTCGCCATTGAAGTCCGCATCTGGTGTGATAGTGAAGCTACCATCATCGTTCGCAACAACGGTCGCATTGCCATCAACAGTCAGGTTGGATGCAGTTAGGTCATCGCCATCCACGTCGCCGGCTTGAGCAAGAAGCTGCTCTTGGCTTAGCGTGATAGAACCGTCTTCATCCACGCTGTATGCCAAATCACCTGATACCGGAGCATCATTGATTGGTAATACATCAATGTTTGCATTAGTTGCTACCGTTGCGCCACCTTCATCCGTCACAACAACATCAAGACTGACGTCACCGTTGAAGTTTTCGTTTGGCGCGAAGCTGAATGTGCCATCGCCGTTATCGGTAAAGATACCGTCGGCGCCGCTGTAGCTTACGCTATCAATCGCAACTTCACCTTCAACGTCAGAAGCGTTCGCCAATAGCTGTTCAGAGCTAATGGTGATGACTTCGTCTTCATTCACTGAGTAGCTGGTCGCGCCTGCGATTGGTGGATCGTTCACCTCAAGTACTGTAATACCTGCGGTAGTTGAATCCGTCGCACCGTCTTCATCGACCACGACAACATCTAGGCTCACTTCGCCATTGAAGTTCTCGTTTGGTGAGAAGGTGTAAGTGCCGTCACCATTGTCTTGGAACACACCATCTGTGCCGCTGTAGCTAACGCTATCAACCGCGACATCTCCTTCGACGTCTGATGAATTCGCCAGTAGCTGCTCGTCACTAATGGTGATCGAGTTGTCTTCATGCACTGTGTAAGAGGTGCTGCCTGCCACCGGTGGATCGTTCTCAGGTGTGACTGTCACATCGATATTCGCGGTCACGGTATCCGTGCCATCAGAAACATCGAAGGTAAAGTTCACATCACCATTGAAGTTCTCGTTTGGAGCAAAGCTGTAGGTACCATCACCGTTATCGGTTAGGACACCATCTGCGCCTGTGTAGCTCACACCTTCAACCGATAGGTCATCGCCATCGATATCTGTTGCGCCATCAAGCAGATCTTCATCAGTGAACAACAAGACGCCATCTTCACCAATGGTGAACGCTTGATCTTCTGGTTGTGGTAGGTCGTTAACTGGATTAACCGTTAGATCTGCCGTCGCGACCAAAGTGTCAGAACCATCACTGATATCAAACGTGATATCAATGTCACCATTGAAGTTCGCATCTGGCGTGATGGTGAAGCTGCCATCGTCGTTAGCAGTCACTGTCGCATTACCATCTACAAGCAAGTTTTCAGCAACAAGGTCATCGCCATCCACATCGCTAGCTTGAGATAACAATTGCTCTTGGCTCAATGTAATGGTGTTATCTTCATCTACGTTGTAAGCCAAGTTGCCCGATACTGGCGCGTCGTTGATTGGCAATACATCCACTGTGATATAGGTATCGACTTCTGCGCCATCTTCATCACGAATAGTCACGTCCAACGATACTTGACCATTGAAGTTCTCATTCGGTGCGAAGCTACAAGTGCCATCGCCATTTACTGAGAAGATGCCATCTGGACCGTCGTAGCTGATGCTTACAAGCTCAACATCCCCCTCGACATCCGAAGCATTCAGAAGCACTTGTGATTCACTGAACGTTAGAACTTGGTCTTCATCGATTGTGTACGCAGTTGGACCTGCGATTGGCGGATCGTTCACCTCAAGTACCGTGATACCTGCGGTAGTTGAATCCGTCGCGCCATCCTCGTCGACTACTACAACATCTAGGCTCACTTCGCCGTTGAAGTTCTCGTTTGGAGAGAAGGTGTACGTGCCATCACCGTTGAGTTCCAGCACACCATCGTTACCGCTGTAGCTCACGCTATCAATCGATACATCACCTTCAATATCCGATGAGTTCGCTAGTAGCTGTTCATCACTGATGGTGATCGAGTTATCTTCATGCACTGTGTAAGACGTGCTGCCTGCCACCGGTGGATCGTTCTCTGGCGTAACACTCACATCGATATTCGCGGTCACGGTGTCCGTGCCATCAGAAACATCGAATGTAAAGTTCACATCACCATTGAAGTTCTCGTTTGGAGCAAAGCTGTAGGTACCATCACCGTTATCGGTTAGGACACCGTCCGCACCAGTGTAAGTGACACCTTCAACCGATAGGTCATCGCCATCGATATCCGTTGCGCCATCAAGCAGGTCTTGATCAGTGAAGGTCAACACGCCATCTTCACCAATGGTGAACGCTTGATCCTCAGGCTGCGGTAAGTCATTAACTGGGTTAACCGTTAGGTCAGCCGTTGCAACGATAGTATCGGTGCCATCGTTGATATCGAACGTGATATCAATGTCGCCATTGAAGTTCGCGTCAGGCGTAATGGTAAAGCTACCATCGTCATTAACCGTAACCGTCGCATCACCGTCAACCACTAGGTTAGAAGCAGTTAGTGCATCACCTTCTACATCCGTTGCTTGTGCCAACAATTGTTCTTGGCTTAGCGTGATTGAGTTGTCTTCGTCGACACTGTAAGCCAAGTCACCCGATACTGGAGCATCATTGATTGGCAGAACATCAATGTTTGCCGTCGTCGAAGCGGTCGCACCATCTTCGTCCACGACTACAACATCAAGATTCACTTCACCATTGAAATTTTGGTTTGGTGCAAAGCTGAACGTACCATCACCATTGTCGGTAAAGATACCTTCGCTGCCACTGTAGCTCACGCTATCTAGTGCTACCTCACCTTCAATATCGGAAGAGTTTGCCAACAACTGTTCTGCACTGATGGTAATGACTTCATCTTCATCAATGGTGTAACTGGTTGTGCCTGCGATTGGTGGATCGTTCACCTCAAGAACGGTAATACCCGCTGTTGTTGTATCAACCGCGCCGTCCTCGTCAACCACGACAACATCTAGACTAACATCGCCTGTAAAGTTTTCGTTTGGTGAGAAGGTGTAAGTACCATCGCCATTAATTTCTAGCACTCCGTCGTTACCGCTGTAGCTCACGCTGCTGATCGCAACATCACCCTCGATATCAGACGAATTAGCCAGTAGTTGCTCGTCACTGATGGTGATCGAGTTGTCTTCATGTACTGTGTAAGACGTGCTGCCCGCAACTGGAGGATCGTTCTCTGGCGTCACACTCACATCAATGTTGGCAGAGGTTGTATCCGTACCGTCTGATACATCAAAAGTGAAGTTCACGTCACCGTTGAAGTTCTCATTCGGTGCGAAGCTGTACGTGCCATCGCTATTGTCAGTTAGGACACCATCGGCACCAGTGTAAGTCACGCCTTCAACAGTTAGGTTGTCACCTTCTACATCCGTCGCACCTGTTAATAGGTCTGCATCTGTAAAGGTAAGAATACCGTCCTCACCCACAGTGAACGCTTGGTCTTGTGGTTCAGGCGCATCGTTAACTGGTGACACCAATAACTCAAGGTTGGTTGAGACAACATCATCGCCGTCAGACACATCGAACGTAAAGGTGATATCACCATTAAAGTCCGCATCTGGCGTTAAGGTGTAAGTGCCGTCACCATTGTCTGTGATGGTGATGTTTTCATCATCCGTTGCCAGATTCAGTGCTGTCAGTTGGTCACCATCCAAGTCACGCGCATTAGCGAGTAAATCTTCTTGCGTAATTAGGATTGAACCATCTTCTTCAACCATCGCTGAAACAGGCAATGCTTCAGGCGCATGTTCAATGTGGGCACCTGTTGCATTGACGTAGATGGTTTGAGAAACGGTTTCAGAATCATTATTTGATAGCTCTGTTGCCGTTGCCGTTACGTTGATTTCTAGCTGTTGGTTAAAGTCTTCTGGCAATTGAATCTGTAGCTCTTGTTCAATTGCCGTGGTTGGAAGCGTTACAGAACCATCTGGACCGACTGTCACTTCACCGCTGTAGATCTGGCTGTTCACTTCACCGACATCAATGGTGAAGTTGAAGTCGGTGTAATCGGCATCGCCGCCACCGTAGAGATCTTCAAAGCCGTAAACCAGTTCACCGTCTTCGTTCACAGTAGTTCGGGTATGTTCAATGCCATCTTGGTTGAGCTCTGAGCTTGAACCACCATGGAAGACTGCATCACCGAATTGGCTTTGAATCACGGTTTCAGAACCATCAGCGCCAACAAACACGAGTTGTGGGTCAACTGTATCCATGTTCGCAGGAGAGCCATCTGCTGCACGGAACTCGTACTGACCATCTTGCATGGATGCAAAGTCATTGAAGTTATGACCGTTAGGAATCAAGAATAGGTTGAAGCTTTCCCCTTCCGAGATTTGGAAGCTGAACTGATCTTGTCCCGGAACGAGGTCACCGCCGCCGCCAACTTGAGAGGCGTTTTCGTACACCACTTCAACGCCCGTGATGTTGCCATCTTCATCGACTTTGTAGTAACCCGCTGTGTTTTGGTAACCCGCGGTTTCACCTTCAAACGTAACCGTGATTTCAGTATCGTTGAAACTGGTGATACCGTTGTCTTGATCGTTAAGTACCCCTTCGTTGTCGTAGCTGATCACCGAACCTTCTGGAACACCATCCACGGTCACAGTCAGCGTTTCTGACAAGTCTTGGTCAACCAATGCTGCGGCGATGTTCACTTCAACAATACCGCCTGGCTCGACCAAGATTGCTTGATCATCCACGTTTCGACCATCGCCATCAGTGATGACTAGGTCTGGCGCATCTGCCACGGCTTCGATATGGACATTAATGTCTTGCTCAACTTCATCAGTACCGTCAGAAACCGTAAAGCTGAACTGCAAGTCACCACTGAAGTGCTCTTCTGGTACGAAGCTAAATGTACCGTCACCGTTGTCCGTTACAGTACCTTCATCACCCGAGTAGTTAATGCTGGTAACGGTGAGGTCATCACCATCAATATCAATCGCGCCACTTAGAAGATCTTCTTGCGTGAACAGGATGCTGCCATCCTCTTCAATGTGGTACATGCCAGGCGCAACAATTGGAATGTCATTGACTGGGTTCACCGTCAATGTCATTTCATTGGCAACACTCAATTCACCGTCGCTCACTTCATAAGTAAACTCGATGTCTCCATTGAAGTGCTGTGAAGGCGTAACGGTAAAGGTGCCGTCGCCGTTATCCACGATAGAGGCGTTCGGATCATTGGTTTCTAGTGCCGTTGCGTATAGGTCATCACCATCTTGATCGCTGGCGTTTTCAAGCAGCATTTCTTGTGTCACGAGGATAGATCCATCCTCGTCCACATCTGCCACGATTGGTGCTGCTTCTGGTGCATCGTTAACGAACTCAACTTTCAAGTCGATGTTTGCCGCCACCACATCGGTGCCATCGCTCACATCAAACGTGAGGTCAACATTACCAAAGAAGCCCTGCTCTGGCGTTAATGTGTAAGTGCCATCGCCATTGTCTGTCACTTGAACCGTGTCGCTTAAACTCGTCACGTTAACAACAGACAGGTCATCGCCTTCGATGTCCGTCGCTTGAGCCAGCAGCTCTGCTTCAGTAATCGTGATCGCTTCGCCGTCTTCTGTGGTGAAGGACAAATCAGGTACATCTGGCAGGTCGTTCACTGGGTTAACGGTGAGGTTTAGATCCGCAGCGACGGTTTCAATCGCGTCAGTTACGTCATAAGTAAATTCGATTTCACCAAAGAAGTTATCGCTCGGTGTAATCGTGAAGCTACCATCAGCGTTCTCAACGATGGTTGCATTAGGATCGTTGGTCGACAGGTTCACCGCTTCAAGGTTGTCACCATCCACGTCCGTCGCGTTCGCCAACAAGTCTTCTTGAGTGATGGTAATTGAGCCATCTTCATCGACGACCGCATCAACCGGGCCGCTTACCTCTGGACCTTCGTTGACGATCTCAACATCGATCTTCGCAGTGCTTGGTGCGCTTGCTTGACCATCGCTGATGTCGAAGGTCAGGTTCACTTCACCGTAGAAGTTCGAAGTTGGCTCGAAGGTAAAGGTGTTGTCGCCGTTGTCTGTCAACGTACCTTGTGACTGGTCAACAAGCAGTAGATTCTCGATATGAAGAATGTCGCCATCCACATCGGTCGCACCTGATAACAGGTCTTTTGCTTCGATGATGATGGTGCCGTTTTCTAGCATTTGAGTATGCAGCGGTGCACCAGGAACTGGCACATCGTTGACCGGAATAACGGTCAGAGCTAGATGGGTATCGACTTCATCGGTGCCATCGAAGACTTTGTAATCGATGTCAACTTCACCATTGAAGTTTTCATTCGGCATAAAGGTGTAAGTGCCGTCGCCATTGTCGACGAGCTCACCGTTATCACCGCTGTAAGAGATATCAGAGATAGACAGTGCATCGCCTTCCACATCACTTGCATTCGCAAGCAGATCGTCCGCGCTAAACGTAATGCCCACATCCTCATCAGTCGACAACACAATCGGACCAGAAACAATTGGCGCATCGTTTACTGCTTCGAAGTTGATGTTGATGATGTTGTCGTCAGTGAGTTCACCATCTGTAACTTGGTAACCAAGCTCAATCTCACCGTAGAAGTTCTCTTCTGGTGTGACTGTCCATGTACCATCGCCGTTGTCGGTTAACGTAGCGTGCTCCGCGTTATCCCCCACCAGCTCTAGGTTTTGAATATCAAGAACATCGCTATCGATATCACTCGCTTGTGCGAGAAGCTGCTCTTCTGTGATTACCACAGAGGCAAACTGCGTAGAACCTTCGATATCGATGGTCACATTTGGCAGGTCAGCGGTCAGTTCGATTTCACTGTCACCTTCACGGATATTCAGCTCTACCGTTTCAGTGATTTCTGTGCCGTCCACGCCAATAGATGTGAACACCGCTTCATCATGACAAGTTTGCGAAACCGTCATGTTTTGAACCACGTAAGTACCGTTACCTTGAATCGTTCCTAACTCAAAGTAAGACACCGGCTCGTTCACCGTTAGGGTGTAATCCGTCTCATAGCTACCACGATCTTCTTTGTGGTAAGTCATCGAGTCGATCAAATCACCATCGGAGTTGAATGCGCGAATTTCGACTTCGGTAAAGTGGCGAGACTCTTCCATAAACCAGCCGCCTAGACCATCTAGGTGGAAGCTGATTTCGTTGATGTCTTGACCTTCAACGGTCACAGTCAGTTTTTCATCACCGCTCAAGCCTTGGCGGTCAGTATCGCCAATACCGTGACCAATGTGTGTTTTACCATTCCACGCACCGAGTGGGTCATCATTACTTTGAACGGTAACTTTCAAATCACCATCAACAAACTCACGTGTGTAAGGGTCAACAGCCGTACCCCAATCATCAAGGCTGGCGTTGTCGTCAAAGGTACCAATTTGACTCGTATGCGTACCGTTCGCCAATGCATCATCATTTGGAATGAAGCGCACTTCCGTGTCTGCAGGAACCTCCTGCCCGACTTCTAGCTGTACCCATTCGTCATTTAGATTGGCTTCAATGATGCCGTTTTCAGGGGCTTGGTCGAGACGTAACGCAGGCTCTTCACGCAGAGAAACACCCACGGTTTGGTCTTCTTCCGCTTGAATAAAGATCTCGTCGCCCGCTTCTGGCGCATCGTTGACAGGATTAACGGTCAGATCCAGCGTGGTCAGAACATCATTTTCGCCATCGCTGATGTTGTAAGTGAAGTCCAACTCACCATTGAAGTTCTCCGTATGCGTAATGGTGAATGAACCATCATCGTTGGCTACGATCGTCGCATCTGGGTCATTGGTTTGTAGATTGCTGGCAACAAGGTCATCACCTTCAATGTCTGTCGCATTCGCAAGCAATTGTTCTTGCGTGATGGTGATGGCGTTATCTTCATCCACTTCAGCTTGAATGCCTGACGTTTCAGGAGCGTCGTTGACCGCGATAACATCGATGCCTGCGGTTGTCGTATCCGTTGCACCATCTTGGTCGATAACCGTAACGTCGAGAGAAATGTTACCGTCAAAGTTTTCATTTGGCGTGAAGGTATATGTGCCGTCACCATTGTCCACGAAGCTACCGTCGTTACCAGAGTAGCTAACATTCGCCAAAGCTACGTCACCTTCCACATCAGAAGAGTTGGCTAACAACTGCTCGTCACTAATGGTGATTTGACCATCTTCTTGAACCGTGTAAGACGTAGAACCTGCCACCGGAGGATCGTTCACTGGTGTCACGCTGACATCAATGAATGCTGGCGTTGAACCTGTGCCGTCAGACACATCGAATGTGAACTGAACATCACCGTTGAAGTTCTCATTCGGCGCGAAGCTGTAAGTGCCATCGCCATTGTCGGTAAGCACACCATCTGCACCTGTGTAGAGAACGTTTTCGATAGACAGATCATCGCCATCAATATCCGATGCGCCTTCCAATAGGTCTGCATCCGTGAACAGCAAGGTGCCATCTTCTTCTACCGTGAACTGTTGATCTTGCGCTTGTGGCAAGTCATTCACAGGATTAACCGTAATATCCAGACCAACTTGTACTGAGCCACCATCGTTATCAATGATATCAAAGGTCAGATCTAGGTCGCCGTTGTAGTTTTCATCCGGTGTGATGGTGTAGCTGCCATCATCGTTGTATTGAATCGTCGCGTTGTCATCTGTCGATAAATTGATGGCTTCAAGGTTCTCGCTATCAATGTCGCCCGCTTTGGCAAGCAACTGCTCTTGGCTTAACGTAATTGAGCTGTCTTCGTTGATGGTGTAAGCCAAATCGCCCGATACTGGTGGATCGTTGATTGGTAAGACATCGACATTGATGTGCGTATCAACAGTTGCCCCATTCTCATCTTGAATGGTCACATCCAACTGAACTTGACCATTGAAGTTCTCGTTTGGCGCAAAACTACAAGTACCATCGCCATTGACGGTAAAGATACCATCCGAGCCTTCATAACTGATGCCAACAAGCTCTACATCACCCTCGATATCAGATGCGTTGGCAAGAATTTGTGACTCACTGAATGTCAGTACTGAATCTTCGTCAATCGTGTAAGACGTTGGACCGGCAACTGGAGGGTCATTCACTTCAATGACGGTAATGCCTGCTGTCGTTTCGTCAATCGCACCTTGCTCATCCGCCACAATCACATCAAGGCTAATATCACCGCTGAAGTTCTCATTCGGCATGAAGGTGTAAGTGCCGTCACCGTTGTCTTGGAATACGCCATCGGTGCCTGAATAGGTCACGCTATCGATGGACACTGCGCCTTCCACATCCGAAGAGTTAGCCAGAAGCTGCTCGTCGGAAATGGTAATTGCGTTGTCTTCATCAACCGTGTAAGACGTTGAACCCGCAACCGGAGGATCGTTCACTGGAGTGACGCTTACATCCACATTGGCAGGTACGGTCTCAGTGCCGTCAGAAACACCAAAGCTAAAGCTGACGTCGCCGTTGAAGTTTTCATTTGGTGCAAAGGTGTAAGTACCATCACCGTGGTCAGTTAGCACACCATCGCTGCCTGTGTAGCTAATGCCATCAACCGTTAAATTGTCGCCATCGATATCGGTCGCGCCAGCAAGCAAGTCTGCATCGGTAAACTGAAGCGTGCCATCTTCTTCAACACTGAACTGCTGGTCTTGAGGAACAGGAAGATCGTTAACTGGATTAACCGTTAGATCCGCCGTTGCTTGGATTGTGTCTGTGCCATCTGTAATGTTGAATTGGATATCAATGTCACCATTAAAGTCCGCATCTGGTGTAATCGTGAAGCTGCCATCATCGTTCGCTGTGACGGTTGCGTTTCCATCGACCGTCAAATCGCTAGCAGTCAGGTCATCGCCCTCAATATCAGACGCTTGAGAAAGAAGCTGCTCTTGGCTGAGTGTAATCGCACCGTCTTCATCAACGCTATAAGCCAAATCACCCGATACTGGCGCATCATTGATTGGCAATACATTCACATTGATGACGGTATCAACTTCGGCTCCATCTTCATCTCGAATGGTCACATCAAGTTGAACTTGTCCGTTAAAGTTCTCGTTTGGCGCGAAGCTGCACGTGCCATCATCGTTAACGGTGAAAATGCCATCCGGACCATCGTAACTAATGCCAACAAGCTCTACATCGCCTTCCACATCAGAGGCATTCAGCAGCACTTGCGACTCACTGAAGGTCAGAACTGAATCTTCATCAATAGTGTAAGAAGTTGGTCCTGCGACTGGTGGATCGTTCACTTCCAGCACCGTAATGCCAGCAGTGGTGACATCCGTTGCGCCTTCTTCATCAGCGACGACAACATCAAGCGTCACTTCACCATTAAAGTTTTCATTTGGAGAGAAGGTGTACGTACCGTCACCATTGATTTGCAACACACCATCGCTGCCAGAGTAGCTCACGCTATCAATCGAGACATCCCCTTCTAAATCCGAAGAGTTTGCCAACAGCTGCGCGTCAGAAATGGTAATAGAGTTGTCTTCGTGAACTGTGTAAGACGTTGAACCAGCCACCGGAGGATCATTCACCGGCGTGACGCTCACATCTACATTCGCTGAGACCGTATCCGTGCCATCAGACACGTCGAAGCTGAAGTTCACATCACCGTTGAAGTTCTCATTTGGCGCAAAGCTATATGTGCCATCACCATTGTCAGTTAGAACGCCGTCGGTGCCTTCATAGCTGATTCCCGTTACAGAAAGGTCATCGCCTTCAATGTCGGTCGCGCCAGCAAGCAGATCCGCATCAGTAAATTGCAGCGTGCCGTCCTCTTCCACACTGAATTGTTGGTCTTGAGGAACCGGCAGATCGTTGATTGGATTAACGGTTAGGTCAGCGGTTGCTTGAACAGTATTCGTGCCATCTGAAATATCGAAGCTGATGTCGATATCACCATTGAAATCTGCGTCCGGCGTGATGGTGAAGCTACCATCGTCATTTTGAGTCACCGTCGCATTGCCATCTACCGAAAGATTAGATGCCGTCAGTGCGTCGCCTTCCACATCAGAAGCTTGCGACAACAACTGTTCTTGGCTCAAACGAATCGAGCCATCTTCGTCCACCGAGTAAGCAAGATTGCCAGACACTGGCGCATCATCGACTGGCGTAACACTGACATCAATGTTGGCAGAAACCGTATCCGTACCGTCGGACACATCAAAGCTGAAGTTCACATCACCATTGAAGTTTTCATTTGGCGCAAAAGTGTAAGTCCCATTGCCGTTGTCGGTCAGGATGCCGTCGCCACCATCGTAGATCACACCTTCAACTGTTAGGTTATCGCCTTCAATATCCGTTGCGCCAGCAAGCAGGTCAGCGTCCGTAAAGATCAGCGTGCCATCTTCTTCCACGCTAAACTGCTGGTCTTGAGGAACAGGTAAATCGTTGATTGGGTTAACGGTTAGGTCAGCGGTTGCTTGAACGGTGTTCGTGCCATCTGAGATATCGAAGCTGATGTCGATATCACCATTGAAATCTGCGTCTGGCGTGATAGTGAAACTACCATCGTCATTTTGAGTCACCGTTGCATTGCCATCTACCGAAAGGTTAGACGCCGTCAGTGCATCACCTTCCACATCGGAAGCTTGCGACAACAACTGCTCTTGGCTCAAACGAATCGAGCCATCTTCATCCACCGAGTAAGCAAGATTGCCAGATACTGGTGCGTCATCGACAGGCGTAACACTGACATCAATGTTGGCAGAAACCGTATCTGTGCCGTCGGACACATCAAAGCTGAAGTTCACATCGCCGTTGAAGTTTTCATTTGGCGCAAAAGTGTAAGTCCCATTGCCGTTGTCGGTCAGGATGCCGTCGCCACCATCGTAGCTCACGCCTTCAACTGTTAGGTTGTCGCCTTCAATATCCGTTGCGCCAGCAAGCAGGTCAGCATCGGTGAAGATCAGAGTTCCGTCTTCTTCCACCTCAAAGGTTTTATCTTCAGGCACTGGTGCGTCATTGATTGGACGAACGGTTAAATCGATAGAACTTGAAACGGTTTCTTGACCATCACTGATATCAAACGTTAAGTCGAGTTCACCATTGAAATCAGCGTCCGGAACCACGGTGAACGTGCCGTCACCATTGTCTTGAACCGATGCATTCGCACCAACTTGGACGTTAGACGCAACAAGGTCGTCGCCATCAACATCACTTGCGTATTCGAGTAATTGTTCTTGCGTGAAGGTAATCGTGCCGTCTTCATCCATGATGTAAGCCAGATCTTGTTCTACCTCTGGCGCATCGTTTTCACCTTCGACTTTAATTTGGAACGTTTCGCTCGTGGTTTCAGAGTCGAAATCATCTTCTACTTGCGTCGTGGTCTCTTCACTGGTGTCTTGAACGTCCACCGCAAAGGTTTCTTCTGTGGTTTCTGAATCTAGGTTATCACCACCTTGTGAACCTTCAGAATCGGATGAAGAGGCACTTGGCGCAGCCGAAGTTTGTACAGCTTGTCCTTGTGCTTCATTGCCTTCTGCGTCCGAACCACCTTCAGAGCCAGAGGCATCACCGCCACCAACAGCTTGTGCACCCGCACCTGAAGCCGCACCGCCGCTGCCCGCAGCTTCTTCACCAGACCCACCGTCTGATGCCCCACTGTCTACCACGTTCGATTGAGCGGCATCCGACCCACCGCTACTATCTGGCGAGTCTTCTTGTACCGCACCACCGGACGCCGAGGCTTCTTCCTCTGCTCCGGCACCACTTGGGTTGTCTTCCATCGCCTGATTGGCTTCATCTGCTGCGTCGGTGTTTTCAGCACCTGTCGCTACGGTCGAAGCAATCGTATTCTTTTGATTTTGCTGATTCTGCTGCTGGGAGGGCGTACCCGCGTCATTGGTTTCCGTTTGTTCTACCGCGTCATTTAGGTCTTTGTTTTGGTTATTTTGGTTGTTGTCACCTGCCATTACAGCCTCCGTTGCCATTAGCTAACTGATCGTGTTTAGAGGCAGTAAAGGACACCATTCTGGAAAACCAACTTTTTTATCCAACTTTTTTCATACTCATGTTGTTTAACCAGAAAGAGGTAAAAAAAATTTGAAAACGCAATTTAAAGATCCTTAGTTATTGTCATTAAAGCAATTAGGGCGGTGGAACAATGATAAACATGACGAATCTGTTGCGCTCAGTCGACAACAGCCACAAAGGGCTGCAATTGCTATTGGGAGATTTTTACAAGGATTTCAGCAGCGCGGCGATCAACATCGAAATGCTGCATAAACAAAACCGTTTTGAAGAGCTGAGCGGCTACTCAAAAAAGCTGAAGACTATTCTCGTATTGCTTTGTGATGATGATTTACCACCCAAGATGGCAAAGCTGGAGCATTTGAGTAAGCACCACTTCCCTGCACCTAATGAATTGATTGAGGACATCAAAACTGAGCTCAACAACGTGAACAAACAAATTAGTCAGCTGTTAGATATCGAGAACTCTATCAATGACAGCGCAGATGATGAATAACCAAGGTGGATCATGAGTAACAAGCAGATCGAGCACCACCTCAGAAAAGCACTCGTTTCCAATAACGAGTCTTCGAAGGTGACCGCAGACGATACGATCGTGCTAGCCAGTGCGATGACCAGCGTACACAAAACATTGCTGGTTATCTTTTTGCTTTCAATGGTGGCGATCGCCGTGGCGTCTCAAGCTCGTATCGACATTGTGGTGTCGGTGCGCGGTGAGCTATTGCTGGAATCTGACGTAGAAAAAGTGCAACACCTTGAAGGCGGTATTCTCGAAGAAATGTTAGTGCGCAAAGGCGAAGTGGTTTACGAAGGTCAACCCATTGCGCGAATTCGTTCTTTGGATAGAAACACTCAACTCGATACGGTGAACACAGAAATCATTCAGCTCGAGTTAGACAAACTCCGTTATGAAAGCCTGCGCGATATGGTAGAGCCCGATTTCTCTGCCTACATCGAAAAATACCCAGAATTGGTTCAGGTAAACATGAATACCTGGCAGCAAGAGTTTTCCAAAAACCGCTCTAATGAAGAGTTGATCACCCACGACATCAATCACAAGAACTCGTTGATTGATTCTATGCTTAAGCGCCGCAAAAGCTCCGAGAACCAGCTTTCTTTGATTCGTAAGCAGCTCAATATCAAGAACACCTTGTACAAAGAAGAAATGGCATCTTATGTCGATGTTCTGAATATGCAGGTTCAAGAGTCAAACATGGTGCGTGAGATTGAAAACCTCGATGAGTCGGTCATGAATGAGCGTTTCCAACTGGACAAACTAGAGAAGCAATACCGAGACTTGGTGGAAAACCGCAACTCCGAATACCAAGCGCAAATCATTCAAGCGAAGAAAGATCTCAAGCTGAAACGCATTCTTCGTCCTCAACACTCAGACAAAGTGGATCGCCTCGTGGTCTACGCCCCTATTGATGGCGTGGTCGATAAAGTGCACTTCAACTTCCGCTCTGCCGTGATACCGCCGGGGGAAAGTATCGCGGACATTGCGCCGATTAATAACTCCCTTCATGGCGAAGCGAAGATTCCACGTAAAGACATGGGCTTTGTTGAAATCGGACAGGCGGTCAAAGTGAAGATGGACACTTACAACTTTGCCAAGTACGGATTTTTGGAAGGGCGAATCGCGTCGATCAGCCGTTCGTCCTATGAAGAAGAGGACGCTGAATTCTACCTCGCTGAAATCCAAATCAGCCAAAACTATCTAGAGCGTGGAGGCACACAATACAAACTGTCCCCTTACATGGAGTTTACCGCCGACGTGAAAACAGGGTCACGTCGGGTTATCGAATACGCTGCGAAGCCGGTTATGTCGGCTATCGAAGACGCGTTCGATGAGAGGTAATGGATGAGTAACAAACCTTCCTACAATATTTCCGTTCCTGTTATGCGCCTAAGCATTGCTTTCAGCTTGGTGCTGGCTGCCCTCGCCTTTTATTTGTATGTCTCTTGGGAAAAAGTGGATTCAGTGGAGCAAGTGCAAAACGCGCCTCTCTTGGTTCAAGCTCAACAACTCAACCAAACCATCGAACTTGATATCCAAACGCTTCAACGCTGTTTAGCCGCACGTTATTGCAGTACAACAGAGCTCGATTTTGAGGTTCTGAAGAACGAAATTGACCAGTTTAAATCTCTCGCATCACTCAACAAAACCGAGTTTAGCTTGGTGGGCGCGACCGAATATACGCAACTTGAATTGGCGATTAATCGCTTCTCGGACAGCTCAAAAACACGTGACGATGTGTTGGCACTGTATCTCTCGCTCACCAATAACTACCTACAAATGGACGACAACTACCGCACCATGTTTAACAACCATGCGAGCGACCTAATGATGGAGAAAAACGAGTTCTTCATTTGGTTGTTTATGGTCGTTGTTGTGTTGGTTGGTATCGCCGTTCTATCGAATTTAGTGGCGATCCTTAAACTGAGAAAATCCAGTTCAAATGAGCGCGACATTGACCAAGAATTTGATGGGCTGTATCAAGATCTCAAACAACTGGATTTACAAAGGCTGGAAGAGTTGCTCAATGAAGTGAGCATCAATCCGAAGCAGCGTCAGATCTACTCTCACCTAAAACTGATTTTCAGCAAACTCGAAGAGCAAAAACGCAATAACGATCTCTACAAGCAACTCTATGCTCTGATTGGTTACGAGATTCGAGGCATCACCAACACCATTAACGGCGGCGTGCAATACCTCGTACAAGAGACCGATGAGAGCGGCGTGTTGATGGCGCAAGATATAACGTCGGCTGCCAATACCCTGTCTGAATTGGCAGAGAACTACAACCGACTCATTTCACAAGGAACAGAGAGCAAATCGAAAGAGTTTTCACTGCTTAATGTGCTGTCTGAATTGATGATTCACATCAGTTCAAAAGTACAGCGGAATGAAGGTGAGCTAGACTGCTTTATCTCGGATAACTTACCAAACCGTGTTGAAGGACAGTCCACCAGCTTATTCTGGGTGTTATTCCTACAGCTATCGAACGCCATCCAACTCAAAGCCGATAAGAAACTGTTTGTCACCATTGAATCGGGCGCGGCGTCAGACATTGAAAACACTCGCCTGACCATCAATCTAAACTTCTTAACCACACTGGATGTGCCGTTTGCCAAGCTCAATACCCTACACTGGAGCGACCATAAACAGCACACCGCAACCAAAGACGATTTGGCGAAAAGTGTACTGAAGGATTATGGCTATTACGAGAGCCATTGGTATCAATCGGGCAATCAGGAACGTTTTCAAATTCAGCTCGATTTAAAAGCCAAAAGCTTCCACACCGAAAAAACTCGCTTCGACAATAAACGTTTGTTGCTGTGTGCCAACTCTCAACTGCGCATTGATGTGATGAACAAAATGTTGGTCAACTTGGGCTTGGAAATCACGCCAATTCGAACGCCGAACGAGCTCTTCTCTGCTGCAAAAACCTTTGGCGAATACGACGCCATCATGCTGACCGATACGTTCGAGCCAAACAAACTGCCCTCACTGAGCAAAACAGTGAAATCGCAACTACGCAATCATCCGAACACCAAGTTGTTGCTTTCTGTCACTAGCACTCAGCAAGCACAAGAGAGCCATACCTTTGTCGACAAGATTCTGAACTCTCCTGCGCTTCCGTATGAGTTCATCCCCAATCTGTTAGCAATCATGGAAGCGGAAGCTTCTGAAGATCAGATGGAGAACAGCTCCTTCCTGATTGTGGAAGATGACCGTGTTCAACAGATTCTACTCAAACGTATTTTGAGCAAGCAGGAATACGAAGCCGACACCGTTGGCGATGGCGCAGACGCCGTTCAGCACTTCATGAATCAGCGCTCAGACATCATTTTTATGGACTGCATCATGCCGGGCATGGGCGGTATTGAAGCAACCAAACGCATTCGACAATACGAACAAGAAAGCGGACAAAACCCTTGCACCATTATAGGTGCGACAGCATTGACCAGCAGTAATGAACACCAAGCTTGTATCGAAGCTGGAATGGATTACGTGATCAGCAAACCTTATAAAAACGACGAAATCATCAAGGTGATCAACAAGTATGTGGCGGTACAGAAACTTAACTAGCTGCGTATTGGCAGCGCTTACATTGAGCAATGCTCCTTCGGCAATGGCGACCACCTTGCTTGAGGCGGTCAAACTCGGCTTGGAAAACAACTTATCTCTGCGCGCTAGTGATAAAGGCGTGGAAGAAAACGAATACAACATCGACATTAGCCGTTCTAAGTTCCTGCCCTCTTTAAACGGTGCCGCTGACACCACATGGAATGAAAATGAGACCATATTAACGGGAACACCAGATACGCGTTCAAGCTACAACTCAAACAGCTACAGCGTATCTTTATCTCAATCGGTGTTTAACCTTGGCGACATCTTCAAATACGGCACCGCGAAGCTTGATTTCAACATTGAAGAAATCAAGCACGAGAACAAAATTCAGGGCACCATTTCTGAAATCGCGACGCAATATTTCGAGTACCTGAAAAACAACGCGCAAATCAAAGCCACCAAAGTCGAGCTTAAATCGTCTGAAACACGTGAGCGCCAAATGCGCCGCAACGTGGAGCTTGGCAACACTGCGGCGAGCGAGTTGTATGAGGTGATTGCTCAGAAAGAAGGCATTGCCAATCGCTTAAGAACCCTAGAGAAAGACAGACGTGTGATTTTGAACGGTTTAGAGATTCAAGTTCAATACCCGGTCACCCCATCGCAGGACATCTACGAAAGCGTGCCCTTAGCAGAAATCAGCGAATCCGAACAACGCGCGATTCTTGAACAAGCTTTGAAGCTCAATAACGATTTATTGGTTGCGAAGAAAACCGTAGAGCGAAGCCGAAGAGGCTTGAAAGAAAGCGGTTCAAACTTTGTGCCGACCGTATCGCTCTCTGCCAGTTACCGTTACGACGATGCGAACAACTATGACCGAACCGACCCAACCGCAACAGGGGACAGTAATTCCACCAGCGTCGGTTTGAACTTGAATGTGCCGATTTTCTCCGGCGGTTCGGATTACTACGGTTATCAAAAATCGTCGACTGCTATCGAGCGAACGGAGCTACTGTACCAAGATTCGTTGTTCACAACTCGCAATAGCGTTAACACCTCAGTACTCAACATTAATGACTTCTCCCGAGCTATTAGCAGTTACGAGAACATCATCCGAGCCAACTACGCTTCCTACAAAGGCATTCAACGCGCTTACCAGCTAGGTACGCGAACCATTACCGACTTACTGGCAGCGGAAAGTAAACTGTTTAGCGCGCTACGTGATTACGAGAGCGCGCGTTATGACTACATCATTGAATCGATCAATCTTGAACAAATCAAAGGCATGTTGTCGGTGCAATCCATCGAAAGCATCATGCAGTTGATGAGCGATATCGAAGGCAGAAGCAATCAAGACTTAGTTCCAAAACACCTTCTCTCCAAACCATCGATTAAGAAAGGAGGTCGCAATGCAAACTGAGCATTTTTCCCAGAAGATTAACTTTGCTGACAAGTGTTATCTGACTTTCTCAACGGTCATCTCAACACTGTTTGGTTTAGTGCTGCCCTTTTCGATTCTGATTATCTTTGACCGAGTTTTACCTAACCAAGCCAAAGACACACTGTTTCTTCTGTTTGCCATTATCTTGATCACCATCTTCCTCGACTATCACTTAAAAAATCAGGAAGAGAAGATTTCGTCGGTGATCATGAAGCAGTTCGAAACCAACCTAACCAACAAGGTGTTTCAATCCATCTGTTTGGCTGAGATATCGAAGTTTCGTCGCCTAGAACCCGGTGAATACCTAGAGCGTATTGCTACCATTCCAGAGATTAAATCCTTCTTTGGCGGAGAATCTGTACGGGCATTGATCAACCTTGCAGTCAGCATACTGACCATTCTGATTATCGGTGTGATCAACATCTGGGCTGGGGTGACCATCTTACTTGCCTCCATCGTTTTGGCCGTGTTCGCACTCAGCCTTTCCAAGCAAAAGATCAACAGCCTAGAAAACAAATCCGACATCGAAGGCTTAACCACCTCAAAAATCATCGAGATCATCTCTAGCCCACTCGATATCAAAGCGCGCAATATGGAATATCGCGTTGAGAGCTTGATGACACAAATGGTGGAAGAGCGTGAAGTCGAGAACATCAAATACGAGCAAATCGAATCGAACTTCAGCCTTATCTTGTCGCTCATACAACAGCTCTCCATCGCTTGTGTGGTGGTGGTTTTGGCAACGGCCGTTATCAACATGCAATCGAGCCAAGGCATCATGGCAGCCATCATCATGCTTACCAACCGCTACTTCGCCCCATACCAACAAGTGATGCGCACGGTGAGCCGCTGGGAGTTGAACAAGCTTCATATTCAACGTATCGCCGAACTGCTTGAACTTGCTGCATCTGTAGAACAACAAAATGACACGACAGAAGTCGAGCGTATATCGGTGAAGTATTCGGAAAAGCAACGCATCGAGTTTGAACGCGGTCAGGCTTACTTGCTTACAGGGAAAAGCGGCGCAGGCAAAACCCACCTCGCCAATTGCATTACGCGGCAAAACACCGACAGCAAGCTCGATATCCAAATCAACGTGACACCGCTCGATGATGTCAACTACAACGTCTGGCGTAATAGCGTGCTCATGGTGGACAAAACCAGTTCGTTCGTCGAAGGGACCATCATCGACAACCTAACTTGTTTCCGCCCGAGCTTAAATAACACCGCATTTGCGCTTTGCGAAACCATGAACATCAAAGCACAAATCGATGCCCTTCCCGCGGGTTTTTACACCGAGCTTAAAGGACATTTACGCAACCCATTCTCACGCCAAGTCGCTTATGCCTTGTTGCTGGTGCGTGCCTTACTTGCGAACAAACGTGTGTTGATCTTCGACGACATCGACTGTGTTTATGACGACGACTTTGCTCGATTGGTTTTGACCAGTACTGCGTATCGCGCCAACGACAAAATACTCATCATCGTCAGCAATAAGATGGACAAACTCAACCATCGCCTCAAACGCGTCAAACTTACCGGAGGTGAGCAATGAGTATTTTGGTTGATTTTAATAATGTCCCTCAGCGCTTGTTGGACTTTGAGGCTCGCAGTTATGACGAGCGATACAATCAGTCACCTTTGATTCGTGGTCTAGCTTACACCCTCATAGCGCTTGAATGGGAAGGCACACCTTCTATCCTCAGCGACGCTTTTATCCCTAAACCAAAAGACAGCGACAGTTTTATCGCCACCATTGAACGCCTTGGTTACCGTTGTGACGTCACCAAATTAAAAACGTTGGAGCACATCGAGGGACACCCTCACCCTTGTTTTATCGAGATAGAAAACCTCACTGCGATTTTCTTGGGAACCAAAGATGGCAAACTGATCCTGTTTGATTACACAAATAACAACACCATTGAATACCCACTCTGCAAGAAGCCGTGCTTGTTAGTTTCGATCAGCGAATACTCGCGCTTGTTCCGAGAACCGCCACCTGAATCTCAAGACCGCAGTAACTGGATTAAATACGCGTTCTATCGCTACAACAATGAACTCAAAAGCCTGATTATTCTTAGCTTTGTAATCAGTATCTTGGGCGCGCTCCAACCCTTCTTTATCATGAGTGTGTACAACTTCGCCTTGACGTCTAGCTCCCAAGCCACGCTCTATTGGCTCACGTTATTTGCTGTGATTGTTGGATTCTCGGAATACTTTTTTAAGAAGATGCGAGTCAACATCATTGCCACTTCAGGTAAGGACTTGGCGGTGCACATTTCTCAAGCGGTTATATCCAAGCTGTTATGGCTCCCTTATGCGATGACATCCACCGCTGGCGTGTCTTCTCAGTTGGCGCGTTTAAAAGACATCGACACATTCCGCCGATTAGTAACCGCAGAGTCAACCTTGAGCTACTTCGACATGCCGTTTGTTATCGTGTTCATTGTCGCGATTGCCATCATGTCAGGAACTGCTGCACTGGTCGTCATGGCGGGTTTGATTCTGATGTTGGTGTTCTGTGTTTATTCTCGTTACATCTACTCACAAGCCACATCTAAGAGCTCTCGCGCCAACGCCATGGTTTCTTACCAATGGAATGAGATTCTTCGCGGCATCAAAACCATCCAAGGCTTACCACTGTTGCGCGTTATTCAATCTCGCTTCAGCGCTTCACACATGCAAAGCACCAACGATGCAGAGAACGTTGCGGTGACCAACAGCAAGGTTCAAGCCGCAGGTGGCAGTTTGATTCAGGTAATTGGTACCGCAAGTATCGTGACCGCGGTTATCGGTGTAATGGATGGCACGTCAGACGCAGGCGCCATGCTTGCAACCGTAATTTTAGTCTGGAAGGCGTTAGGTCCAATAATGTGTATCTACAACTCCATATCCAAATTCCAATCCATTAAGGCGTCCTCTGCGCAAATCAACAACCTTATGGCGATGAATGACGACAAGCTAACGTTGGAGAAAAGCCCCCCTATTCGCCTCTTCCAAGGCAGCATTGTCGGCAGCGGTGTAAGCCATCGCTATACTGGCGCAGCAACGGGCTTAACCAATCTCGGGTTTAAAATTGCCCCAGGGGCGAAAGTGGTGATTTGTGGACCGACTGGTTGCGGCAAAACCACGCTAATCTCCATTCTTGCGGGTTTAGAGGATAGATACCAAGGCGCAGTGTCGGTAGACGGCTACAACATCAAACAGTTCAACAGTTATCGCTACCGAACCTCGATTAACTACATCCCGTTTAATTTGCATATTTTTGAAGGCTCTCTGGAGACTAACTTCATCTTGCATAACGGACTCATCCCTACAGAAAAGATGCAAGAGATGGTGAGCTTTTTCGAACTCGACGCATGGTTGCCAGAAGGATTGAACACTCAGCTAAGCGTAGATAAATGCAAGAACTTACCTAACGGTATTCAACAGAAATTACGCCTCGCGCTGGGGCTTGGAAGCTGTGAACAATCACTGATCATCATTGATGAACCATTCAATGGCGCTGAGCAAGAAAATGCCCAGTACTTCAACCGCTTGTTCACCGATAAACTGCTGAACAAAACCGTGGTGTTCTCTACCAATGATCCGGGCTTGATCGCCACTTCGAACATGAGTTTGGTATTAGAGCCAGACGGCAACTTGAAATATTTTGGCTTAACAGACAAATACTTAAACAGCTTAAGTTAATACTGTGGCGCTTATTCACAATTAACTCTTTAATCGGACAGATACAATTGACAAAGATATAAACCAGAGAGATGATTCGACCGAGATTTAGAGGTATTTAGGATTCAGATGTATACATTTGTTGCTGACAAATTGGATGTGGTTTATTTATCAGCGATACCAGAAAACCACGCATTACAGGACTTTGATGTGCCTGAAGAAGAACTCGAAATCCGCGAGATTGTCGAGGTGTGGTATGAGTGTGCATTTTTGCCTGATTTCAATCTCGAGCAAATCGACATCGCAAACAAAGCGGAGCTAGTGGCAACACAAACTCAAGTGGTGAACAACTACACGAGCACACTCGCGTTCTTACTCAAGAGCAGAGTGTATCGAGCTGCCCTTAACCGTATATTGAGCATCTGGACACTCGAACCCTCCGCAAAAGCACAACTTGAGTTACTGCTTTTTGCCGAAGAGCAAGCAAAGACCAACTGAGCAATGCGCAGATAGAAAAAAGCCAGCAATGACGCTGGCTTTTTAGAAGCTATTGAACTGGTATTACACCCATCCATCAAACTGAAGACGTTTTTGTATTCGCTCTACTGCCTCTTTCTGCATTTGTCTCACGCGTTCATTAGAGACATTCAGTAAGTCCCCGACTTCAGCTAATGTTTTCACGTTATGTTCAAACAAACCAAAACGATGAATCAGCACTTGCTGCAACTTCACAGGCAATGTGTTAACGACGTGTTCCAGTGCTTGAGTAAAGCAATGGTCTTCGCAATCTTGCTGTGGGTCTGTTGCGTATTCGCTTTCACACTGTTCGAGCACAAATGGCGCATGATTAAGGTCGACAGTTGTTGAAACATCGATAAAGCCGCTCAACGCGACTAACTCATCAACACGTTCTACCTTTACGCCAGAACAGTGGGACAACTCTGAAATCGAAATGTCTTTGCTCATGGTTTTGCTCGCATCATGCTTTTTCGACGCAAGGCTATTTATCTCCTTACAAACGTGAGCAGGTAAACGCACCGTGCGACCGTTGTTCATTAATGCCGCTTCAATGTTTTCGCGAATCCACCACACTGCGTAAGTTGAAAAGCGATAACCCGGCTCAGGATCATACTTATCGATCGCTTTGATCAAGCCAATGTTGCCCTCTTCAATCAAATCAAGCAGCGTGAAATTGTTGCCAGTACGTTTTAAGTAGCTTTTGGCAATCTTCACCACTAAACGCAAATTAGATTCGATCATCACCTCGCGCGCTTCTTTATCCCCCGCTCGATTGAGTTTGGCATAATACAGTTCATCTTCTCGAGAGAGTAAATCAATCCCCACGATGTCTTTTAGGTAATGTGCATAAGGATCTTTACCTGCAGAAAACGTTTCTTTCATTGGCATCTCATCCGTGACACCTCGGGACCTAGCAAAACACTCGTTGTTCATTTCCCCGTCCTTATCAGCCAACTTTACTGGTGTAGCTCTTTGGCTACTTTTCTCCGTGGCTCAATTAATATGCCACCCAACGAATAACATTCGTTTTACGTTGAGTGTAGACAAGGCTTTTTAGCTTTACCAAGAAATTGCATTTAATTTCATATCAACCCTGCACTCAACTGTCAAAGCGTGAGCGGGTTGGGATTTATGGAGCAACATTCAGTATCGTATTTACATCAGAGTTGATAGAAGAGTTTCACCTACTAACAGTTAAATAAATTCACTTTTAAAACATATATCTAAAAACTGTATTTAATATTAGCAAACAACAAAGTCGCAGGTGCTTCGCCAAACAAACTGCCACTGCTACCGTTAAAGCTTTGGATTACCGTGAGCAACTGCCAGTCATTAGCGAGAGAGTAGTTACTCGATATCCCAAGGAAATAGGAATGATCGTCGTAGTAACTGGTTGAGAGCGTGACGCGGTTTAGAGGCGTTAAGTCAAAGCTCACATCGGCGTACCATGTATTTCGTGTAAAGCTCAAAGTTTTTGCGTCGAGAGGAAGATTCAAATACGCCAATGCGCTCGATGCATCTTGCGGTTCAGAGATAAATAACCACGCTGCACGCCCCATCCAGCTGCGTTTACCGCCAAAGCTGTAATCCGATTCAATACTGGCAACTGTGGTCTTTTTAGTCGGTTCACCCTCAAATTCTGGATCAATGGGATCAAACCACGTGAGCTCTCCACGAAAACCCGCATCAAACACATCCGTTGCAAAACCAGCGCCGAGTACGTAATCCATCCGAGCTCGCCCTGCAATAAACTGATAATCCCATCCCGATTGATTGGCGAAGTAACGCAGTGAGGTACTGTCCTGCCCTGACTGACGAGCTGGTGAAAACACCAAATCTACCCCATCGGCAAAACCTAATTTTCTGCTCAACATGACCGCATCCGTGCCTGCTCGCTCTTCATAGTCAAAATCGTAAATCGAATACGCATTATAGATATCGTTTGGATTCCATATCGTATTCATCGACCAATTGATACGAAAGCGCCCTAGTTGCGCTCCCCAGTCATCTTGCTGCCAAGTGAGATATAGACGATCAAGCTGACTGTTAATGACCACATCATCTTCATGCCAGTTTTTGCTCAAATTCATGTAACCAGAATCCAACGCAACCAAATCGGCATAGCCAGGAAAGTCGGTAGAATCGCCCCAAAGTGCTCGATTTCGTAGCCCAACATTCACACGCCAGCTAGAGGAAAAACGGTATTCAAAATTCAGCCGATTATGTATCAGATTATCGAACGTATTATCAGTGCCATCAGGAATACTGTAGGTTGCCATGTATTTGATGTAACCATCCAAATCCCATGACTTTTGAGGCTCTAATCCGGGAACAGCAGACAAGGCAGAACTAGCCTGAAGACTAAGCAAAGAAAGACTTAACGCCTTAATAAACACTGGATTTATTTTTGTTCTGGGCAAGCCAGTATTGAATGGGAGAGCTTTAGTGCAAGTCGCAGACAAATGAGAAATAGCTTTATGCATGCGACCTCTCTGCACGATTATCGATATTACTGAAATCACGCGCCAAACGACCGTCTTCAAACACGATAATTCGGTGTGCACGTTTTATCACTCGCGAATCGTGGGTCGAGAAGATAAACGTCGTCCCCTCTTGTTCGCTAAGTTGCTCCATAATGTCGAGCAACTCCGCGGTGCTTTTAGCGTCTAGATTGGCAGTAGGTTCGTCCGCCATGACAAAACGAGGCTTCGGCGCTAAAGCACGAGCAACCGCAACACGCTGCTGCTGTCCGCCGGACATCTTACCTGGCACCTTATTCATTTGTTCCGCCAATCCCACTTGCTCAAGTAAGGACGTCGCACGTTCACGGCACTCTCGCTCCGTTTTACCTTGCAGCTGCATGACGAATTCCACATTCTCAAGCGCGGTTAACACAGGTAACAAACCATAGTCTTGGAAGATGAAGCCTATATTATCGCGACGATAGGCGATCAGTTCTTTTTCTGACATCGATGAAATCATGCAACCGTCGATTTCCACTTTGCCAGAGCTTGGGGCATCAATACCGCCGATCATGTTCAGCAACGTCGTTTTGCCCGAACCGGATGGTCCCATGATCGCAACAAATTCACCCTGCTTAATCTCTAAGTCTACCGACTGCACTGCGTGCACAGGGTAATCACCATCGGCGTTGTAAATCTTAGTTAGGTTTTCTAGTTTGATGGTCATTAGCTTTTCTCCGCCATGGCATCCACTGGTCGATGCTTCAAAATTTGTCGTGCGGGATACAAGGCTGCGATAAGGCTGGCAACAAAAATCGCGACAATGATCATTTGATATTCCGTTATTGATACCCGTGGATAAAGCAAGGTATCCACGCCATAAGCCCCTAGCCCTTCTGCCATGCCAGCCAGCGACAATCCGGTAATACTCAGCACCTTGAGCATAATTGCACTCCCGAGCAACCCAAGCGCACAACCGCTTAATCCGAGGAACAAGGTTTCAAAAACGATCAACAAGCGTATCTTGTGTTTTTGCATCCCGACAGCCATTAACACACCGAACTCTCGTGTACGTTCAAACACTGACATCAACATGATATTGATGATGCCAAGGGTCATCGCCAGCACAAAAACCACCAGCATCACTTGGTTAGAAACTTCCATCGTGCTCATCATGGTAGAGAGCAAAGGCTGGATCTCCTGCCAAGGTCTCACACTGAGCAAGTCCTTACTTTCCGGCGGCAAAATAGAGTGAGTGAACGCCAGTAACTGCTTGAGCTCAGGATCGTTATTAGAAGTAAGGAGTATCGCAATTTCGTGCGTGCCACTCAGCCCCGCTACCTTTTCAAGATCCGCTTTTCGGACGTAAACATTCCCGTCATCAAACCCTGTCGATGGTGTTTTGAATATGCCTCGAACACGAAATGCCGCACCTGCAACCTCCCCATTCACATCAGACAGAGTGAGTACCACTTTGGAGCCAACGCGTAGCTTTAATCGCTCAGCTATCTTGCTCGATACCAAAATCGGATTTCTGCCTTCTTCGCTCAGCCATTCTCCGTCGACAATGTGATGTGAGAGAGGCGTGATGTTTTGCTCTTGATCGATATTCACGCCATTGATGCGAATACCACGTGTACTGCGCGCCGACGCTATCATGCCATCTGCTAGAAATCGCTCAGAAATGGCTTTCACTTCTCGGTTACTCGCCAACACTTTGCTTATCTTTTCCGCATCGGGAATCACATCTTTTAGCTCAGGATTGACCAAGTAGGACTTTTGCTGGATCTGCAAATGACTGGTTTGCCAAGAGATGGCGTTCTTAATCATGCTATCGACCAAGCCATTCATGAATCCCATCATGGCAACCACGCCCATCAAGCCAAATACCATAGCTCCGAGCATGATTGAGGTTCTCAACTTGTTGCGCCACAAGTTACGCCAAGCCAACTTAACCAGCATGAGCACCTCCTTTTAACCCTGCTGCAATAGGCATTCGAAACATGCGAACCATTGGATAAAGCAAACACAACAAAAGAATCAACAGCACGACTACGATTTGATTGAGCAGTAAATGTGGGTCGAGCGAGACAGGCACAATAGGTTCAAAGCCACTTTCGCGCATGAGCTTGGCAGCATCGCCAGTAATTTCGATTGGATTAAAGTAGAAATACCCCAACACAGGAGCACTCACGATAAGCCCAATAATGATGCCAATAACGGACATAAACAGAGACTCTATCGTGAGCAGAAGGACGAGCTTGGAGCGCAGCATTCCGGTGGCCAGCATGACAGCGAACTCACGTTGGCGTTCTAATGTCGTCATTAAGATTGTCGCAAACAAGCCAAAACCAACAATGCCGTAGAGAATATAAATCAAGAAAATACCGCCCGCTTTATCCAAGGCGATTTGCTGTGCCATTTCAGGCGACAACTCTTTCCAATCTTTCACGGCGACATTTTTGCCATACTCGGCTTTAAGCTGTTCAACAGTATCAGGTAAGTCTCTTAGACTCTCAGTATTTAAAACCCATGCGGTGACTTGGTCATCCAATGAATACAGGCTTTGCGCGGTATCAAGCGGCATGTACACCAACTGAGAATCAAGCTGCTGCAAAGGAAAATGAAGAATGCTCGAGATTTGATATAAACCTGCCGCAGTCTGTCCCCTATAACCGACACCGTAAAGCACCAATTCATCGCCAACCTTGAGTTGCAAATAATTCGCTAAACCACCACCAACTAGCACTGATTTTTGCCCTGATTGGATGTAGCTTCCCTCAATCAATTTGTCGCTGATATTGGAGTATTGATCTTCAGCTTCAGGCTCAACGCCTAGTACCATCACGCCTTTTGAGCGTTCGTCTTTTGCGGCTAAAGCAAAAGATTCTACCCGAGGTAATACCACATCAATATTGGGATTGTTTTTCGCCGCCGAAATGAAGGTGTTGGTTTGCGGCAAGACATCATCAATGCTGGAAGAGTCACCAAACTCGGGGTTTTGCAGTTGAATCAGACCCGTATAAAACTTGGCGGCATTTTTGATATTGGACGTATAACTGCCTTCTTGAAACGCTCGCGTAATAAGCGAAAGAAACAGCACCAATGCCAACGCCGACGCCGTCAGTAGTGTCCTGCGTTTTTGTCGCCAGAGGTTTCGCCAAGCCAGTTTCACAAGCATTGATTCGCTTCCTTCCGTTGATGTTTGAATATCCGTTTCTTCTTTTAGCCGTTCATTTATCCAAACTTAGTCGCGCAGCGATTTCATCTGTTGCTGAGAGAAAAAGCTGTCATCGATATCGAAATCAAACTGCGCTTGGTGGGTGATGAGTACGGTTTTGTTGTCTGGCTTATCAAGCGGCTGCATTTCCATTCTGGTCGCCAATTTTCTCCCGCCGAGCTCTTTCACGTCATAAGTCGTCATCACGTTCACTCGCTCATCAAACTCATCGTAGAATTCTACTTTGCGCTGTAGGTAGGTCGATTTGGAAATCCACAACGTTACTTTGCTCCAAACCACAGGAGCATCGGACTTTGCAACGGCGTCTATCACCCAAACCTTGTCGCCATCAAATGTATCCTCGCCTTTCAATTCATGTTGATAATCGACCACGATAGAGGACTGGTTGATTAAGTCATCATTGGTGAAGTCAGAACCCATCCACGATTGGCTCAACATAGATGGCGCAATTTTGATGACGCGTTCAATACTCGGCACCCAATTCCACATTTCTCTTTGTCGTTTTAGAGAAGCGCTGCCCTTATCTTTGGCTGGCGCCGTAACCAACACCAAAGACAAATCCGTCCCTTTTGTCCAACTCTTCATGGTCATCGACCGAGTCCAATCAGGACGAATGATCTCCATTGTAGATTCGGTATAACTGGAATCACCGCGCATTACTTGCTCTGACTTTTGAACGATATCAAAAGCACTTTCAGCCACAGCAGTAAATGAAATGGACCAACACAATAGAGATAACAAAGCAGTACGCATAACCGTCCTCGACACTCAAATCCAACACTATTCGCGCCAGAAATGACAATAAAAACAGGGAGTTCAAATCAGTATAGCAAGGAGAGGATGAAGGTCAGCGAGAGCTCGCTCAAAATTTTACTGGGCTTTACGAAGTAATGGTTCCACTTTGTTTCTGTTGATGATTTGGAACACCGCGCGATTCTTACCGCTGGCTTTCCCACGATACATGAGCTGATCAGCATCTTGCAGGCTTGGCGTCTCATCAAACCTAGGATAATACGCGCAACCAAGACTGATGCTCACATGAATGTTCTGTCCATCTAATGGGATTGGCATTTGATTAATTTGAGTACAGATTTCACACGCCAGCATTTGGGCCTCCTCTGCCGATAGTGACACACTCACCAAAGCAAATTCCTCGCCGCCAATTCGAGCTAATGTAACCTTTTCATCGGTCACCGATTTCGCGGTATTCGCAACAGCAACGATTGCTTGATCTCCAGCCAAGTGACCAAATTGATCATTGATGGATTTGAAGTCATCAATATCAAACACCATCACCGTCAGGTCTCTTTTTACTGCGCTTAACGTCGCCAACCGTTCAATCAAATGACGTCGGTTATAAAGCTTGGTAAGCGGGTCTGTTAGGGTCAACTCAAACAACTGCTGGTTGGCCAAGGTTAACTGTCGAGTTCGCAACGCCACCGTTCTTTTGAGTGAAAAGATATGGAACATGGCGGCAATAACCAAAGCGAACACGGTCAAGGGCGCCAAATAGGCCGGATAAACGGTTTTGATATGAATCCAACGACTGAGTATGCGATCTTTATCCGCTTCCATCACTCTCTCAAAGTTCCTGGAGATCTCATCAATCGATTTAGGGCTGCCCTCTCCTGAGGCAATTCGTAAATTTTTGCTATAAAGGTGAGCGGCCGGTAAGAACGCAATAGGCTCGGGGGCAGTGGCCATGTAAAAGTTCGACACTTGAGTGTCAGCAACAAAGAGGAAGACTTTCTTTTTTGCCACCGCATCTAACATTGCATCATTATTCGAATAGAGCTTTACCGCCGCGTTTGGATAACGTTTACGAATAAAATGCTCTTCGAATCCACCACGAACTACGCCAATTTCCATCGCAGATTCGCCTTCAAGCACTGAGTTGATGTCCAAACCAAACACATCTTTATTCACGTAAAGCTGTGTATCAATGGGCATGATCACCGTACCAAAATTCAAGTACTGGCTTCGTGCTTCCGAATATATTAGCCCCGCATGAACGTCTGCACGCCCTTCCTTCACAGCGAGTAAAGACTCTTCCCAATCAAGCAAAAGGAATTTAACGTGCACATCATTGCGAACAGAGTACTCACGCCAAAAATCAATCAAGATACCTTGTGGCTCGCCGTCTGGGGTAAGATAAGAGAATGGTTTCCAAGCTTTGGAATTGGCAACAATCAAGGTACCTTGTTTGGTCTCGTGACTTTGGGATGCGGCGCTGTAAAACACACTCACGATCATCAGAGCGATGCCAAATGTTGCGCTTTTCCAACCATAAGTACTATAACGTATGAGAGCCATACCTACTTCTCGCCAACCTATCCGAAAGTATTATCTAAGACTTAATTCGAACTAAAGGTATAGCAGAGCTTTTAATGATGGGAAGTGACTCTTATTGATATGAATCTAAATTAGTACCTTTGTGCTGCAAAACGGTACTTTATTACCATAATATTTTATTAATTCATCGCGAATTATTATGAAATTTATATGGATAAAAGTGCGATAAATACATTCTGCTTTCTTAGGTTTTATCATTGCGCGTAAAAACACCTGACACAGCCCACAAAATCACATAAAAAAAGTAATGATTATTCGCTCGATAAGAATCACTTTGTTAACTTACGCGCAATTTTTTTGTGAGCCGAAATTTTCGCTTTCGCCATGCCTTCTCAATATAGAATTAACAAAATCGTCGAAATTGGCGATACGCTGCATCGTAGTGGCTGTGCGCCTTACAAAGTAGAGAAATACACTCAACACTACGCGCAAAAACATGGCGTGGATGTGATGATTCAAGCTACACCTACCGCGATCAACTATCAGTTTCCTGATGACAACAACGCGGTCGTGCTCAAGCGCCTTAAACCGGCATCAATTAATCTCAGCTTGCTCGCGAATACCATCATCCGTATCAATCAACCGAGTAGCGAACCCGTTCCAGAACCTGCTGGTTATCCTTCGTGGGTTATCGCATTGGCAAACATGGGCATTCCACCCGCGTACTTGATGCTGGTTGGCAGCACCTTAGAGGCGGTCGGCTTTGCTTTTATTCTCGGTTTTATGGTCTGGGGATGTCAGCAAGTTTGCCGAGCGAGACGCGCAATTGCGGTTGAGTTTATCGCTGCGCTGTTCACCGGCATTATTGTCGCTTATCTATCTAGCACTGGACTTCCGATCCCTGTTTGGGCGCTATGTATTGCTACGATTGTCTTATTTGTGCCCGGCCTCTCCATCGCTAACTCACTCGAATGTTTGGCGTTTAATGATTTGGTTTCGGGCACTAGCTTATTGGGGCAATGCGCTCTCACGCTGATCAAACTGTTTGTTGGTATCACGATGGGGCTAAACATTGGCGAAGCGATTTGGGGACAAGCGCAGTCTATTGCTTACACCAATGAAATCCCGATTTGGATGCACATTAGCGGCTTGTTCTTAATTTCAGCATGTCTTGGTGTGATTTTTAACGCTCGCCCTATCGATATACTGCTTGGACTTCCTGTCGCGATGCTGGGGATGTGGGGGCCATTCTATCTCGGCTTCGAAAGTGGCTGGGTGGTTGGTACTTGGGTGACGACCGTTCTGATTACACTTTACGGCACTTGGATTGCGAAAAAGATGGAGCTGACCGGTTCTATCTACATTGTTCAAGGCATCATTATTCTGGTCCCGGGCAGTCGCGTCTTGGTCAGTGCAAGTCAGTCGGTATTTGAACAATCGATCCTTCCAATTCCGAGTATTGGTCTCTCAGCACTGTTTATGTTCTCTGCCATCGTCGCAGGGCAAATTACAGCCTACTCGATTTACTCGCCAAAAATAGAACGCTAAAACACCGCTTCGCCATTACCTTCAGACAAGAAAAAAGCCCTATTCAAAATCCACTTTAGTGAGAACTTTGAATAGGGCTCTTTGCCTCTATGCTTCGCTTTCCGGTTGAAGCTGCCTTTGCCTTTTTTGGCTTTCACAACTCGCGTTCTAAACAGTTGACTGGTGACGACCGCTTTAAGTGCGTTGTCTTTGATTTCCCCTCTGCCAAACTCGGTATCTTGATTCAATTCATTTGGCTGAGGATTGAGTTTTTTCTTTCCCATAGATCCTCCATAATGGTCGAACCAGATTGGACAATAATTAGATAAAATAGTCAAATTTGTAGAATTATTTTCATTTTATTCTTCAAAAACTTCACATCAACGTCATTTATTTGAAATTTCATCAAAAAAACACTGTATAAAAAGTGACTAGATACAAATATTTGCCTTTGATAGAGCAATAAATGTTGACTATACCCGTAATTAACCTAGACTCGAACACGGCTAGAAAGAAAGTTCTTTGTTTTCACATTTCGTTGGATTACTCGTAATTCCCCCGTCCTGTGGTACGCAATAGCAATTTATTTTTCCACGCTATAAGCGCCGATTAGGCGAAGATTTACATAAAATTAGATATTTAGGAAATAAACATGTCTAACAAAGCTACTGGTACAGTTAAGTGGTTCAACGAAACTAAAGGCTTCGGCTTCATCCAACAAGAAAACGGTCCTGACGTTTTCGCTCACTTCTCTGCAATCCAAGGTGACGGCTTCCGTACTCTTGTTGAAGGCCAGAAAGTAGAATTCGAAATCACTCAAGGTCAAAAAGGTCCACAAGCTGAGAAAATCACTCTAGTTTAATCCTTTTAAGATTTTGATATGGTAGCCAGCTTTTTAGCTGGCTATTTTTTTGCCCTCAAATTATTGATCACTCTTATGGCTCTTAAACCGACGATATACAAGTTTCGTATCGCGATCTCCGATATGAACAACGATTACTACGATTCAAAAAACCTGACCATTGCCCTACACCCTTCAGAAAAACCACAGCGCATGTTAGCGCGTATTTTGGCTTACTGTTTGAATGCCCAAAAAGAACTTGAGTTTACTAAGGGGCTTTCTACGACAGAAGAACCGGACTTGTGGCGCGTTGAAGATGACCAATCCATTACACATTGGATTGAAATCGGTGAGCCAGAACCAGACCGCATCAAGAAAGCATCACGCCTTGCTAAGCATGTGAAGGTGTACACGTACAACACGAAAGCATCGGTTTGGTGGGATAAAATGGCAGGCAAATTTGGCATGCTTCCAGTGGATGTGGCAAGTCTAGATTACGACGCTATCGACTTGATTTCACAGCACCTTGACCGCGGCACTAGTCTATCTGTTATGATTACCGGCACCTCTATTTTCGTTGATATTAACGAACAACACGTCGAAGTGACAGTGAAGGAATTGCAAAGTAATGACGCCTCTTAATGAACTGATCCAACAAATGGGGTTCACAAACATTCCCTTCGTTAACGAGCACAAAGCAGCAAGGCGACGTTGGACAAAGGAACAAGCCCCATTGTTCATTAGAGTATGTGAAAATAAGCCTGAGACAGCCCCTGCGCTGCATCTACTTGGGCTTTTAACCAAATCTCACATCGAAGCCAGTGCTCTCTATGAGCAGCACGCCACGTCGACTCATCATATGCAGCAAGTCTTGAGTGACACATTTGTGGTTGTATACTCAAGGTTATCTCAACATGGACTTTAGCCTTGCGCACGACCATGCTGAGCAAACGCAAAACATTCTGCAACACGAGTTAGTGATCAAACGTATGGATCTCGATGCTTTCCGTACCAACTTAATGCAGAGTTTTTACCTCGGTAAAGAAGCAAACCCAGCAAAAGCCAGTGGGCTAATTAGCTGGATAAAGCGTCTGTTTTCCTCATAAAAAACATGGTTTTGTCAAAACCAAACACCTGATAGACTACTTCCTTTCATGCAACGGCTTCCTTTGGTTGTTACACATAACCTGTTATTTATAGTTCGTTGCATGACATTCAAGGACACTCATCCACTGAACATCAAGGGATCATTATGAAGTTTATCCGTTGGATTTTGGGAAAAATCATCTTACTTCTCAACGCTGTATTCTCTCCTCGTGGCGTTAAACGCTCAGCAGAGGCACAAAAAAGCGTTGATGACAAAGCGAAGAACTACGCGCTATACCAATTTGAAGCTTGTCCTTTCTGCGTAAAAGTTCGCCGTGCTATGAAGCGTCAATCCGTGAACATTGAATTACGTGATGCGAAAAACGACCCAGAACATCGTGAAGCACTTGAACAAGGTGGCGGTCGCGTGAAAGTACCTTGCCTTCGCATTGAAAAAGATGGCGAAACGCAATGGCTTTACGAATCTTCAGACATTGTCGCTTACATTGAAAAAGAATTTGCCTAGTTCCCCCTAAGAACATTGGCGGATGTAAAAGAGGCACCATACGGTGCCTCTTTTCTTCTATTTCAATTCAATAGATTGGGAATTTACTGATCGACAATCAACATCAATTCCACGCGGCGGTTACACGCCTTACCACTTGCCGTTGCATTACTGCACTGGGGTACATACTCACCAAAACCACGTGAGAAGACTCGTTGGCGCGGTAAGCTTGTGGCTAACAATTGCTTTTCAACTTCGCGAGCACGTTTCTCAGACAGAGAATCATTGAAGGTTGCTGCGCCTGTGCTGTCCGCATGACCATCAATCACTACATCAACGTCTGTTCGTCCGGCAAGATAATGCCCAAGATTACGTAGCCAGTCTTCGGACTGCGATGATAATCTCGCAGATCCAGTTTGGAAGTGTACCTGTTCTTTCAAACGCACCATAAGGTGGTCGCCACTGATGGTTTCGTGGGCGATTTGATGCCTATTTAAAAACATCTCCAGTGACGTCACGCCCTGTGACTTTTTTCCCATTGTGCTCGGTGCTTGAGCCACATAGCGAGGTGTTGATGCGTAAGACTTCGCATAACCCCACTCAGGGTGTCTAAGTTCTGAGTTAGTTCGAGGAGCGGTATCCAACATATTACCGCCCGGAACCATATCCGAATTAATGCTGCCACATCCGGCTAAAAGGCCGCACGCAACTAAAAACCAATGCTTCATACCGTTACCAACGTAGAATGAATTCCTGTTCACTATGTCGGCTCAAATCGTCCAAACTTTAGTGCTTTTTACCATTTCATCCCATTTACCAAGCACCTATCGTGCCAACGTTCTGACTTCACTTCTCATTTGTCTAACCTCATCAATAATGATGGGCAGAATACCAATGTTGCACTTATCATAAGCGATCTTTGTAACGGTCGAAATCTTCGATTTTTCAAGCATTGAAGCCTTTAATTGACTCGTCATAGCCATGTTTTGTCTAAACTTTCTCCGATTGTCTCACTTTAGTGTAACAAGCCGTATAAATGGTTTTCGTCGATACCGTTAACCGATAAACTAGCAACAATTTTACTATTTAGAGCCTGACCCATGTTTAAAACTATTTCTAAAGGCGCTGCACTTTTTGCGGCAGTATTTGCCCTTACAGCTTGTGATAACGGCAATAGTCAGCCACAACAAGGCAAGCAGTACGAAGAGCTACCTGTTTCTCTTGCTGAATACAACCTAGCGCCAGTTACTGAAGTTTTCTCTCTAACTTGCGGACACTGTCGTACGATGGAACAGTTCGTTCCTCAGATTGAATCGTTGACAGAACAAAAAGTTGAGAAGATGCACGTTACCTTTAACGAGAGTGCACAGATCAGCGCAATCATCTTCTACACTGCAGCAATGCAAGTTAACGGCACACCAGACAAAGCATTTATGGAAGAGCTGTTTGCGGCAGTTCAAATGGGTGCAGATGCAACAGCAGATGAGCGCCAAGCAGCAGTTGAGAAAGCTTTTGAGTCTCGCAACCTAGTAAGCCCATACCAACTAGACGACGCGCAACAAGCAAAACTGTTTGAATACATCACCAAAGCAGAAGAGATCACAACTCGTGGTCAAATTAACTCAGTTCCAGCGTTTATCGTAAACGGTAAATACCAAGTGATCACTGGCGGTCACGAAACCGTTGAAGCTATGGCTGACACCATCAACTATCTGCTAAAACAACCAAAATAAGACAAGGAGCTACTGTGTCTAAATTTCTGTTTCCTCTTATTATTTTCGTCCTAGCGGCATTCTTTATCTACCGCACTTGGACCAACCACAAAGTGGCTGACGAGAACTTTGCTAAAGGCCAAGAATTCCTGCTTGAGAACAGCAAGAAAGAAGGTGTAATTACCACAGAAAGTGGCCTGCAATACCTAGTACTTGAGCAAGGTACTGGTGATGTTCACCCGACCGCAACGAGCAAAGTGAAGGTGCACTACCACGGCACACTGATCGACGGCACGGTTTTCGATAGCTCTGTAGAGCGCGGCGAGCCAATCACATTCGGCCTAAACCAAGTGATTAAAGGCTGGCAAGAAGGTCTGCAATACATGGTTGTGGGTGAGAAAATCCGCCTGTTCGTACCAAGCACACTTGGTTACGGTAAAAGCGGTACGGGCCCTATCCCACCAGCAAGTGTACTGATCTTTGATGTGGAACTATTGGACATCCAATAATCCTAAGCAAGAACAAAGAACGCCGCGTCGATTGCGGCGTTTTTTATTGGTTTCAACTTACTTTAATCAGTAGGCAATCAAACTTATCGTCATCTCATCTTCATACTGGCCAGCAGCAGCACCAGGTACAGCTTGGTTTTGAAAGGCCATATTGAATCGAGTCTGTTTACCTTTTCGTGTATTTAATATCGTCGGTGTATCTAGCTCTAGTTTTCGGCCTTGCAAGAACGTGGTGTACGGAATTTTATGACTTGCTTTTTGAGTGTTCACCAAGTGCCCATTGTTTATTGAATCCACTTCCAATCGCACTGTCGCGTTACTCAGCACATAAACGTCTATTTTGCGTGTATTTTGTTTCGTTAGATTGCCCATATCAACCGACACGCTTGTTCCCGCGACCGAAATCCAAGCATTATTTGGCGCCTCAATACGCGCTCGAACAAATGCAGGTAAAGTGTAATCTAATGATTGAAATTGATTACGCTCAGAGGTGAAGTCACCATTAGCAATGAATTCAAAATCGCCTTTGTAGAAACCTGGAGCCATAACTTTCCCTTGCGGCACATGAATCCAAAATGGCACTCTTTGCGAACCTCGAACTGGTAAAACAAAGTTACCGCTCGCATTTCGATTTAAGCTTTTCTTTTGTTCATTAAGCACGGTAGAGGTGACTTTTCCGTTTGGCCCATTGAGTACATGCTGCCAGCCGCTTTTCGCACTTATCTCAACATGACGAACACACGTGATGAGGTCTCTATCTAATGTAACATGTCCTTGGAACCAAAGAGCATTAGGCTTACTCGCTAGAGGCTTTTGAGGCATATTGTCGATCTCAACGCTATACGTTCCATCACAACTCGCATCATGATTTGGTTCGGCATTCATAATGCCAGAAAAGCTCAATGCCATTGCTGAAATCGCCGTAGCAAAGGCATAAGTGTTCATTCTACTTTTCATCATATCTCCCCCATCTATATTCCTAAACAAAGCTCGAATCTTCACCTTGCTATTTAGCCAATACAGATAACTTTCCGAGATTAATCAAACTCTCTTTGGAAGCAGGAATCGTCACGCTGATTGCTGGTATTCCACTCTGAGAAATTTCCATTCGATACGTGCCAGGACGAACACCTTGGATATAGAAACGTCCTTGCTTATTCGTAAAGAAAGCAACGTCCAATTCTTCAAGAATCATTCGACCTTGAACATAAGCCAAAGGCTCACCATCGCCATCTTCAATAAATCCTGTTGCAGTATAAAAGGCATCAGACCCAATATTTAGGATATGCCCTGTCGCTGATCCTGGAGACACCTCAATCTTACCGTTACCCCAGTCGTACCCCAAAGGCGCATCTTCAACGTTATAATCCATCGCGTTACGAACAAACGGTTGAGAGACAGAAACAATACCATTGAACTGCGATGTGGCATTAGCTATTGCTTTACCCTCCGAGTTTACGTCAAGGTTCGCAGTGCCTCCCTCCAAACTTGAGTGCACATTTGCCAAAACAAATGGACCCGAGGTCACTCTTCCCCATCCCCATTGGCCATCAACCATTCCAACGGCGGTCGCTAATCGTACCGATCCTTGATACTGTTCATCATCACTCGAACGGAGTTTGTTACGAGAAACTTCGACTTCGGTTCTTAATCGGCTCGCGGTATAACTCATTTGCGCTTGTTGATTATCAATGTCCTGATCCCTCTCAGCATCGATTCGTACACCGACATCCCCAACGTAGTTATTTGCCTCATTGCTGAAATAAGCTCGACTACGTTCATCCTTGCTGTTGTAAGATAAACCTAAACGATTCGAGCTGTCTGTTGAGTACCAGTTATATTCAAACGTAAACAAAAACCGCGTGTCGCCATCCTCGTATTGAGACGATTCTTCATATTCAGAGCCCACACCGATTGTGATCCCCCCCCGACGCCAATTGAATAGTCCCGTTCCACGCTTTTCGCTACTGTCTTCCTCTGTTTCCCCATAACGGCCAGATAAAGATAAGTCGAGTTCACTGGTGATTTGCCAAAAGTAACTGGCTAGGATTTGAGTATGATCACTGTCTGGTTCGGATTCACCCCAAGGTTTACTGTTAAAATTATCGGAACGCTCGATGGCAAGTCTCAAGTTAGGAGCCTGACTGTCACCACTGCCTATCACACTATTCTCATAATCTAGTGAGGCAATCCATCCATCGCCAAAATCAGAACCACCACTCCATGAGTACCGGCCAGTTACGTTTCCTATTGGCGTTTTAACGGTTGACAACACGCCTAGCACCGCGCCATCATCTGCCCCCAATCCATTGCTGCCAATGGTTAACCAGTCCGTTAAGCCATACTCGATATAACCTGTTCCAACCCAAGCATCTTCATAACCAACCGCTCGATCACCGTACTCAATAGGGCGACCGAATGAGAATGAATAATCAATAAGCCCTTTTGCTAACAGTGTGGCGTTATAAAATTGGGTAAACTGCAACACTTCTTGTTTGCCGGAAACATAGTTGACTACGACAGTAATGTCATTGGCACCATTATCTAAAATTAAGTTTTGTAAGTTATAACGCCCTGGATCTAAGCGTCCTCCCGAGACTCTTTCACCGTTGACATATAGTTCAACTTCCGCAGACTCGAGTAATACCAATTGTTGGCTACTTTGAGGGCTAATTTCTCTATCGGGTTGCAAGTCAGAGTAACGACTTTCTATTGATATGCCACCAAGTGACAAACTGTAAAGGTGACCGGATTCACCGCTCACCACATCGCCTGCTGAAAATCGTACCGGGACATTTGGCCTATCGTGAAAAGCGACCCACTCTCCACGATAAAACTCTGTACTTTCATCGGTTGCTTCAAGGTAATTTGCTAAGAGGAAATTTACCCCCTCTGCTCCTCCAATGTTTGCTTGAGATAACCAATCTAAAGATGAGTTCCAACTTTCACTGTCATCTTCCCAGTAGTGGTTGTAGGTGAGATTAAAGCTATTTAACCAACTCACATAGCCGCTCTCACTCGGTTTAAAAAGCGGGTAACCTGATGATAAATTGATGTCAGTTTCGTTTAGAATTTCAGAATCTAACGTCGCTTGTAGGACCAACAATTCAGGGTTGAGTGATATAGAAACCCCTTTCGCATTCAGTGTTTCAACCGTGACATAGTCCGAACCACTTTTTGGGGTATTTTCCTGCCACCACTTCGCGGTGATGCGTCCGCCTAACACGCTATTCAATCCAGAGATAGAAACACCAACCAGTGACATGCCATTAATTTCGACAGGCAAGTCTCCGAGCTGTGTCTCTCCATAGACTAAAGGAAGAGAGAGTCGATAAACGCTTCCCCAAGCCGAAATGGAAATAAAAATCGTAATGACAATAAATACTGACCGCCACATAATCGACCTACGTTATTGAAAGGTGTGACGTTATTGAGTAAAAAGAGACTCTGCGTTTACTTTCACTTGCTGGTTTGGAACCAGATACTGCATTGGAAGCAAAGATTCTAATTGTTCCCAATTCCAAACTTTCTTTTGACCATTCCATTCAACCGAGTAACTGTGTCTACTCAACTCTAGAATACTTGTTCCAGTATTGCTGATTACTAATTCTGGCGTATTTTTGCTATTCGTGTTTACCGCACTGGTAAAGTCATCTTTTGCGCTTTGAGGCGAGACGAACACCAATGCCCCAATACGAAATAGCATCTGAATTGCATCTTTCTCTGACTCTGATTTGAGTGGTAATTGAGTCACGATAAGACGATAAGATTCGGCGAACTGCTTCGGTGCGCCAATGTATTGCACTTTAATTGTTTGGGACTTACCTGGTGGAATTAAAATCTGTGGTGGGAAAACCATTAGGTCATCAGTCTCAAGCAGAGTCTCGTCATTATTAAATTGGACACTACGTTTACTGGTTGTCATCTCTAATGGCAAAGGAACCAAAGATGTATTGGTCACTTTAAAAAACGTCGAAGTCCCTTTTCCAATATCATCAACACCTTGCACCATAGGGAAAAGCTCAAAAGCCAACACTTGGATTGGCATTAAGATAATAGAGATAACGAGCAGTCTTATAGTTTTCATAAAGCACCTCAGATTGGGGAGACTGCTCTCCCCAATAGCTTTAACTATTTATTACATGTGGAATAGTGATACATACATTGCACCGCTGTACTCACCCCAACGTGCGCCCGCTTGAGGGTTAGATTCAATTGTCAGCGTATGTTCACGGTTCATTTTCTTGTTAATTTTATTACTAATCTTAACTTCTTTAACAATACGTGCATCTACTGTAGATACGCCTTTTTTCTTCGTTGAAGTTGTTCCTTTAAAGGTATACTTCATTGGGATTTCGTCGCCATTTGAGTTCACGAAATCAAATGGGTCAACATACATTGTTCCTTTGTTACCGTACGAGTTACACCATGCTTTAAATTTGAAAGTATGAGTATCTTTATCTTGAGCAAGGTCGAACGTAAGTTCTTTTAGACTATTATCTGCTACCATTTCACAACGCTGTGGTACTTCGCCTTTAAATTTCACATAAAAGTCAGCACGGCCATCATCAGTACCTACGGTCCAATCATTTGCTACTGCACCCGCTGAAAATAGCACTGCCATTGCTGCGATACTTGCTAAACGTTTCATGATTGTTCTCCTTTACATTTATTCCTTCGGTATAAGTCAAAAAGTTGATTGGAAATTACAATGTAAATTTACGCTCAAAGCATTTTTTTACCATCAGTCATCTGACCAGAAAGAAACAAATAAAGGATGAGGAAAGGCCAACAAACACCTTAAATTGATTTAGAACAACAATTAAAACCTTTATTCCATCATTAAAGCACCTAATTGAGATCGACTTTGTTTTCCTGTTTTACTCAAAATATGTGATACATGAGTTTTAATCGTACTCAAACTCACATTTAATTGTTCGGCTATTTCCTTATTGGAGTAACCTTGGAGCAAATATAGAAACACTTTTTGTTCTTTACCTGACAACTCATACTTAGCCCCTACCATTTCCATAGACAAACCGTTATGGACCTGCCCCCTCACTATATTTCTTAAAGAATAAGACATCGCTTCGCGACTAAACCACAATTGTCCAGAAGTCACCATTCTCGTAGCTTTGTGCAAAAGTTCTAAAGTCATCTCAGACTCCAAAAGGCCACACCACCCCATTGAAATCAGCCCTTTAACACCTTCCAAATCTTGCTTACTTGCGTTTGCTAATATCCAAGCCCCGCCACGAGTAATAGGAGATATTAAATGGAGAGAAGGATTACCTAATGTCGTCCGGTCATAAATAACCAGATCATTTTCGTTCAGTTGCCAAAGTTTATTGACAGAAGCTTCAATAAAAAAGTTGTACGTTTTAAAACTATGAGAAAGCCCTGCAATTACTAACTTAGACCACTCGGGATTTTCAGATACAACAAAAACCTTTTGTGAGTTCGCCATAATGCATCTCGTTCAGAATTATAATAATAAACACTTGCTAACCAACAAGGTTGCATATTTATATTACTTTATTATCAGCCGGATATTTTGATTATCTTCACAATATAGTTTTATTTATCCTTTTGTCATTTTCGTGATTTTATTAAATGAAACACAAAATTATAAAAAACGCCGCATCAATTGCGGCGTTTTTTATTGAATGAGCTCTTCTGAGCAATGGCGAATTAAGCTTTTGGATAAAAGACTAACTTATCCCCTTCCACCATCACACAATCCATACCTGCTGCGTGAGCGGCTTTCTTGCCTAACTCGGTATCTTCAAACACCACACAGTCTTGTGCGCTTAAACCAAGTTGTTCTGCGGCCATAAGGAATGTATCTGGGAAAGGTTTGTGGTTTTCGACGTCAGTCGCTGTGACGACAGCATTTAGCTTCTTCAAGATGCCTGCTTTCGCCAATAGACGCAGTGCACTGTCTCGTTGGCTACCGGTTCCAACTGCGATTTTCTTATTACCTAGATGTTCATCTAATACGATGTTGGTACACGAGATGATTTCTCCGTGTTGTTCCATCTCTGCGAACGTGTCCATTTTGAAGCGAGATACGGTTTTAGGGTCGAGAGACAAACCATGTTGACGGTTCACTTCGCCAACGATTTTGAAGCTTGGCATGCCACCTAAACTGTGCAACCAACCTTGGTTGAAAGGGAAATCGAAACGGTCTGCCGTCGCTTGCCACGCTGCTAGATGCGCTGGCATGGTGTCGATTAAGGTGCCGTCCATATCGAAAATCAACCCTTTATAGGGGCTTAAATCTATCGTATTCATGTCAATTCTTCTATTTGTACATCTCTGATGGTAATTTATCAGCCATTACAACATTCCTTATTGGCATTTAGTAAACATGCTCAAAATTTCGAACTCCGTCACAATTCAAGATTGGGAAATCCAATTATCTCCCATCAGGGCTCAAGGAAGTGGTGGGCAAAACGTTGATAAGGTATCGTCCGCGATACATTTGCGCTTTGACGTACGTCATTCCACGCTGCCAGAATTCTATAAAGAGCGATTACTTGCCCTTTCTGACAGCCGAATATCCAAAGATGGCGTAATCATCATCAAAGCACAACAGTTTCGGACGCAAGAGCAGAACAAAGAAGACGCACTAAATCGATTACAAGCGTTGATACAATCTGCAAGCCGACAAGAAAAGAAGCGTATTAAAACCAAACCAACTCGCGCTTCGCAACGTCGTAGACTTGATAGCAAAAACAAGCAAGCGACAAAGAAACAGCAACGCCAAAGAGTGCTGTACTAATAAACGTCAGAGCTAGCCATTGGGAACCTTTTTGGGCTCCTTACTTTAGTCAACTATTCAGGACAAACTTTATGACTATTAGGCACAAGCTCTACTCCTTAGGAGTGATCGCCATTCTGGGCATTATGACCCTGCTGGGTACCTCGTCACACTTCGCTAACCAAAGCCAAGAGCTCGGCCATGCTGTTAAGCTCGTTGGTGATTTGGAGATTCGTCTCCTTAACTTACGCCGTAATGAAAAAGACTTCTTACTGCGTAGTAACATCAAGTACCTTGATAAGTTCGATGGTAACGTCGATAAGTTCTTGGTGATTGAACAAGAATTGGCTGGCATCCTTAACCGTTATGACCTTCCTTCTAGCCACCAATTCAAGCAAGACTTATTGGCCTATCAAAAAGGTTTCCAGACTTTAGTTTCTGCCTACGGACGCTACGGTCTAGATTCGGAAAGCGGCTTATGGGCAAGTTTTGAGCGAGAGCTTTCTGCTGCGGAGCAAAATGCTGATCATCAACAAGTCATGGCTCTGACTAAATTCTCAGAACTTGTTAAAGCCGGAGAAATGGACGAAAGCCTTCTACAAGACCTATACGTACCTGCTTTGATTGAAAGTGCCCGTCAGCTTGCTGCGCAAAAGCAAACTATCGGCGTGGCTTACAATAAGGGTTTATTGGGTGATACTCGTGCTTTATCACACACAGTAGAACAACAGTTTAAAACCTTTTCATCTGCCCTGAGCGACGCAGCACAAGCTCGAGATAGCCAAAACAACTTGGTGAAACAAGTCATCACAGCGGTTGTGCTGGTCATCATCTTTGCCTTGATCTTCCAAATCTCACGTTCGATCAATACTCGCGTTAGTAGCTTGCTCACCACTATTAAAAACATTAGTGAAAGCAATAACATGGGCCTACGCTCTGAACTTGCGGGGAAAGATGAACTGGCGGACATCAGCCATCACTTAAACGATCTATTAGACAAACTTGAGCACCTTATCCACGGAACACAGGAGAAGTCAGCACAGTTATCGGCAAGCACAGACAACATGCACCGTGAGCTAGAAGGCGTAATGGAACAATTTCATGCCCAAGCCGATCATACTTCGTCGATGGCAACAGCCGTTCAGCAAATGGTCGCAACCATTGGTGAAATATCTGAAAGCACTTCGGTAGCAGTGGAAGGCGTTCACCAAGCAGCAAACAATGCAGAACAAGGTCGTACCGTTGTCGAGACGACAGTTTCGAATGTCGGCCAGTTAACTGGTATTCTTTCAAACAGTCAGCAGTCCATTGGCTCTCTCAACGAGCACGTGGCGAAGATTGGCGGCGCAGTAAATATCATCCAAGATATCGCTGAGCAAACTAACCTACTCGCACTTAACGCAGCGATTGAAGCTGCACGTGCCGGCGAGCAAGGTCGCGGTTTTGCTGTTGTGGCCGATGAAGTACGTGCACTGGCAAGTCGCACTCATCAATCGACAGAAGAAATCACCCGCGTGGTGTCTGATATTCAATCGCAAATGTCCATGGTGGTATCTGATATCGACCAGTGTAATGATCAGGGTCAGCAAACCCTACAAGCATCGGAGAAGTTAGATTCAAGCCTTCAGCAAATCATCGCAGACATGCACGCAATTCAGGGCAACTCCGAGCGCATTGCATCAGCCATTGAAGAGCAAGGCATCGTGATGAATCAGGTGAGCGATTCGATTACTGAGCTAAACGTGATTTCAGAGAACAACATGCAATCAGCGCAAGAATGTTTGCATGAGGTGAACTCTGTTTCGGCTCAGGCCCATGAAATGGATGATGCTGTCGCTGAATTCAAAACACGCAGCGTATAATCTACCTTCCCTTGCAATCATTATTGCCAGATAAACAAAAAGCCCGAAGCACTCTCATGCTTCGGGCTTTTTCTATCTGAGGAAACTCAGTGCTTATTCGTCATCAAGAGGAACAAGCTTAGTGCTACCACCGTGGATCTTCTCACGCTTTCTCTGTACCAGAGCGTAGAAGCCCGGGATCAGGAAGGTACCCGCTAGAAGTACACACAACAGACCACCGATTAGTGAAATACCCAACGAGTTTTGGCTCACGTGACCCGCACCTGCTGCGAAGATCAGTGGGAAGATACCCAAGATGAACGACCAAGATGTCATGTTCACCGCACGGAAACGAAGCTTACCACCTTCTACTGCCGCATTATCAATATCCACATCTTTCTCTTCACGCTCTTGCTTGGCGAATTCCACAATCAGGATTGCGTTCTTCGCCGCGAGCGCTATGAGCAAGACGAGACCTATCTGAGCGTACAAGTTGAGTGGCGTTCCGGTTAGATTCAACGCAAGGAAAGAACCTAACGTTGCCACAGGTACCACAAGGATGATCGCCAGAGGGATACTCCAACTCTCGTACTGAGCCACCATGAACAAGTAGATAAAGATCAATGCCAACGCAAACGCATAGATTGCTTGGTTGCCTGCCAGTACTTCTTGGTAAGCCATGCCCGTCCATTCATAAGTGTAACCTTGCGGTAGCACTTCAGCTGCGACACGCTCCATCGCTGCGATCGCATCACCACTTGAATAGCCCGGTGCTGGTTGGCCTTGAATGATCGCGCTGCGGTACATGTTGTAACGCCATGCTACATCTGGCTCAAACACCTGCTCGTAACTTACTAGCGTGCTCAGCGGCACCATATCACCACTTGAAGAACGAACGTGGAAACGTTCCAGATCGTCCATGCTGCTGCGGTGCTCACTGTCTGCTTGCATGGTTACACGGAAGTTCTTACCAAACATGGTGAAGTCGTTCACGTACAACGAACCAAGGTTACCTTGTAGTGTTTGGAAAATTGACGACAGTGGAATACCCAACTGCTGTGCTTTTTCACGGTCAATATCCACATAGTAATGCGGTACGTTTGCACGGAAAGTACTGAAGGTATAAGCGATTTCTGGCGCTTGGTTAGCCGCCTGAATCATCTCCCCCATTACCATCGACAAATCAGTACGGCTACGACCTAGCGTGTCTTCCAGTACAAACTCGAAGCCAGATGCTGCGCCCATACCCGGTACTGCAGGAGGCCCCATCGCGAATACTACCGCTTGAGGAAGTTCCATCGCAGCACGGCCGTTGATGCGGTTAGCAATTGCGTTAGCAGCGTGTTCACCGTCAAGCGAGTTACGCGTGTCCCAATCATGCAGTTTGATGAACAGAGACGCACCGTTTGATGCTGCGGCACCCGTCATGAATGAGTAACCATTCGCAACGGTTACGCCATCTACACCCGGCTCTTGCTCAACCATCTTCATCAGTTCATTAGTTACTTCCTCGGTACGAGAAAGCGAAGCCGAATCCGGAAGCTGAACGTTCACCAACAAGATGCCTTTGTCTTCTTGAGGAACAAACGCCGTTGACGTTGTTTTCGCGAAGAACGTTACTGCCGCAACCGCCACGAAGAAGAAAGCAATCAGCAACATAGACTTCTTAACCAAGAAGCCAGCAATTTGACCGTAACGCGCTGTTACACGCTCTAGACCACGGTTGAACGCTTGGAACCAGTTAGCCGTGTTGCCACCACCCTGCTTCAATACCAACGAACATAGTGCTGGAGACAGCGTTAATGCGTTAATAGACGAGATAACTACTGAGATACAGATCGTCAATGCGAACTGACGATACATGATGCCAGTAATACCCGGAAGCATGGCTACTGGCAGGAATACCGCCAATAGAACCAAGGTCGAAGTAATGATTGGACCCGTTACTTCTTTCATCGCCAGCAACGTTGCTTTACGCGGTGAAATAGTTGGGTCTTTCGCCATGGTGGTATCCACGTTTTCGATAACCAGAATCGCGTCATCTACCACGATACCGATGGCAAGGATCAAACCGAATAGGGTTACCGTGTTGATGGTAAAGCCCGTCGCCTGCATGATGGCGAATGTACCGATAAGGGATACAGGAATCGCAACAACCGGAATCAAGGTTGCACGCGCACTACCAAGGAACAGGTAGGTTACTGCGATTACCAGCAAGATAGCTTCAATCAGCGTTTTCACTACGCCCTTGATCGACTCTGCAACGAACACGGTGGTATCGTAACTGGTCTCGTAAGCCATACCCTCAGGGAAGTTAGTGCTTAAGCGCTCAAGCAAGTCCATAACTGCTTGACCACTTTCCAGTGCGTTTGCGTCGGACTGTAGTGACAGAGCGACGATCGACGCATCTTGACCACGGAACTTACCGTTACCATCGTAGAACTTCTTACCAAGCTCAACACGAGCCACGTCTTTTAGGTATACCGTAGAGCCATCTGGGTTTGCGCGAAGTACTACATCCTCAAACTCGCTCACGCTCTCAAGACGACCTTTGGTCACTAAGTTGAACTGAACTTCTTGAGGGTTGTTGTACGGCGCAGCACCGATACGACCTGCCGCTACCTGTACGTTCTGTTCTGCCAATGCCGAGTAAACGTCAGTTGTCGTGAGGTTCAGGTTAGCCATTTTTTCTGGGTCTAACCAAACACGCATCGCGTATTCACCACCACCGATAACGTTAACTTCACTGATGCCTTTAACACGCGCCAGCTGGTCTTTTACGTTCAGGTTGATGTAGTTGATAAGGAACTTGTCATCGTACTTACCGTCAGGTGAGTAGAAGTTCAGAACCATCAACAAGTCAGGAGAACGCTTTTTCACCGTTACGCCTACCATGCGCACTTCTTGAGGTAGTTTGGACTCAATCTGTGATACACGGTTTTGCACGTTAACCTGCGCCATGTCTGGGTCAGTGCCTACATCGAAGGTAACGTTTAGGCTGTAAGAACCATCGTTCGCGCTCTTAGAAGACATATAGATCATGTCTTCTACACCGTTAACGGAGGTTTCTATCGGGTCGGCTATTGCCTGTTCCACAACCTCTGCACTTGCACCCGTGTAGAATGCGGTCACGCTCACCGATGGCGGACTGATTTTTGGATATTCAGCAACTGGCAAGATCGCTAAAGAGATGGCACCTGCCAACGTCAATATGATCGAAATAACCAGTGCGAATTTTGGTCTTTGAATAAAGAAACGACTTAACATTGCGCCTCCTACTGCTTGTCTTCAGCAGGAGATTGAATGCGCACTTCTACACCGTTACGTACACGTTGCAGACCCTGTGTAATCACAGTGTCGTCTTGTTCCAAACCTTCATTGATGATGATGCCCTGCTCTACTTGAGGGCCAAGTTTCACGTTGCGACGCTCTGCAACATTGCCTTCAGTCATCACCATTGCGAAATCGCCCTCTAGGTCAGTTTGCACCGCACGACGAGGAATCACGATAACGTCTTTCGCGTTTTTATCACGGAGATTCACTTTAATGTGCTGACCAGGAAGAAGTTGTTGTTCTGGGTTTGGTACCAATGCGCGCATCGCAATCGTACCGGTTTGGGTGTTGATACGGTTGCCCAAGAAGTCTAACTGGCCTAGGTGCTCAAAGTACTCACCGTTTTCCAGTTCAAGTTGAACTTCTACACCACTCGACTCATCACTGCCGTCACCCTTGATGCGGTCCATACCAAGCGTTAAACGCTCACGTTCACTAACGCTAAATGAAGTATGCACTGGGTCTAAGCTAACAAGCGTTGTCAGAATGCCAGAAGAAGGAGAAAGCAGGTCACCCGTACTTACTTTACTGTCGCTGATGCGGCCGCTAAATGGCGCACGAATTTGTGTGTAAGAAAGGTTTACTTCCGCAAGCTTGAGTTGAGCGTTTGCCGCTTCTAACTCGGCACGCGCGCCAAGAAGAGTGGCCGTTAACGCATCAAATTCAGATTGAGAAATACTGCCACGTGGCAACAAGTTCTTACCTCGTTCGTGGTCAAGTTCCGCTTTCTTCAAAGCAGCTTTAGCTTGAGCTAAGGCCGCTTTTGCACTCGCCACTTGCGCTTCAAAAGAAGAAGGCTCGATGGAGTAAAGCAGTTGTCCTTTCTCGACCATTTGACCTTCGTCAAAATGGCGAGCTTCAAGATAGCCAGAGACTTGTGCCGTGATATTTGTATCTTCTACTGCTTCAATGCGACCGATGTAAGATTTGCTCGGCTGGTAGTCGATAATTGTGACATCTTGAGTCACAACAAGAGGAGCTTGGCCCCCCTTCTGGGCATTGTTTGCTTCTCCGCATCCTGCGAGGATAGCTGTTGCCGCCATTAATGCGACGAGTGGTTTCTTTTGCATGTATATACCGTCTTTATAGAACAGGATTCGTTTGACAATACCCTAACCTTACAGGGTGCTTTGTCCGAAAACTTTAAAGGAAACCGGGGAAAGTGTATCAAAGTGTAAGCCAATGAAACGACTCGCAAACATCGTAATTAGCAGGCTATATTTGTTGCGATCCTGTACTCGAATCGCAATGAAAGTCGTGTAAATGTTGTGGGGTAGAGAACGGAGATTATTTGCACAATGATAGGCCGATAACCTAGTAAAACGAAAACTTCGTAAGCGCAGCGTATGATTTGACTATTTTTTTAAACAAAATGCGTTATCATGCAAGTAATTCAAAGCTTTCGACCGAGAGGATTAGTATGATTTCTAAATGGGAGAAACGTTTTTACCAAATGGCTGAGCTTGTGGCGTCTTGGAGTAAAGATCCATCAACACAAGTTGGCGCGGTAATCACTAAAAACAACCGCATTGTCTCTGTTGGCTTTAACGGCTACCCACACGGTGTTTCCGACAGTGTGGATACAGATGAACGTGAACTGAAGTATCTAAAAACGTTGCACGCTGAAGAGAACGCGATTTTGTTCTCAAAACGCGATTTAGACGGTTGTGATATTTGGGTTACCCACTTCCCTTGCCCGAACTGCGCTGCGAAAATCATTCAAACAGGTATTGCGCGCGTAAGTTGCCCTGAACAATCTGAAGATTTCTTATCTCGCTGGGGCGACAAGATTCAAGTGAGCCAAGACATGTTCGACCAAGCAGGTGTGGAAGTAAACTGGCTACCAATCAGCGAAATCGAAGAGAAAAGCGTTCGCTAAGTTATCACTGAGCTTTTGTTTGAGCACTCAGGCAACCCTAGCTCGAAGAAACAAATAAAAAAGCCCAGGCACGCGTCTGGGCTTTTGTTTATCTAAATGGTGAGGTTAACCAGCTGTAAGATTAACCGTATTTCTTAGCCGTTAGTTCTGCAATCTTGACGATCACTTGTACCGACTTCTCCATCATCTCCACAGAGATAAACTCATGAATACCGTGGAAGTTGTAACCTCCAGTGAAGATGTTTGGACAAGGTAAGCCCATGAACGATAAACGCGCGCCATCTGTACCACCACGAATTGGCTTAATCAGAGGTTCAACATCGCACGCTTCCATCGCTTGCTTCGCTAAGTCGATGATGTGAGGGTATGGCTCAACCATTTCACGCATGTTGTAATAGCTGTCAGTTAACTTCAACTCAACCGAACCGTGTTTCAAGCCTGCGTTCATGTCATCAACGAGCTTCTGCATAAAGACTTTACGGTTTTCCAGACCTTCACGGTCGAAGTCACGGATGATATAACCTAGCTCACTGCGAGCGACACCAAGTTCACCAGATTTTAGATGGAAGAAGCCTTCATAGCCTTCTGTCGTTTCTGGCGTTTGATCTTCTGGCATCTGCACTTGGAATTTAGCCGCCAAGTTCATTGCATTAACCAATTTACCTTTTGCTGTGCCTGGGTGAACGCTCACGCCATGGAAGATAACGTCTGCACTAGTTGCATTAAAGTTTTCGTATTCCAACTCACCTTGCGGGCCACCGTCGATGGTGTAAGCCCACTCAGCACCAAATTTCTCAACATCAAACAAGTCAGCACCACGACCAATTTCTTCGTCGGGAGTAAAACCAATACAGATGTCGCCATGTGGGATTTCTGGGTTTTCAATCAACATCGCTACCGCAGAAAGAATCTCTGCAATGCCCGCTTTGTTGTCAGCACCAAGAAGCGTTGTGCCATCTGTGGTAATCAGGTTGTGGCCATGAAGCTCGTGCAAATCAGGATACTGCACTGGAGAAAGCACTTCATCACCTAGGCCAAGTGCGATATCGCCACCTTGATAGTCTTCAATAAATTGTGGTTTTACGTTTTTACCTGAAGCATCAGGAGCCGTGTCCATGTGCGCGATAAAACCAATTGCTGGCACATCATAATCAACGTTAGATGGCAGCTTAGCCATTAGGTAGCCATTGTCACTCAAGGTCACATTGCTTAAACCAAGTTCAATCATTTCTTTTTTAAGCTGCTGAGCAAATACAAGTTGCCCGCCGCTGCTTGGGCAAGCTGATTCGTGGGGATTAGATTGAGTATCGAACGTGACGTAGCGAAGAAATCTTTCAACTAAATGCTTCATAATTATTCTCATTGTTTTGAGCGAAGGATGCCGCGCACAGGGATGTAAGGTGTGCGAGGATCCTATCCAACATGGTTCGACAAGCCATGTTACGCTCATGCCACAATAAGAATTTGCTTTGAATCAGTTTTTCATCAGAAAGTGCTGACACGCCACATCAGCACTCACATTAAGGGATTGTTTTATCGAGAATTAATTCAATAAGTCTTCAGCAAGTTCACGCCATTCACGGATTTTTCCGTGGAAATGTCGCCACTGTTTATCACTCATTGTTTGAGAAATATCTAGGGTGAATTGATCCGTTAGAGCGATATTATGATCAATATTCTTGGTCAGTTGATCACTATAATAACTTTCCGGCTCAAACAGGAGCTGCATGAATACCTGCTGGTAAACCACGCTATTGTTTTTATTTTCGAAAAGATACTCTAATTCCTGAATTATAGAGGATCGATAATCACGCCATAATGAGCTATTAATTATCACATCTTGAGAAAGCTGTTTGGCACGTGCTTTTTGCTTGTTAGATAATTTACCTAACCATTCTTCCATCCACTCTTCTGTATTCTCTAAGACAATTTCTCTCAGCTCTTGTTCCGTTTTCCCTGCATATTTTTCATCTCGTTCTTTGTAACGCTCTTTTACGCTATCGACGAACTCCGATTCTTGCTTACTGTCTAACTGCATACTCAACGAGAACAGGTCTGGCGCGGCTTTCGAGACAAGACGTTGGTAATGGTCTCGCATTTGATCTCGGTTAGCTTGCAATGACTCAAGTGTCACACTGTCTTTATTCAGTGACTCTAATTGTTTTAAGTGATCGATATATAAGGGTAATTCCTCTTCTTTATGCCAATCCGCCAATAATAAGATACGTTCTTCCAACAGAGCTTCTTGCTCACCATCTAATGAGACGTAGTCATCCAAATATTCAATCACGACCCAATCAATATTGCTGTATAAGAACTTTTTCGCGCAGCCAGCGAGTACCAGAATAGATATCAAAATACATCCGTATCGAACCGCGTTATTAGATAAACTTTTTAATTTCATCACCGATCCATATTCCCTTTTCCATTGATTCAGTTCTATACTCAATCTTAATCACTTATTATTGCGGCAAACTTTCGTCAGTACGGCAAAGTGACATTGCCACTCATGTAGTATATAGAGTTTGAAATTAACTTTTTTATCACAACTATCCGCAAAAAAGTGAGTTAGTGCGCAATTATCGACCAAAACTTGAACGAAACGGCGTTCCTTATATGGCATATAATTTGCATCAATAACATCAGGATAGTTTATGGAGGCGTAGCATGGCTGCTGCTGAGCAACTTGATACGAGTGTAGAGTACGAGATTCGTTACTTTGAACAGGGGAAAATGCACAGTATGAGAGTCGTCGCGGAAGATAAAAACGCGGCACATCATTACTACTTGGAGTGCGGCAAGCATAACAGTGATTTGTATTCGATTCGCCCAGACAAATGAAAAAACCGCCAGTGATTGGCGGTTTTTTTCTGCTTAAGATGCGTTTAGCTTTAGGCGGTTATTTGATTTCGCCAAAACGCTCTAGATAAAGCACAGTCGCGGCGGTGCGAGAAGGCACTTTGAGCTTTTTCAACAAGCTCTTCATGTGCACTTTCACCGTTGACTCAGAGATAAACAGACGATCTGCAATTTGCTTATTACGGAAGCCACGTGCGACCTCTTGCAAGATCTGCGTTTCTCGGTCAGTAAGCGTGTCAAACACGTCTTCTTGCCCTTCACGTTCGTTCAGGTACTTAGCCACGGCTTGGCTGTATGCCTTGTCACCCTCGTGTGCTTGTTTTAGCAATTCAACCAACTCATCTGGCTCGGTATCTTTCAACAAGTAACCATCAGCACCACTTCGCACGATCGCTTCGATGTCCGCAGGGCTATCCGATACCGTTAGGATAACGATACGCGCTTCACAACCGTCTGCGCGCAGCGCTTTCAGCGTATCCAGGCCCGACATGCCCTTCATGTTCAGATCAAGAAGTACCAAATCCAGTTCTAGTTCGTGAGCTTTAGCAACCGCACCTGCGCCGCTGCTCGCCTCTGCAACCACTTCAAACTCTGGCTCGAAACTGAGAAGCTGATGAATACCACGTCTCATGAGTGGGTGATCATCCACCAGCATTACTTTACACACTGTCAATGTTTACTTCCTTACTATGTTGGAATTCTAGTCTTACGATACAGCCACTATTCTTCGCTGCCTCTATTCTGAGGTCGGCGTGCAACCTTGCTGCACGCTCTTGCATGATGCTCATACCGTAATGATTTAATTTTTCATCTTGTTGCTCAAAGCCTATACCATCATCGGTGACCGTCACTGTGACTGTCCCTTCAGAATCAAGACATTGAATATCAATATTTTTAGCTTGAGCGTGCTTGATCGCATTAATTGTCGCTTCTCTGATCAACTGTAGTAGATGTACTTGTTGGTGCGCATCTAATTCTGTTGAAGAGAGCTTGTTATTGAGAGAGATTTCAGCCGCCGTTTGATCGTCTAGCGTCGAAACCATCTCTTGAAGTGCCTGACCAAAACTGCCCTCTTTTATCGTGAGACGGAATGTAGTCAGCAATTCACGTAACTGGGTGTAGGCCGCTGAAAGCCCGGTATCTAATTCAGCAATCACTTGATTAGTTTGCGCGATCGCTTTCTCATCAGGGATGTTCTTCACACTGCGTTTCAAGAGCGACACTTGAATCTTCAGATAAGACAAGGCTTGAGCCAATGAATCATGAAGCTCGCGAGCAATGGTGGCACGCTCTTCCATCAGCAATAATTGCTCGGCTTGTCGTTGCGCTCGGTTGTAATATACCGCACGAGATAAGATTTGAACAAAGTTATCAATAAGGGACTCATTTGGGCAAGGTAGTCCTACTTTCCAATGCAAGAAGCCAAGATGCTCGCCATCTAAAGTAAGCGGCTTACTGTGACATTCACTGTCACACTCATGACGGCATTCTTCCCCTTCCGTAAGAATCCAATTTGGTTCCCCAATTTGATCAATTTCGAGCTTAACAGCACGAATTCCTTCCAAACTTGCAATATGTTGTAAAATCGCTTGGAAATTCTCTTGATGAATACGAGAAGCGGTCAACTCTTTTGATGAATCATACAGCACTTGGAGTGTTTGGTTTGCATGTTGAAGCTTGCGTGTTTTCTCATCCACCGCCAGCTCTAACCCTCGATATAGCTTCCCTAAATCAGTCGCCATCCGATTGAAAGTTCGAGTTAAAATGCCCATTTCATTGTCACTCGATACATTCAGTGAAACGTCAAAAGAACGGTTCTGGATCTGCTCACTGGCAAACACTAATGCGCGTAATGGTCTTACGACTTCTAGCCTCACAAAGTGCACAACAAACATGCTCACGCACAAGATTCCGCCAAGCCCTAATCCACCAATCCACGCTAAGTTAATCAGTTTTTGTTCAGAATAGTTCTGTAGCTTAAACACGAAACCATCAATTTGTTGAACAAAACCAGCCACTAACACCAAATACTGATCTCTGTCTTGGCTCTTTAATACGGTTTTCAGCTCGTGCCAGCGAAGAATCAGTCGATAGTAATCTTTTGTAATATCTTCTGGCACCGACCAATGCTGCAGTGCGAGCATCGAGTGGGAATAAATGGACTGCTCAAATAAATCAATATGTGAAGAATAATCGACAGATTCGCTTTGAATATCATGGGCTAAGCGATAGCTCTGCATTCGCATAGAGCCAGAAACGTTGACGGCCTCTGCATCATTTAAGCTCGACGCGAGAGTGAAAATAGCAAAGCCAGTGGTTGCGACAGAAAGAAGCAAAATCAACATCATGGCAGACGCAATCGTGCGCGTTACTGACTTTTTCACATTTTTAAACAACTCTGAACTCCGCTCATTTGATAACCATGTTTGTCTTTATACAACACGTATTATCTTTCAACTTTATCAATATGTGATCACCTGCGACGGAATTTATTGATCCAAAACAATATTGCGTCCTAATTACCCCCTAAGAGGTATTTATAGATATATGTCAAAAACTACAATTTCGTGTACTTAAATGACAGTTTATTAATGAAATTGTGGACTATGCTTAGTTTGGGTTTCAATTTCCGAGGTGACTAAGTGGTAGACCTTTCTAGAAGAAGACTTTTTGCACGTAAAGCGCAGCCAGATAATTCGGTACGTCTTCCTTGGTTAGCTAAGCCGACTCAATTCACAGACGATTGCACTCGCTGCGGTAAATGCATCGAGGCTTGTGAAACTAAGATTATAACTAAAAGCGACGGCGGATTTCCTGCGGTCGATTTTTCGATTGATGAATGCACGTTTTGTTACCAGTGCGCTGAAGCTTGCCCAGAGCCGCTATTCTTAGCAGAAGCTGAACAACCATGGCACGCAAAAGCAAGCATCAACGAAAGCTGTTTAGCAAAACAAAATGTCGAATGCCGAAGCTGTGGGGACATGTGCGACCCGATGGCAATCCAGTTCAAGTTAGAACTTGGCAAAGTAGCACAACCAAATTTAGACCTTGATGAGTGTAACGGCTGCGGCGCCTGTGTTTCAGTGTGCCCTACTTCATCCATCAATGTGAGCAATATAACAGCCTAGCCGTTAGTGGTCGGCGCGAAAGGCGATAAAACGAGAGAGATGTATGTCACTAAACGAAGTGCACATTTCGAGTCTGGTAGTCCATGTTCTGCCTGAACATCTGGCTGAGGTCAAAACCCAGATTGAAGCGTACGAAAACGCGGAAATCTACGGTGACAGCCCGGAAGGCAAAATCGTGGTGGTGCTAGAAACTGAGAACCAAGGTTTCATCACCGACACTATCGATGCGATTAATAATTTACCGAATGTCTTGAGCACAGTACTGGTTTATCACCAAATCGAAACTGGGCTTGAAGAAACGGAAGAAAAAGACACTGGAACACAACATTCCCAAATCGAGGGTGAAGTATGAAAATGACAAGACGTGCGTTTGTGAAAGCAAACGCGGCTGCATCAGCTGCTGCTGTCGCAGGTATTACACTACCGGCTTCTGCAACCAATCTGATTGCAAGCTCTGATCAAACTAAAATCACATGGGACAAAGCGCCTTGTCGTTTCTGTGGTACAGGCTGTTCTGTTCTTGTTGGTACACAAAACGGCAAAGTGGTAGCAACTCAGGGTGACCCTGAAGCACCAGTAAACAAAGGCCTAAACTGTATCAAAGGTTACTTCCTTTCTAAGATCATGTACGGTCAAGACCGTCTGACTCAGCCGCTTCTTCGAATGAAAGATGGCAAGTACAACAAAGACGGCGACTTCACTCCTGTATCTTGGGACGCAGCTTTCGACATCATGGCTGAGAAATGGAAAGCTTCTCTAGAGAAGAAAGGCCCAACAAGCATCGGTATGTTTGGTTCTGGTCAATGGACCGTAATGGAAGGTTACGCTGCCGCTAAAATGATGAAAGCGGGTTTCCGTTCTAACAACATCGACCCGAACGCGCGTCACTGTATGGCGTCTGCAGTAGTAGGCTTCATGCGTGCATTTGGTATCGATGAGCCAATGGGTTGTTACGATGACTTCGAGAACGCAGATGCCTTCGTTCTTTGGGGTTCAAACATGGCAGAAATGCACCCAGTTCTTTGGACTCGTATTACTGACCGTCGCCTGAGCCACCCTCACGTTAAAGTGAACGTGCTTTCTACTTACTACCACCGTTCATTTGAGTTGGCAGACCACGGCTACATTTTCAATCCTCAGTCTGACCTTGCGATTGCTAACTTCATCGCAAACTACATCATCGAAAACGATGCAGTAAACTGGGACTTCGTGAACAAGCACACGAACTTCACTCAAGCAGATACTGACATCGGTTATGGTCTGCGTGACGATGATCCGCTACAAAAAGCAGCGAAGAATCCGAACTCTGGCAAGCTAACTTCTATCTCTTTCGAAGAGTACAAGAAATCAGTTGCACCATACACAGTAGAGAAAGCATCTGAAATCTCTGGTGTAGAGAAAGAAAAACTGATTGAGCTTGCGAAGCAATACGCGGATCCAAACACGAAAGTAATGTCTCTATGGACGATGGGTATGAACCAACATACTCGTGGTGTATGGATGAACAACTTGGTTTACAACATCCACCTACTAACCGGTAAGATTGCGACTCCGGGTAACAGCCCATTCTCACTAACAGGTCAGCCATCAGCGTGTGGTACGGCTCGTGAGGTTGGTACGTTTGCTCACCGTCTACCAGCAGACATGGTGGTTGCTAACCCTAAACACCGTAAGATCGCAGAAGACATCTGGAAACTACCTGAAGGTACTATTCCACCAAAACCTGGGTTCCACGCAGTACTTCAAGACCGTATGTTGCATGACGGCGTTCTGAACTGTTACTGGGTTCAGTGTAACAACAACATGCAAGCAGGTCCGAACATCAACACTGAACGTCTTCCTGGTTACCGTAACCCAGAAAACTTCATCGTTGTATCTGACCCATACCCAACAGCAACAGCGCAAGCCGCTGACCTTATCCTTCCTACCGCAATGTGGATCGAGAAAGAAGGTGCTTACGGTAACGCAGAGCGTCGTACTCAGGCTTGGTACCAACAAGTTGAGACCATCGGCGATGCGAAGTCTGACCTATGGCAGGTAATGGAATTTGCAAAACGCTTCAAGATGGAAGAAGTGTGGCCAGAAGAGCTACTTGCAAAAGCACCAGAATACCGCGGTAAGACCATGTACGACATGCTGTTCAAGAACGGTCAAGTCGACAAGTTCCCTATCGAAGAAGCGCGTGAGATGAACGATGACGCTCACCACTTCGGCTACTACGTACAGAAAGGTCTGTTCGAAGAGTACGCGACGTTTGGTCGTGGTCACGGTCATGACTTAGCACCATACGATGTTTACCACACAGTACGTGGTCTACGTTGGCCGGTTGTTGATGGCAAAGAAACACAATGGCGCTTTAAAGAAGGCTCTGACCCGTACGCGAAAGCTGGTTCAGGTTGGGACTTCTACGGCAATGCTGATGGTAAAGCGAAGATCATCTCTGCACCATACGAAGCGCCACCAGAGGTGCCAAACGAAGAGTTTGACCTATGGCTATGTACTGGCCGTGTTCTTGAGCACTGGCACACAGGTACTATGACTCGTCGTGTACCAGAGCTTTACAAAGCGGTTCCTGACGCGGTGGTTTACATGCACCCTGCGGATGCGAAGAAACGTAACGTTCGTCGCGGTGAAGAAGTTCTGATTGCAAACAAACGTGGTGAAGTACGCGTTCGCGTTGAAACTCGCGGCCGTAACCGTCCACCTGAAGGCTTGGTATTCGTACCGTTCTTTGATGCCCGTATTTTGATTAACAAGTTGATCCTTGATGCGACTGACCCACTGTCAAAACAGACAGACTTTAAGAAGTGTCCAGTCAAAATCACCAAAGTCGCTTAACCGTCAAATAACGAATGCAATGGCCGTCTACTCGGCGGCCTAAAAAGAATTTAAGCCATAAGGCGGAGATGAAATGATGAAAAAATACCTTATCGCACTTTTATCTGTAGGTGCTTTGTTGACAGGCGTTGCACAAGCTGAGCTGGACAATCCAGGCGGCACAGGCGGTCTAGACTCGCTACGTGGTACTGCACAACTTGAAGACACGCGTCCTGCAGATGATTTCAAAGACTTTCCAAAAGACCAAATCGTTGCAGACAGCTTTGTATATCAGCCGCCACTGATCCCACATAGCATCCGTAACTACGAAGTGTCTTTGAACGCAAACAAATGTCTAGCATGTCACAGCTGGAAAAATGCTAAAGACGCAGGCGCTACCAAAATCAGTGTAACGCACTACGTTAACCGTGAAGACGCGGTACTGGCAGATATGTCGCCACGTCGTTACTTCTGTTTGCAATGTCACGTTCCACAAACAAGTGCTACCCCACTAGTGGAAAACGAGTTTAAGGCAGTCGATTCGCTTCAGTAATTGAAACGCGAGTACTAAGAGGTTACTTATGAAAATACTTAAAGCGTTTTGGAAGAGACTGTCGAGCCCGAGTAAAGCTGCCGCTGGTATCGTTTTATTCTTAGGCTTTACTGGTGGTCTTCTATTTTGGGGCGCGTTCAACACGGGTATGGAAGCGACCAACACAGAAGAGTTCTGTTCTGGCTGTCACGCTCCAATCGTTGCTGAAATTCAAGAAACGATTCACTACTCGAACCGCTCTGGTGTTCGTGCAATCTGTTCAGACTGTCACGTACCACACGAATGGACTGATAAAATCGTTCGTAAAGTTCAGGCATCTAAAGAGCTGTTTGCGCACTTCGTAACGAAGACGATCGACACGCCGGAGAAATTCCAAGCACGTCGTGAGCACTTAGCAGAACGCGAATGGGCACGAATGAAGAAAAACGACTCACTTGAGTGTCGTAACTGTCACGAGTTCGACTTCATGGATTACTCTCAACAGGGTAAACGTGCAGCTGAACAACACTCAACCGCTCTGGCTTCAGGCGAGAAAACGTGTGTAGACTGTCACAAAGGTATCGCACACAAACTGCCTGACATGCACGGCGTTGAAGGCTGGCAATAAGGAGAAACAAAGACAATGAGTAATCTTGAATCCTTTATCTGGCATTTCCTTGGGTACAGTGCAATGCCAGTCATTATTCTTTCCGGCTTTGTCGGAGTAGCAGCAGTCTCTCTATGGCTACTCTCACTAGGTAAGGATAAAGAGGTTTAATCTGCCTCGAATCAGTCGACATTTTTGCCTATTTTGTTGACGGAAAACGCCAAGCATTTGCTTGGCGTTTTTTCTTTGTGGTTCTGGCAATTCAATTGCGCTGAAAACGAGCTAAGAAGTTTTGTTTTCAATCCCCTCCCACCGACTCAAACTCTCATTACCACAACTCAAGCTTCCGTGCTTCACTCCTTCACTCCCTCACTAAGCCTCCTCGGCTTCCTTGAGGTACGCCAAAAACAAAAAAGGCGACCCGTGTTAGGCCGCCAAGTGAGACTGCTGTGAGGAGCAGATTAGGACTCTTTGATTGGCAATACTTGTCTTACGTACTGACCCGGAGCGTCTTCAATTACTGGGTTTTGCTCTGACCCCACTGGGAACGGCTCAACTTGCTCTTCTGGGTTGAATTGCAACAGCCATTGATGCCAATGCGTCCACCAAGAACCTTCCTGATGATTAGCGTTGTTAAACCATTCATCAGCAGAGTCATCAAGGTTGTCGTTTAACCAGTAGCCATACTTGTTTTTAGCTGGATGGTTAACGATACCCGCGATGTGGCCAGACTCGCCCAACACAAAGGTCTTGTTGCCGCCAGTATTGAGTGCACCACGATAGGTTCCTTGCCACAATGCGATATGGTCTTCTTTGGTCGATACAAAGTAGCTCGGGATCTTAATCTTATTCAGGTCGATCCAGACGCCACCGATCTTCACTCCCTTGTCTTGAACGAGCTTGTTCTCTAGATAGAGTTCACGCAATAAGAAGTTGTGGGAAGCTGCACTCACATTTGTGCTGTCGCTGTTCCAGTACAGAAGATCGAAGTCTACAGGGCTGTTGCCTTTGAGGTAGTTATCAACGTAGTAGTTCCAATATAAGCTGTTTTCACGCAGCAAACTGAACGTCACGCTAAGAGATCGACCATCCATGTAACCTTTCGCGTTGTTTTGCGTTTCAATTGCACTGATGATGGTATCGTTGATGTACGCCCCGACTTCGCCCGGCTGAGAGAAGTCCAGTAGCGTGGTAAAGAAGGTTGCAGACTTAATGCGCTTCTTCATACGCTTCGCCGCATAGTAAGCGACCGTGCTCGCCAGAACCGTACCACCGATGCAATAACCCGCTGCGTTGATCTGCTCTTGGCCAGTAATATCTTCAATCGCTGTGACCGCTTTCGCCACGCCTTCCGTTACGTAATCGCCAAACTCGACGTGAGCTTGCTCTTTACCCGGATTGCGCCAAGACATCATAAATACGCTGTGACCTTGCTCTAGCAACCATCGAACCATTGAGTTCTTCGCCGTTAGGTCAAGGATGTAGTATTTATTGATAAACGGCGGGACGATCAGCAGTGGCGTTGCATTCACTTTTTCTGTCAAAGGACGATATTGAATCAACTCAAACAGTTCGTTTTGGAAAACCACGTCACCCGGCGTTGTCGCAACATCATCCCCCACGCGGAAGGCATTATTGTTGGTCATGCGCACTTTGAGAATATCGGCACTCGACTCAACATCTTCCTTAAGCTTTTCCAGCCCCGTCAGCAGGTTTTCACCATTTTGCTCAAGAGTGAGTTTAAGCAGTTCTGGATTAGTAGCAATGAAGTTTGATGGAGAGAGTGCATTGATAGCTTGGCGAGAAAAGAAAGTAATACGTTCTTTCGTCTTCTCATCAAGACCTTCGATAGAATCGAGCGTGTCGAGGTATGTCTTGCTGAACAATAAGTAGGATTGTTTGATGAAGCTGTACATGGCTTCTTGTTGCCAAGCATCGTTTGAGAAACGCTTGTCGCCCTTCTCGGCTTCGATGATTTGTGTTTGGTTACCCGCCAGTGCCACGTTCTGCCATATTTGAAGCTGTTGCTCCCACCATTCGGCTTGCAACTTTAAAATCGCCGCTGGCTGGTTTGCCGCTTGCTCGAACAGTTTGGCAGTATCTTCGAAGTTCACTTCTTGCATGGCCTTATTCAAAGGAGAATTCACGACTGCCTTGTTCACTTCGAAATCATGCCACCACTGATGATTGGTTTCCTGAAGCTTTACAAGATAGTCCGAAAAGAAGTGTTGAAACATAGTCTTACTCCTGTATTCGGAAAAAACAACGCCGCCCAAGATCTCGGGCGGCGATAAGCGGACTTATTACGCAGGAGTAACAGTCTTAAGGTTTTCCGAAGTCATTTGCTCAACATCTTCTTTGAATTCTTTCGCTATAGATTGCAGCTTGTTGCTGTCGTCCATCATTTGCTGAGAAAGCTTAGTAAGAACAGCTAGCTGTTGGCTGTTGAAAGCCGTTAGAGAAGTCACGTCTTTGATTTCAGACGCTGCTTTCATTTGGTTTAGGCCAACTTCACTGTAAGTGCGGATTGCGTTCAGTTGAAGCTCTGTAAGAACTTCCACGTTCTTTGTCACTAGCTTGTTGAACTTCAAGTATGGTTCTAGATTCTTTTCAGTTTGATCGCTAAAAGTTTTGAAGAAATCAGTGTACATGGTTTATCTCCTAGAGAAAGAATTAAAAATGTCCGTTTAAATAACTACTTAACTGCTTTTACAACCACAGCCGTGCCCATACCGCCGCCTACACAAAGTGAAGCAACACCGTACTGACCGTCTTGTTTGTGAAGTTCGTGTACTAGCGTAACCAGAATGCGGTTACCCGATGCACCGAGTGGGTGGCCCAATGCGATAGCACCACCATTAAAGTTGGCTTTATCTTGAATTGAGCTCACTGGTACTTGGTTGGTTTCTGCCAGTTTATGAATCACACCTAATGCTTGTGCAGCAAAGGCTTCATTCAGTTCATAAACATCAATGTCGCTGGTTTTCAGCTCGGCTTTTTGCAGCGCCTTGTTCACTGATTCCACAGGACCAAGACCCATAATCTTAGGATCCAAACCGGATTGAGCGTAGCTCACCACTTCAGCAATTGGCGTCAGACCATGCGCTTGAACCGCGCTTTCTGACGCTAAAATGATGGCACTTGCACCGTCGTTGATACCTGAAGCGTTACCTGCGGTTACTGTACCTTCACGGTCAAACGCAGGACGTAACTTGCTCAAACCTTCTAGCGTCGCGTTCGCTTTTGGGTATTCATCTGTGTCAAATACCACAGTTTCGCGGCGCTGTTTGACTTCTACTGGGACAATTTCATCTTTGAACTTACCCGCTTCAATCGCAGCCACGGCTTTCTGCTGGCTTGAAAGTGCATATTCGTCTTGTTGTTGACGCGATAAGCCCACTTCCTTAGCCACATTTTCTGCAGTTACGCCCATATGGTACTGGTTGTAAACGTCGGTCAAACCGTCAGCAATGAGGAGATCTTTCAGCTCCATGTTGCCCATCTTATTACCATCACGTACGACGCTAGGCACAATGAATGGGATTTGTGACATCACTTCTACACCTGCAGCCACAACGATTTCTGCATCGCCACTGCGAATATGAGAAACGCCATCCATGACGGCTTTCATACCACTGCCACAAACCATGTTGACGCCGTATGCAGGGACTGACTCTGGAATGCCAGCAAACAATGCCGCTTGACGCCCAACACCCATGCCTTGCCCTGCGGCAATCACGTTACCAACGATCACCTCATCAACTTTATCGCCAGATAGCGATGCGGCCTCAAGAGCACCTTTGATCGCAACTGCAGCTAGATCGCCTGCTGATGTGTTTTTTAAGCTTCCGCCAAACGCACCGATAGGTGTGCGTTTCGCTGCAACGATAAATACTTTTTCCATCATCTCACTCCTTAGCTCATGTATAGACCGCCATTCACTGACAATGTCTCGCCAGTGATGTACGCGCCGGCATCACTCACTAAGAAGCTTACTGATGCTGCAATTTCTTCAGGCGTAGCTAAACGCTTCATTGGAATTTGGTTAGTAATAGACTCAAGCACTTCCGGCTTCATCTGTTCAACCATTGGCGTGCCTGTGTATCCCGGAGCAATCACGTTAACGGTTACGCCAGAACGAGCACCTTCGTATGCCAATGCTTTAGAGAAACCAATCATGCCAGCCTTAGCCGCTGAGTAGTTTGCTTGACCGAACTGGCCTTTAAGGCCATTTACAGAAGAGATGTTAATGATACGACCACCACCCTTTTCGCACATCGTTGCGAATAAAGGCTGTGTGACATTGAATAAGCTGTTGAGGTTGGTGTTGATTACATCGTTCCAAGCTTGTGCAGTCATCTTTTTAAACACGCCATCACGTGTGATACCTGCATTGTTGACCACGACATCAACGGTTCCTTCTTCCTCAAGCAAAAGTGCTAATTTTTCAGCACATTGCGCTGTGTTGGTTACATCCAATTCAAAAAGGCGTACCTGATCTTTCGTAAACCCTTTTTCATTAAACCATTCCAAAGCACATTCATAATTACCAGTATAATAAGTAGCTATTACTCGATAACCATCATTCACTAATTGAGAGGAAATAGCAGAACCAATTCCGCCTTTTGATCCAGTGATCAAAGCGACTTTCTTCATTGAAGACTCCATTCTTAACGGCATTAAAAAAGCGAATTAAGACACTGGCGAAATGTATCGCCAACTGACGTGTTAATTTATTCTTGTGGCAACAAATCCTCTGCTGCCTTTTATTTTAAGTTAACCTAGAAATATTACATTTCAAATAAAAAACTCATTCATTTGCATAAGATTGATTTAGATCTCACTCACAATGAAATGTTATAAAAACGTTAACTTGACATAAGCTCATGTTTTAAAAGAAAAAACCTTAACTACAATGTCATTATTAAATTTAAAAAACACTGCTTATTCAGCAAGTTGCACGCATTTTCATGTGCGTTACATTGACTAAGAGTTTAAGATCATCCTTCTTCAATCAAGTAATAAATTGCGATTAAATCATTGGAGCAATACTTCTAACCGACTTACTAATAAATATGAAATATATCATTTGGTTAGCATTCTATTGAGTATTTAATTTATTAAAACAAACCTCACTTGGTGATAAATTTGTTTATTGGAAAAATATTAAATATCAAGTAAACATTCTTTTAACCTTAATTCCAATTAGCCACATTTATTTATAAATGTCATTCTTTGGTGCAATGTCGCACTAATATGTCGCATGCATTTAATTACTATTTAAGTTTTATTAAATAATTGAATGTTAACTCTATACTGGCGCGTTCAAGATTGTTTAGAGGTGGCATCTCTTCTCCTTTTGCACTATCTTTGTGGCCTAGTTGTTTACTTATACAATCATCAATATTCATGAATACAGCCTTGTTAACCATGTTCATCCCCACCTTCTTTTTTGTCTCTATTACGCCTGGGATGTGCATGACGCTTGCTCTAACATTAGGGATGAGTGTCGGATATCGACGAACCCTATGGATGATGGCAGGCGAATTAGTTGGTGTTGCTCTCGTTTCTGTCGCAGCAGTACTCGGTATCGCAGCCATTATGCTTAACTACCCTTGGTTATTTACCGCACTTAAATTGATTGGTGGTGGTTACCTACTCTACTTGGGTATCGAAATGTGGCGCTCAAGAGGCAAACTCGCGATCAATGTTGAGAACGTTGATGTCCCTACCAGCGGCAACTGGGATTTGGTCTTGCAGGGCTTTGTTACCGCTATCGCGAACCCGAAGGGCTGGGCGTTTATGATCTCTCTTCTGCCTCCTTTTATCGATCAGAGTGCTGCTCTTGCACCTCAGCTTGTCATACTGGTTTCTATTATTTTGATGTTTGAGTTCATTTGTATGTCTCTTTACGCAACGGGCGGCAAAGGATTGAAGCGTTTACTGGGGCAATCAAAAAACGTACGCTTAATGAACCGAATCGCTGGCACCTTGATGATGGGTGTGGGTGTATGGCTATTAATGAGTTAGAAAAGCCTAAGTTATGAAGAACATTTTAAACAAGCTCAAGCAATCTATTGGTGAAGCGTTGGATTTTCAGGCCCGAGTGTGGGTTGTCAACGTCTATGCGGGCGAACATAAAGGCGAGTCTTATGTGGTTAATGAAGACAGTTTTTCTGAGCCATTACAATGGATGAAAAAGAAAGGGTATAAAGAGGCGATGCTTACCAAAGTTGAATCAATGAAGCGTTCGCAAATCATTGAGTTTGATTTAGGAGCAGTCAAACATCGCTTGATGCGAGTGAAATAACCCCTCTTCTATTTTCTATTTCGTTTCTCGTTTCTCGTTTCTCGTTTCTCGTTTCTCTAGATAAAAAAGCGCCACTCAAATTGAGTGGCGCAAGCACTTTTACCTTAAACACCAAGCATTATGGTGCAGTGTCGATCTCTACTGGTAGGTAGTGTTTTGGTTCTAGCTTCAACCATTCAGGAAGCACCGTACCAATCGAGATGGATGACCACGTACCTGAAAGTACGCCAATAAACATCGCTGTTGAGAAGCCAGCCAGAGCCGAGCCGCCCATAATCCACAACGCCCCAACAGTGATCAGAGTGGTACCTGATGTCACCATTGTACGAGAGAATGTCGCCAGTACGGCTTCATCGTTGATCTGCTCTGTTTTCCAGTTTTGCTTAGCCACCAGCAATTCACGAATTCGGTCTGCGATGATGATCGAGTCATTGAGCGAGTAACCAAGGATCGCCAGAATCGCAGCAAACACCGTTAGGTTGAACTCCATTTGTGTAATCGCAAAGAAGCCTAATACCAAGATAACGTCGTGAGCTAATGCGAATAGAGAACCACTCGCCAGACGCCATTCAAAGCGGAAACACAAGTAACCAAGAATCGTTAGTACTGATACTAATAGTGCCAAACCACCTTGATCGAACAGATCTTGACCCACTTGTGCACCAACGATGCTGTTACTCACTACATCCACTTGGTGTGAAATAGGCTTAAGCACATCAGCTACGCTCGGTAGTGTTTGACCTTCTGCAGGCGCAGAGTAGCGAATCACCCAACGGCCATCTTCACCTGAGCGTGTTACTGATGTTGATTCACCAAGCTTAGGTTGAAGTGCGTTAAGCAGATCGTGGTTAGTCAGTTGTTTATCGACTTTCACTTCAGTAACCATACCGCCAGTGAAGTCTAGACCTAGGTTAAGCCCTTTCATACCAAGAGCAACCAGAGCAATAATCGTTAGAATTACCGATACTACAGTCGTGAAGTAACGAATCTTGCGGATATTTTGTTTTAGCATTTCGACCATGATTAAACCCTCACATCACGACGGCCATCGCGGCCCCAAATTAAATTGATCATTGCACGAGAAGCGAATACGCCAGTAAACATACTGGTCATCAGACCCAAGCCTAGCGTTAGCGCAAAGCCTTGGATTGGACCGTTACCAATAGCGTATAGAATCACAGCAGTGATCATGGTGGTGATGTTGGCATCAAGGATAGTAGCGAACGCGCTGTCGAAGCCTAAGTCGATAGCTTGTGCAAAACTACGACCTTCACGCATTTTATCTTTGATACGTTCGAAGATGATTACGTTGGTATCTACCGCCATACCGACAGTTAGAACCAAACCGGCAATACCAGGGAGCGTTAGCACGGCACCAGGAAGCAGTGCAATTAGACCAAGCAAGCAAAGCATGTTTGCACACAAAGCCACGTTCGCAACCCAACCAAGACGACGGTACCAAAGTGCCATAAATGTCAGTGTTAGACCCATACCCAATGCTAGAGCAGCAAAACCGTTTTGGATGTTTTCTGCACCTAGAGAAGCACCGATTGTGCGTTCTTCAACAATGGTTACTGGCGCAGTTAGAGAACCCGCACGTAGAAGCAATGCAAGTTGCTGTGCTTCATCCATGCTGCCCGCACCTGTGATGCGGAATTGGCTACCAAGTTGAGACTGGATAGTTGCAACACTGATGACGCGCTCACTACGCTCTGTCATACCACGTTCGTCAGTTTTGTACTCGCGGTATACGGTCGCCATTGGTTTGCCGATGTGTGTTGCAGAGAAGTCACTCATCTTCTTACCACCCGCGTGGTCTAGAGAGATGTTTACTTCAGACATGCCCATTTTATCGACGCCCGCACGCGCGTTTACGATGTGCTCACCCGTTAGTACTGGACGTTTAGTTAGGATTACTGTGCGGCCATCGTTGTCTTTCAGAACGAGATCTTGGCTACTACGTGCTTGACCCGCGTCTTTTACTTCGTAGAACGCAAGACTTGCTGTTGCACCGATAACGTTTTTCGCTTGAGCAGGATCTTGAACACCTGGTAGCTCAATACGAATGCTCTCTTTGCCTTGGCGTTGTACCAACGCTTCAGTAATACCAAGCTCTTCGATACGGCCACGCATGATCTTCAAGTTTTGTTGAAGTGTCGTGGTTTGGAATTCTTGGATATTTTGTTCGCTTGGTTGAAGTTCAAAACCACGGTCTGAACTTGTCATTGTCCAACCTGGGTAGTTCTGACGAATGAACTGGCTCGCCGCTTTTAGGCCTGCTTCATTTTCGCTGTTTACTGCGATGTGGTTGTGCGCTTCTGCACGAACTTGAACGCCACGAACACGTTCTTCACGAAGGCTTGCTTTGATCTCATCAACGAGTGCATCACGTTGTTCTTCGAAAGCTTTGTTCACATCTACGTTCAGTAGGAACTGCACACCACCCCGAAGGTCGAGACCAAGTTTGATAGGGCTAAAGCCCATTTCGTTCAACCACTCAGGTGCAACAGAAACGTAAGAGAACGTAATGTTGTCATCTTTGTCTAGCTGTTCGTTAAGCAATGCACGCGCTTTACTTTGTGCGTCTTCACCATCAAAAACGATGGTAGTTTTGCCGTCTTTCTCAATGATCTTAGACGCAGGAATGTGGTGCGTTTTCAGCAATTGGTCTAACTGAACCACAGACATTGCGCTGTTGTTTTGGTCAGCAAACGTCACCTGAATAGAAGGCTGCTCACCAAACCAAGTTGGAATAGCACTTAAGGTTAAAATGATAATGGTCGTGATAAGTACGACGTATTTCCATGCTGAGTAATGATTCAGCACTTTTCTGGTTTTTTGTGGTTTTGGTGTTTTCTTCATGTAAACATCATCCCTTCACTAAACAGTGAAGTTTTCAATAATTGGATTCAAGACACGACAAAACGCTCACCTGATTAAAAATGCAGGTACAGAATGCCCAGAGCTTCAATCGCTCTGTCGAAGAGTTGTCGTGTTAAGAACGCACAAGATGTGCAGAGTGATGGTGCTTACGCAGAAAACTGACTATTGAGGGCGACGTACATGGCATTGGTTTCTTTCCAGCCGGAAAGACGATGGTCGCTAACGAAGTGATTAAATACGGATTGGTTTTGACGCCAGCTGATGTCCATTAGGCTATAAGCGTAGCCAGCATCAGCGTAGAAAGGCGCATTTAAATCGCCAATGAAGTCAATGTGTTCATCGTCGATATTCTCACGCAGATGCGATGTCCAGCGCTGAGAATTAAAGATGGCCAGTGAATCTTGAAGCGCATGCCCTTCAGAAACTGGAGACTGCGTGCTTTCTTCAGTCAGTTCAGAGAAATCAACCGGAGAGTTCGACGCTGAGCTGCTCGCCGTAAAAGGCTGCAGTTTAGAAAAGTGAGGCAAATAGGATTTTTGTTCTGTTTGTGCAGCCGACGCCTGCATTGGCGACAAAGCCATTGCAAGAAGCAACAAAAACAGTTTTCTAACGTAAATCCAAGGCATGATAGCTCACTTAAAACAAAACGAGCCGAGTTCTTCAACTCAGCTCGGAGATAGTATTCCTATTGCTTATACTTAACAACTAAAAAGTTATAAATCTCTGTTTTCAATCGTGGAAAGCAATGACCATAAGGGTTGAGGCTATATTCATCGATAAAATATTTCGCCTTTATCCACATCTAAGTAGATTTTGTTTTCTTGTTCCAGCCCGCCGCAATAGATGAAATACACGTTACGCTTCTTATAGGTAACTGAGCGAACCCAACCACCGAGTTCTTCGAAATCACTAGGGTCACAGGTTTCATCATCAAGCAATTGCTGCGTTTTGTTGCGGAACATATCCAAATGCGTTTTTAAATCGTCAGATTTTTGCAGGTAACCATCTAAGATTTCCAAACGCTCTTGTTCTTTGATAACTGGCTCTGCATCAGACAAGCCTTTTGAATCGACCCACTCAGCGGTTTCTTCCCGACCCTCTTCATACACGATGTAATCTGATAGGCGGAACCAACCATCGGCTTTTTCAAGCACAGAGACTTTCACACCTTTGTACAGAGAATCAACGATTAAGGCTTGGTGCTCCGGCTTGTTGTACACGTTAATGCGTCGCTCGGTCACGTAGTATTCGGTGATTTCCGGTGCCGGAGCTTCGAGATCCATGATCGGCTTTGGCTTTTCTTCTGGCTCGCTTGGTTGCTCAGGCTCTGGCTCTGGCTTTTGCTCAACCACTGGCTCGTCTTTTTGCATAAAGAAAAAGTAATACCCGGCTCCTGCTCCGCCTAATAGAAGCAAAATGGCCAACGCTATCAGGGCTTTCTTCATGTTCAATTCCTTTTTCGTTCCTTATGCAGTAGACGCTTCCACACTAACTATACTGATAGAAGATGCATAGCTGACGCGAAACCAATTAACGTGAAAACAAATAATTTCAAAACCAATAATCGTAAAACCATTCATTGCAAAACAATGAACCTGAAAGCCGTAAGCATGAAAAGAATGATGAACAAGTTCAGTTGGATATTGTTACTCCTGCCTTTTCCCGCTTTGGCAAATCTTCAATGTGATCACGCATCGTGGAATGACAATCTTACCCAATTCAACCGTTTAGAGTCCAACTACAATGAGCATGCAAATTTGTTTAATGAGAGGTTGAGAGAGCACAATGAGCACCAGTTGCTCTCGCAAACCTTCTCAGTTGATGAGCTCACCAATCTTTGGCGAACCCCTTCCAATAAAACCATGTTGAAAAAGCAATTGTTGGAGTCCAAAGAGCAACAACAAGAGTTTATTGAGATGTCGCGTTCCATTAATGCCTTGATGCACCACTCACAAAACATCGCAGAGAATTGGAAACGTATTGTTTTTTACTGCCAGAAAAGTGGCTCCAAATCGAATGAAATTTCCGCCAACTGGTATCTCACCAACACCCTTGAGATGCAGGAAGAGTTCCGCGTTTTAGCGGGTAAATATCTCACCTTAGCTAACCAATACGGTAAAGAAATCGAAGTGATAAATTACGCAAAAAATGTTTCCGATTAAATCTGTTCATATTGGGATTGTTCCCTTTTTAAAATTGAGCAATTAATAGACAAACAGGTCAAATAATAGAGATGTACGTCACAATAACGCTTTACTTGCGACCAGTTTTTGGGTAATTTACCCATTAACAAAATTTAATATAAAGTCACATTTGGCTGGAGATGATGCTAAACCAATGGTTATCAATCGTTTAAGTAACAGGGATTGTCCTAATGCTACCAGAGCCAAGTTTTTGTCAGTAGTTAGGCACGTTAAAGAGTTTGGTTCAATCAGTGATTTGGACCTTTGTAAAATCTTTGGAGAAACAATTTGGAGCGATGGGAGGGAATACCATTCAGCCGCGTTCTCATTCAAGGTTGATAGACACACAGGCAACTGTGAGATCTCAAAATACAAATACCAATAAGGCTTAAAAGAATACGCAAACGGAGGCAGGAAACTGTCTCCGTTTTTTATTGCACGCTATTTTCTTAGCTTAGGCATCACCACCGTGAAATCATGGTCGGAATAACCCTCAATGAGATAACTCCTTTCACTCAACAATTTGCAGTAACGTAACACGCCCTCTTTGTTATGAGATTCTAACAATCTCATGCTCGGTAATTTGGCCTCATCCAGAAGATTAAACGCGCATGCGATGTTCGCAGCATGATACATCTTCTCTATCATCTCTACTGTATGATTCGGGTTTGCGGACTGGTAATTCAGTGAACCCGAAGCAAACACGTAGTCCGACTTTGGCAGCACCAATTTCGAAAAGTCACCACGAATAAAATCAGTCTTCGTCTGGAAACTGCGCTTGCGAGACTCCGCGACAAACTGTTTTTGCTGATCGATGCCAACATAAAGGCTTGGACTGCTGCCCTTTTGTTCGATGAAGGTCAATAAGTCTCCATAACCACAACCAATATCGAGAACGCTTTTGCCATCTAACTCTAGATCTCGGCATAGAGCTTCAAAGCGTGTGATTTGGCTAAAAGTGTCTTGCCAACCAAGTGTTCTCGCTTTGTCGTCACCAAACTGCTTGTGTCTTTTGCGGTGATAGTGTGCGATCCGTAATCTATCGAGCCACTTCATAATGCCTTATTACCTTTGTATGGATTAACCGTGAATCGCCGTACTTACGAGTAAATTGGCAGGTTACCATTACCCTTCACTTGGCGGATGGCCAGATGCGTATGGATGTCTTTGACGTTTTCAAGTCGTTGTAATTTACGCGTGAAAGCTTCGTACCCAGTGAGATCTTTACTCACGACCTCTAACAAGTAGTCATAGGCGCCAGAGACCACATGGCATGAAATCGCCTCTTCCATATCGCTAATTGCTTGCTCAAAATCATCAATAGAGGTCGCTTGATGGTTGTTTAGACTGACTTCTACGAACACTGTCATCGCAATACCTGCTTGTTCGCGAGAAATCATTGCTCGGTAACCACTGATCACGCCCTCTTGCTCTAGGCGTTTTATTCTTCGCGCGCAAGGCGAAGCAGAAAGCCCAACCTTATCCGCGAGCTCGCTTGTCGTCATTGTGGCGTCTTGTTGGATCAAATCCAATAACAGTCGATCGATTTTATCCATTACGTCTTCCCTGCCAAATTTCACCAAGTAATGTTCATTCTAAGATGAAAATCGCTAAGTTCTAATTATATTCGGTCATATTTTGCCACCATTGAGCGCCACTTTCATTCGATAATTAACACATTATTTACAAACGCACGGAACGCCTTATGGCACTTGGATACGCCGCAATCATCACCACGTTATTTCTTTGGTCGGGCTTTTTTCTCTCACTACGCGGGGGCGCGATATCAAACCTTCAACCCGCCGACATTGCATTAGCGCGCTTTCTTATCCCTGCCATTGTGCTGCTTCCATTCGTTCTAAAGTCTATGGATAGCATCCGTGCTGTACCGAGCAAATACTTGCTGGGTCTCGTTGTGGGCAGCGGCCTGCCTTATCTCCTTGTCGCTGGTACAGCAATGCACTTTGCGCCCGTCTCTCATGGCAGCGCACTTATCCCTGGCACTTTGCCTCTATTTGTCTCTGCTATCGCAGTAGTGTGTTATCAACAACCGTTAAACCAACATCGCATTATTGACTTATCCGCAGTTTTACTCGGCATCCTGATCTTCTTGCTATCTAACGTTGGTGCAGAATACAACTGGCTACAATTAAAAGGACATCTTCTGTTTTTGGTTGGCAGTTTGATGTGGGCAGGCTTCACCATCAGCGCGCGCGTCGCCAATTTGAGTGCGTATGTTTGTGCTGGGTTTGTTTCGCTGATTTCATTTGCACTACTGATCATCGCGGTTGGTTTTGGCTGGCTTGATAGCTACCTTGCAACAACGCCTGTCAATCAATGGCCTTGGAATGAGTTGTTTGGTCACATAATGTTACAAGGCATAGGAGCAGGCTTGTTGGCATCGTTCACCTTCCTTTATGCGGTTAGAACCATAGGTGCAGAAGCCAGTGCGGCATTCGGCTCACTCACACCCGTATTAGCAACGTTATTAGCCATTCCTGTCTTTAACGAACAACCTGATACTCTCACTTGGTGTGCGCTGTTGTTCGTTACCTGCGGAAGCATCGTCGCAAGCAATGTGCTGATGAAACAAGATCCTAGCCAAAATTATCAGCCTCCCGTTCACAGATAAGAATAAAACTGCATAACTTTTCATGTCGCCTATTGAAAGCAAAAACGGCGATTTGATAACCTGTCTGGATAATAAATTAAAACGTCAGATGTTATGCCATCCACTCATACTAAAGATGAACTGAATAAATTCCTAAAAACAGGGATGCGACTCTCAATTAACTTTGAGTTTGGTCAGGACGAAAAGTACATTTACGCTGCGACCTATCTGGGGCTGAAAGAAAACGCTTATATCATCCTCGATATACCGACTCGTTTATTGGAAGAACAAGCACTTAGAAAACTCAACAATGTCGACGTTGTTATTCGTGGTGTATCGGACACCGATCTTGGGCATGTTGTCGCTTTCAAAACTAGCGTGTTGATGAACTTAGTTCGTCCTTCGCCATTGCTGTTTATTCGAATCCCTGCAACGTTTGCAACTAAACCAGTACGAGAACATGAACGCTATAAATTGCAACTAGATTGCGCGATCGACCACATGAGCAATAAATACGACGGCTGTTTGGTGGACTTCTCACTTTCTGGGTGTGGTATATCCACTCTGATTGAACCAGAGTTTGCGGTCGGTGATAGGATCACGATTGAGTCCCCTCTAAGTAGCTACATTGATGAAGACAACTGTTGCTCTATCGCCAATATCAAGAAGCTACAAAAAGGCTGGATTATTGGGGTTAAGTTTGCAGAGCCTCTCGATATGACGGAAGCGCTCAAGAATGAACTGCTAGAGCAGTCTTTTTCGGCCAGCACTATTTAAGATTTGGCAAACAACCAGATACAAAAAGGGAGCATTTCGCTCCCTTTCTCTTTTTCATTATGTCCTTTCAAGCAAGAACCGCTGCTTAAAATCGACAAACGCCTCATGCAATGCGTTTTCTTTTATCGGCTTAAGTAAGACATAGTTCGCGCCTGCTGCCATAAACGCATCACTGGTTTCCTTCGCGGTATCCGCTGTACATGCGTAAATCGGTGTACCTAAACGTAAGTTCTGACGAATCTCATGTGTTGTTTCGATACCACCAAGGTGCGGCAACTGATTATCCATCAATATGAGGTCATAGGTGTTATCAGCAAGAAACCCCATCGCTTCCAACCCATCTTTCGCCCAATCCACCTGCATCTTGTACTTCTTACAGAAAGCCTGAAGAATAAACGCATTGGTGTGGTTGTCTTCCACCAGTAGCACTTTCAAACTCTCATCAAACAATAGCTCTGGCTTAACACGTTGGCTGACCTCTAAAGGCCTCAATACGCGTTCACGATCCTTCACTGGAAGCGTCACAACAAACGTGGTCCCCACCCCTTTGCTACTGCGAACTTGAACGTCACCTTCTAGCATGTCGACAAGGTTCTTCACGATGGTCAAACCTAGGCCACTTCCGCCGTATTCACGTGTGGTCGTTGCCTCTTCCTGCACAAAAGGTTCAAACATTTGATCTAGTTTGTCGGATTCAATACCGATACCCGTGTCGGTGATTTCCACCACTAAAACGCTGTTATCTGCGCCGTAAAATTGCTCCAGTTCGGCATTCAAGTGAATCGAACCAGAAGGGGTGAACTTAACGGCGTTGCTTACCAAATTAAACAAAATCTGGTTGAGACGAACTTGGTCAGTGAAGATCTCAACATTCGGATCGAGTTTGTTCTCGATAACCAATTCGACCCCTTTGTTCGCACAGATTGGGCGGTAGATGTTCTCCAACGTGCGCATCGTATCGGTGAACGAGAATGGGTGTTTCTGAATATTGAATTTACCCTGCTCTATCTTCGAGAAATCAAGAATGTCGTTCAATACCGCCAACAGATGCTCGCCACTGTGACAAAGTACGTCGATTTGGTTCTTCTGCTCTTCCGTCTCTACCGAATCTTTAAGCAACTGAGCAACACCAAGAATGCCGTTGATCGGCGTGCGGATTTCATGGCTCATCTTGGCAAGGAAATCGGCTCGTGCTTGCGCTGATTTCTCCGCTTCACGACGAGCAATATTACTCTGCTTTTCGGCTTCGATAAGCGTTGTAATGTCTTGGCCTTGAACGATGATGCCACTGATATCGCCATCAACACGAATTGGCGACAAATTCCAACGATAGATCTTGTTACCGATAGGCACATTAACGCCCGTCAATGTCGCGCCTTGTGCGGCCATCTTAAGGTGTGGCGTCAGTTTGCCTTTAAAGCCTTGGAATACCGGATGCATCGTTTCGTGATCGTCTTCAATCACTAACTCTTTGCGCGCTGCTGGGTTCATTTGAATCAAGATGCTTTCTTCAGACCAAACCATGATTGGAGATAGCGCAAAATTAAACAGATCTCGGAACGACTTTTTCTGTGCTTCTAGCTCTTCAAAGGTACTTTCTAGGGTTGAGCCTATGTGGTCAAACTCTTCGATATCCGAGCCACCAAATCGTTCAAACCCCTTCTCCTCTCTCGCAGAGCGAGTATAGGACATCAAAGATTCCAACTGAGCCGCCACTTTGCTTTCAATCCACTCTTTGGTCATGAGCGCAATCATGATCATACCAATGATAGAAGCCAGCATGGCCAAAATGTGTTGGATTTGTAACGTCACGACGCTTTGGTTGTCTTGTACCGTCAACAGGCAAAGCTCGGTCGTCACAGCATTCACTTCAATTGGCGTTTCAATCACCAACAGCTTATCAAGTCTTCTGTCTGAAGCTTTACGGTGAAGGACATCCACCACATCATAAGGTTCATCGCCAATCAAAGAGTTAGCCAGAGGCACGTTATTGGCAATCAAGACGACGTTATCGACATTACTCTCACTCTTGAGCTTTTCCATCAACGCAAAGTTGTTGTCCAACACAACGGCATTGAACGAAAAGCCAAGCACCTCGCCAGTTGGTGGGTCTAATACAGGAACTCGACGAATCAGCATGTGCCTTGACCCGATAGAAGTCATCACATTCACATAGTACCAGCTGTTGCTAAAGGTCACTCGATTGGCAAGGCTATCCAGAATCAGGTCATTCACACCATAGAAATGTGCATTGCCATCGTCCCAAATGATGCCTTTGTGATCGGTAAGAAAGCGAAATTCTGGTGTATGTGACGGGTCGCTCTGGTCGATGCTGAGAAAGAAGAAGTTGAGCGCATCCGTATTTCGACTGGTGTAAAAATCACGAATCACTTCACTTTTAGTATTGCTGTCATGATGTATTTGAATCGCCGCAAAGTGGCTATCAAATATATTGTGGATCAGTGCAGAGGTTTGTTGCTTGGTTCTGTCCACTTCTTGCCAAATGATCTGCTTGGAGAAGTAGTAGCTCTGAATGAAAATCCCGAGAATGATCGGAGCAAGAACAAGGATGATGATCTTTGTAATGAGCGTCGCCAGAGAGCGACGCTTTTTTATAGTTGAACGCGTTGTCGTCATCAATTATCTGAATATCTAAATGCACGCTTTTTAAGCGCTTCGATTCGTTCCGGTGAATCCGATTTTGTGACAATTTCAAAGTCACCGGAGTATACGGTTGGCACTGGCTTTCCTTCCAAGTCCCACTTAATGGCTTCTGCCATGGCGATGCCAGTATCATCATTCATACGCATGACGGTAATGTCTAAATCGCCTTTTTGAATAGCGTCTAGCTCAGCAGAGCCTCCACCCCATCCATTAACCATAATGTCGTCACGACCCAACTCAGCCAATGCATCGACAGCACCTAAGGCCACATCGGTCGAACACGCATAAATAAAATCAACGTCTGGGTGTTTCGCTAAACTTGCTTTCGCGGCCTCATAGCCAGATTGCTTGGTTGCTTTCGTGTAGTACGCTGATTGTAGCTCAAAGTTATTGTCACGGTTAACTTGGTGAATGAAAGTGTCACCTCTTACGTCGCTAATGTACCCTTCAGAAAAGTAAAGCACACTGTAATATGTGTGTTTTGGGAAGTACTTTCCGAATTCTGTTGCAAGTTCACGACTGCCTTCTGCGTGGTCAAACCCAACATATAAGAATGGCTGATGCTTATCCCATTCACGCACTGGTGTGGTGATATTTTGTAAAATTAATTTGGTGTCGGTGGAATCTAACACGTGCTCTACAAATTTACGGTGCCTCGTCGTATCAAGCGTGAAAATCAAATAATCGGATTTGCTCTTAAGCGCCTCCATTAATGACAAGCTCTGTTGCTTAATATCGGCATTTGGTCGTGTAAATACTTGGTTGATTTGATAGTTGATATTCAACTTGTCTAATCGTTTTTCAAATGCAGCGATGTTTCTTACCCAATAATCGGACACTTGTTGCCCTGGATAAACAACCGATATTTTGAGTGGACGCTTTTTGGTTTTAGAAAGCGGAACAGGATGCTCTCGAACGGCTTCCGCCAACGCATTGGTCAGTTTTCTCTGCTCAGGAAATTCATCTAAGAATTCTTGATATGCCCAGTACCCATTCAACACTTGAGTGGCGTGGGTAACTGGAGAAAAACTCACCATAGAAATTAAGGAAAATAGTAACGCTTTATTCATTTGTTGCTCATTTAGTTTTTTATGGAGCATGGAGCTGCTCTATTTTATTACCTAGCCGAGTCATCCTTTACCCTATTAATTTCATCTTCCATAAATTGTCCGTTTCTATATAAATATTTTTGATATAAAGCCGAACGGACATCAACGTATTATGTGGTACAAGCGCCCGAAATGATACCCACAAGCGCCAAAAATAAACCGCCATTTGAAGGCGGTTTATTTTTTGACATAATTAGGTATTAATTTAGAGGACAAACGTTGAATTAGCTGCACAGTTTTGCACTTTTTGACCGATTGAGGGTTGTACTTGCTAGATGTAACTCAAACGCCTGTCCAGCCACTGGATGAGCTCTTAGCGTTGCGATTTACGGGTTTGAAATGCAAGCAATTGGTCTTCACCTACCTGAATATCGGCGCTTTTTTGCACCAACAGTTCTTTCTTCGTCTTGGTAAGCTGCTTGATGAAATATTCAGCCTTCATTGCCATGCTTTTGTTCTCAAAAGAACAGGACCACTCTAACGTTAGCGGCCCTTTTCCTTTTAAAGCTTTCGCGCCTTTCCCACTCTCGTGCTGCTTGAAGCGTCGCTCAACGTTATTCGTCACACCGCAATACAGCGCATTGCGGTTATTCCGAATCAGGTAGACACTCCAATTCTGCTCGGCGGTCTCACTCATGAAAGTAGAGATTCAACCTGCTCTTTTAGCGCTGCAAGCTCTTCACGAAGTTCCGCGACTTCTTGTTCTAATTGAGCAATACGTTCAGAACCCGCAGAAGAAGGCGCCGCGCTTGCTACTGCCAACTCACTCACATCCACTTCACCGCAGAATAGGTGCATGTAGCGTGATTCACGTTTGCCAGCTTCACGAGGAAGTTTAACCACAAGCGGGCCTTTCTCATCACTTGCTAGATGCTCAAGTACGTTTTCGACTTCTTTTACATCATTGAAAGTAGCCAGACGGTTAGTACGAGTGCGGATTTCACCTGGAGTTTGCGCACCACGAAGCAACATGCAGCATACGATGCCCTTTTCTTGCTCCGTCAGTTTTAGATCGCCAAATTCAGTATTGCAGAATCGATGTTGGTATTTGCTCACGCGGCTATTAAAACCACTTTCATCGCTGACTAGGCGGCGCTCAATCAGGGCATCAACCGCATCCAGTACATCGGCTTCGGATAGCGACATTACTGGTTCGCGGTTACTTTTTTGGTTACATGCGTTAGTCAGCGCGTTAAGGCTTAGAGGGTATTGGTCGGGGGTGGTCACTTCTTTTTCGATTAAGCAGCCAATTACTCGTGCTTCAATTGCCGTTAGCTCAACTTTCATAATGCATTTCCTTATTATTGTTGCATTTGAATTTGGGTATCAGGCTAAAGCATAGCGCATGGACCTGACACCCTTTGCGAATCGGGTTAGGTCTTAATGCTCTGAGAGAATCGACACCTTGGTCATTTTTCCATTCTCATCAATCATCATTATCTTCGAACGATTGAGTTCGACTTCAGTGATTTCAAGTTGCGTTCTCGCCGCAACATAGGATGCTTTGAGCTTGGCCGCCAGAGAGTCGTTTTGGGTCTCGACATCTTGGCTTTCAACTTGCTCCGCAATAGTCCCAGAGTTCATTTCGAGCTTCATATTTTTGTATTGAATGACGCTGATAATATAGCGAAGGCATCACCATGACAACGAGTCCCTGCGTTCAAGTGAGCAACATTCACGCTTTTAACACTCGATTGTTAATAGCTCATCAGAATTGATGGATAAATGCTCAACCCAGCATGACGTTTGATCTAAAGACTGTTATGCCACGAGATGTTGTGCTTTAATCGAGTCAGATATTCACAAATTAGGAAAGGGAACCATGAGTAGCGTATTTGAAATCGTGAACCAAGCTCGTCGTAAAAACAAACTAAAACGTGAGCTGCTTGATAACGAGAAAAAAGTTCGTGACAACCGTAAACGTGTAGATCTACTAGAAAACCTACTAGACTACATCAAGCCAGAAATGACTCACGATGAAATCCTAGCAATCATCAAAAACATGAAAGCAGATTACGAAGACCGCGTTGACGATCACATCATCAAAAGTGCAGAAATCTCTAAAGCACGTCGTGACATCAGCCGTCGTATCCGCGAACTGACTGAAGAAGACAAGCAAACTAGCGGCAAAAAATAAGTCGAATTAGTTTCAGAATTCAACCCCGAGCAGGGACAACTTGCTCGGGGTTTCTTTTTGTCTCTTTGTTGTACACTGTGTACAATAAAATCAATTTCTGTTCTAAACACACTCAACGTTCCTATGCCTTCTACTTCTTCTAACGCACAACCGACGTTAGCAAAACAACTGTTTACTATGACATGGCCAATGCTCTTTGGTGTGTTGTCATTGATGAGCTTTCAACTTGTTGACAGTGCCTTCATCGGTCAACTGGGCATTTTGCCGCTTGCGGCTCAAGGCTTTACTCTGCCTTTGCAAATGGTGGTCATTGGCATTCAGGTTGGCCTCGGCATTGCTACCACCGCTGTTATTTCAAAAGCGCTAGGCGCGAATGACAGTCGCTATGCAAAACAATTAGGCGGTCTCGTCCTGATGATTGGCTCTGTAGGCGTGGCTGTATTTGGCCTACTTATCTGGCTATTGCGCTACCCTATTCTCTCACTGTTGAGCGCACCTGATACCGTGATGCCAATCATCGACAGTTACTGGCCTTGGTGGCTGTTGAGTTCTTGGGTAGGTGCGGTGCTGTACTTCTACTACAGTATCTGCCGCGCAAATGGCAACACCATGCTACCTGGCACCATGATGATGGTCACCAGCGGTGTGAACTTAGTGCTCGATCCGTTATTTATCTTCACGTTTGATTTGGGAATTAACGGTGCGGCAATTGCTACCATCATCGCCTTTGGTTTCGGTATATTGGTCGTCGCTCCCCGTGTTCAAAGAAACCATTGGGCAACCTTCCAATGGCAAGATTTGAATGTGGTTAAGAGCATCACTTCCATTGGTAATATCATGGGCCCAGCGATGATCAGCCAGCTTCTACCACCGCTATCATCTATGTTAGCGACCAAGCTACTTGCAGGCTTTGGGACTGCCGCTGTCGCTTCTTGGGCCTTGGGGTCTCGCTACGAGTTCTTCGCCATCGTTTCGGTATTGGCATTAACCATGTCTATGCCACCGATGGTTGGTCGTTTGTTGGGGGCGAAAAACTACACTGACATCCAGTCGCTGATTTCTATCGCGGTGAAATTCATTCTAGGTTTCCAACTATTGATTGCAGTGATTACATTTATCGCCGCAGATCCACTTGCGCTGCTGATGACCAGCGATGCAGAAGTGACCAACGTACTTGAAATGCACCTGATGATTGTGCCAATTAGCTTGGGCTCTTTGGGCGTGTGTATGCTTATGGTGTCTATCTGTAACGCTTTAGGCAAGTCGTACACCGCGTTAACGATTTCAGCATTGCGTCTGTTCTTGTTTTTCCTTCCTTGCCTATGGATCGGTGCACAAATGGGCGGAATCAAAGGCCTACTTATAGGGGCGTGTATCGGTAACATAATGGCTGGCATTGCCGCTTATATTACGTACCACAAAACCATTCATAAGCTTGCATCCGCTTAAAAAGCAATTTAAGAATATCGCACAAAACAAAGCCCTCACAACGAGGGCTTTTTAGTATTTGGTAGGGAAGTTGAGTAAATTAACCCAATGCAATTTTATCGGCAGGGAACACAACACCAGTTTGTCTTCTCACTTCGGTTAGCACTTTGGCGACCGTCAATGAGCGCTGCTTCATTTGAGGATCAATCGAGCCAAGTTTCAGTTGCTTAGCAAACGCCTGGGCTTCATAGAACATGTGGTTCTCTTCTTGAGGTAGCGTGAGAACCTCTTTGCCTTCACCACGTAGAATGCGTTCAACGCCACGACCTGTGGCAATCATATCCACCAGCACACTGCCCTGTTCACCTTGGAATTCGCTTGGGATAAGTGAATCACTCACCTTCGAGTGCAATAGGTTCACATTAAAGCCATCGTAAGCGAGCGTCACGCTGCCACAACCATCAACACCTGAGGGCAGAACATGAGCACTTGCTTGTACGCTGTTAGGCTCTCCAAACAACTCAACAGCAGAACCAACACAGTAGTAACCAATGTCCATGATAGAACCGTTAGAAAACTCTGGATTGAAGGTATTTGGATTTTCACCGTTCAGGTATTTCTGGTAACGAGATGAATATTGACAGTAGCTAATGGTGGCATGACGAAGAGGAGCAATCGTCGGAAGGCTATCTTTTAGCACTTGGAAGTTTGGTGTGTATGGCGACATGAAGGCTTCAAACAATACGACGTTATTTTCTTCAGCCGTTTTGAACATCGCTTGAGCAAGAGAATAATTAGACGCCATCGGCTTTTCACAAATCACATGCTTACCGGCTTTAAGCATTTGCATTGCCTGAAGCGCGTGAAATGAGTTAGGGCTCGCAATGTACACCGCATCAATACTCTCATCGGCACCCAGCGCCTCTAGGCTGTCGTAGTATGCTTCTGCGTTGTAAGGTGAGCCAAATTCACGCGCTTTCTCTACGTCGCGTGAGTAAACGGCTTGAAGGCAAAATTCTTTGGTCTGAATCGCTGCTTCAACAAATTGTTGAGAGATCCAGTTTGTCCCGATTACAGCAAGTTTGAACATGTTACTTCCTTTTCTTTATCGTTCTAAAAGCCGTAAAGAGTCCGGCTTTCAAGTGCGATTTAAGCAAGCTTTAGTTCATTAAACAACTCAAATAGTTGATTCGATTTGTAAGGTTTCGGTAAGTATGCGTCCATCCCTGCAGCAAAACAGTTTTGGATATCTTCTTCTAGCACGCTGGCTGTAAGAGCAATGATTGTGATTTTGTCGCTCCCGACTTCTTTCTCCCAACGACGAATCTCTTTTGTCGCAGTCAACCCATCCATTACCGGCATCATGCAGTCCATCAAAATGGCATCAAACTGCTCACCTGTAGTGATTGCCTCCAGAGCTTCCTGCCCATTGCTCGCGATGAGATAATCGTACCCTGCTTTATCTAGAAAGAAACTGGCTATCTTTTGGTTCATCAAATTGTCTTCGGCAATCAAAATACGACGATGCGTGCGTGACTGATTAATATTGTGAATCACAGCGGATTGAGTGACACGGTAACTTTCAGCATTCTGCTCAACTTGAGCAAGCTCATCAATGGCATGCCGGAAGCGATTTCCAAGGAATGGCTGAGTCAGCACCGCATGAATTCGTTCTGAGTTGGTATAGGTGGTGGTGAGATGATGCTGACACACAATGATTCGGCTCGCGTCGACATAACTCTCTAACTCATCAATAGCTGAATCCAGCTTACTTTTGCCATCATGACAGTAAAAAATAACTTCAGATTCTCTTGCGGAGGAGGTCAAATCATCAATGTGCTTAACCTCTGAGAGTTGTATTCCTGCCAAGCGGCATTCTTTAACGATTTGATCGGTGTAAGAGTATTGGTCTGCGATAAGTATACCGGTTCGGATAATTTCTGAACGCCAACCAACAATTGGAAGCACTTCCACTTCGATTGAGAATTCGAAACTGGTTCCAATCCCTTTCGATGACGTCGCAGTGAGTTTCCCCCCCATCATGGCAACCAATTGACGACAAATCGCTAAACCTAATCCGGTACCACCAAACTGGCGCGAGATGCCTTCATCTTCCTGAGTAAAAGGTTCGAAGATGATATTCAGTTTGTCTCGCTCAATACCCACTCCAGTGTCTGTCACTCTGAACGTTAGGAAAACGCTCTTTTGCGTCGTCGACTCTTGATAATCAACATCGACTGAAATGTGCCCTTCATGGGTGAACTTCACCGCATTAGAAACTAAGTTCATGATGATCTGTTTGATTCGGTGATCGTCGACCATAATGCGCGGAGGAATACGTTCATCCAGGTTGATGTTTAACTCCAATTGCTTAGACGTTGCCTTGGATTGAAATAAAATCATCGACTGATAAACGACCTCGCGAATGTCCGTCTCGATTAAAGAAAGTTGCAAGTGTCCGGATTCAATTTTCGATAAATCGAGAATGTCGTTTAGCAGAGTCAACAACGTATGAGACGAAGTATCAATATCGGTTAAGACTTCTTTCTGATGATCGGAAAGATCACTTCGGGACAGTATCTCCGTCATTCCGATAATGCCATTCAGCGGAGTTCGTATTTCATGGGACATGCTGGCAAGAAAGACCGATTTTGCCCGGTTTGCAGAGATGGCTGACTCTTTGGTTTTCAGAATCTCTTTTGTTTGTCGGTTTTGCTCTTCCATCATGCGATTGACTTGCTGCGCGAAAATGGTGAATTCATCATTACCGTCAACGGCAACCTTCTCTCCTTTCACATGCTCATGGATGAGAGTGTTGAGAGAGTGAATGATGGCGTCCAGTTTGCTGTGCACTCGATACCAAGTGCCAAATCCCAACCAGCACAACAACACGATGATGACCATGACTCCCGACGTCATCAACGTGATGCTTTGTTTTTGAGAACTGACTTGAACTAATAGCGCACTCTCGACTTGCTGAGTGAACCCTTCCGTCATCACTTGTAAACGTTGCACGCGGTGGTCAAGGTCTCTCAGATAAGTCACATAGTCCGATTGCGACAACTCACCAGCCATCAAACGTCCACGAGCTTCAATGCTAGAGAGATAGCGCGGCGATGTGTACAAGCTCAGTAGTTTATCAACTTGCTCATTTGAAGCCCCTAGCTTTAGGAACCCTTCCAAACTTTGCTGTTGTCTCTCAATTGCTTGGAAAAACATCCCTTGATTCGGCTTGCTTTCTGGCTCTAACACCAAGCGATAGGTTAACCATGCCTCTTTTTGAGTCCAATAAGAAAGCTGCGCGAGATAAGCAATGAAGTCTTGCATCCAATGCGCTTCGTCACTGTCGAATAGGTGGTAATGCTGAACCAATGCTTCAGACATTTCCTGTAAGAGACGAAATGACCAATCTCCTGCATCCACACTGCCCCTTATGTCACCAGAGATCACATCTAACATGGCTTGCTTTAAATCTTCGGAATACTCCAAGGTGTGGCTGTTTTTCATGAACTTGTCATAAATAGCGAGCGCTTTATCTCGTTGAACTTTGACTTCAATAGGAAGAGGCTGTTCTTCTCCATATTGGTGACGCTCTTTCTCCATCTCGTATACAAAGTGAGAGGCTTCTGAAATCAGCTTTAAGCCTTGGATATTACTAACGGTTTGATTGAGTCTGGCGACTCGTTGGGAGTTAACTGAGAATTGGTGAACGGCAAACACAGAAATAACCACCGCAGGTAACAGTGCGAGTAGAGCTAAACGTAGTTTTATAGAAAGTTTTATCATCCGTTCGCCCGAGTTAATAAAAGGCCCTCGAATTAATACTAGACTACTTTCATAGATTGAATATGAACTTATGCGAAGGGTTTTATTGGCGCTTTTGCTTCGCTTATCTGCCCAAATAGGCAAAAACAACACTTAGAGCCCTTTGTTGCACCAAGGTTAACCGAACAAAAAGTGTGATTGCTTGCAAAATTTTGCAGCATCATTTTTAAACAGATTTGGTTAAATCGACTCATACCATTGGTGAATCCCGAACTATCGCTAAAAAGCGCCTAAAACGTTTACTATTTTCGTGTTAAAGATAACAAGAGTCACAAAAACAAAATGCACCCTATCATTGTTACAACCTTTCCATTTGAAACGATCCTTTATCATCGCGAATTAAGTTTCATATTTGTAAAAAGTCAATCCCCATCAAACCCTGCCTTAGTCACATTAATCAACCATTAAAATGACGATTTACCACACGTTAAACTGGATTTATTTTTCCTAGCAGAATAAGACCTCCACCCGTACAATCCGCACACATAATTATTACAACCCAATTACAAAACACCCTCACTTCACGCTCTACCGTTGAGGTAACAGCAAAAAGTAAGGTCAGCCCCCAAAACGTGAAAGGTCCAAAACAACAATGAGTCCAGAGAAATATCTCCAAGACTGGCAAACTAGCCAAACGATTGCTGAATCTATCTCCCCTCTTATTGGTAAGCTGTATCGTCAAAAAGGAATCGAAGTGGTTCTGTTTGGTAAAACACTTATCAACGCAACAACCATAGACATTCTCAAAACTCACCGCATTGCAAGACGTTACACCGGAAGCCCTCTCTCTCTAGAACAAACCATGCCAATCATCCAAGCATTGTGCGAAATGAGCATTTCATCTTGCCGCGTAGATGTTGGTCAGCTTGCTGGTATGTACTGGAAAGATCACGAAGACACAGCTGCACTTAACGACTTCTTACACACCGCTTTACATGGTGCTCGCGATGCAGATTCATCTCTGGCTGCTCGTGATGTGGTGCTTTATGGGTTCGGTCGTATCGGTCGCCTATTGACTCGCCTGCTGATTGAAAAGAGCGGTCCTGGTTACCCACTGCGTCTGCGTGCAATTGTTGTGCGTGGCGGTAAGAAAGGCGACCTAGAAAAGCGTGCTAGCTTGCTGCGTCGTGACTCTGTTCATGGACAATTTAACGGCAGTATCGTGATTGACGAAGAGCGTAAAGCGCTAATCGTGAACGGTAACTACATTCAAATCATTTACGCTAACAGCCCAAGTGATGTGGACTATTCGGTTTATGGTATCAACAACGCACTTGTTGTTGATAACACAGGCGTTTGGCGTAATGCGGAAGGTCTTAGCCAACACGTAGCTTGTAACGGAGCAGAGAAAGTACTGCTTACTGCACCAGGTAAAGGCGACATCAAGAACGTAGTATTTGGTGTGAATGAGTCTGTGATTCAAGAAGATGACACAATCATCTCTGCAGCAAGTTGTACGACTAACGCCATCACTCCGGTTCTAAAAGCGCTTAACGATAAGTACGGTGTGCTTTCTGGCCACATTGAGACCGTTCACTCTTACACCAACGATCAAAACCTAATCGACAACTTCCACTCAGGCGATCGTCGTGGTCGTAGCGCTTCGTTGAACATGGTTCTAACTTCAACAGGCGCAGCGAAAGCGGTAGCTAAAGCACTGCCAGAACTTGCAGGTAAGCTTACAGGCAACGCAATTCGTGTACCGACTCCAAACGTATCAATGGCAGTTGCGAACCTAAACTTAGGTGAAGATGTAGACCGTGATTCGCTAAACGAATACCTACGTGAAATGGCATTAAACTCTGAGCTTTCTGCGCAGATCGATTACACAGACTCGACAGAAATCGTATCTAGCGACCTAGTTGGATCTCGCCACGCAGGCGTAGTAGATGGCCAAGCGACCATTGCTCAAGACAGGCGCTGTGTATTGTACATCTGGTACGACAACGAATTCGGTTACAGCTGCCAAGTTGTACACTGTATGGAACAAATGATGGGCGTTCGTTACCAAACATTCCCTCAATAAGGTGAACCTTGCTCCACAACGTTAACCACAATGTGTAACGAGCAACACCCCAGCATTTGTTTTAAATAATAAGCGCCTTGCGCATTACTAATATACTTCCCCGCTTATACGCCTGATGACCCTCAGGCGTTTTTTCGTTTTTAAGGCACTTTGACATTCCTCAGACAAATCGATGCGAAATTGAACGGTATATTCATGTTTCGTTCATGTTCAGCGCACTAATATGAACCCATAGATTGAAAGAGAGGTCATGATTATGAATCGAATTATCGTTACTGCACTAGCACTGATTACTGGCTTTTTTACTTTGGTATTCAGCCTAATCATGGCGATTCCATTGACCATCGCAGCCCTGATTACTGGTAAACGTATTGAAAAGCGCGTGAAGCAAATGCAACAAGAAATGCATGAAGAGTATGAATTCAATACAGGCAAATCCGACGCGATTGAAGGCGAGTTTGAAGAAGTTCGTCGCTAACGCTTCTGAAGGTTCCACACTCCCCCTATGTTCCTGAGCAACCTTCTTTGCTGACATCCTATCTCGTTAAGAGTTAGGATGTTTTTTTATCTGCCATATACAAGAAAGGCTACCATCGCGGTAGCCTTTCTGCTTTTTATACAATGCGTTCGACTTGGTTAAATCGTCACAACCACTCGCACGGCTAATAGCATCAAAACGATGCCAGATAGTCGGTCAATCAGTACCGCTTTTGAGCGAATACGGTCAACGACGCGCGAGTTCGACAGCACCAATGTGATGAACGTGTACCACAAACCATCGACGACAAACGGTGTCGCGACGATAATCATTTGGTTGCTCAGATCGTTACCCAGTGCCACAAACTGACTGAACAATGCGATGAAGAACAGAGCAATTTTCGGGCTTAGAATCGAAATAAGAAAGCCTTCTCGCGCCGATTGTAAAACTGTCGTTTCTTCACCAGATTCGAGCTTCGCTGCCACACCACCTTTTGAGCGCAATGCATTGAAACCGAGATACGCCAAGTAAGCTGCACCTGCCAAACTGATAGTCTTAAATAGCAATGGGCTTTGTTGAAGTACCACTGCCAAACCTATCAAGGTAATGAACGCATAAATACCGATACCAAACGCGTGCGCCCATGCGGTAGCCAGACCATTCATGCGGCCACCAGCTAACGAGTGCTTAGCGACAATCGCTAAACTTGGACCTGGTGACATTGCCCCTAATAAACACACGGTAAAAAGTGATAACCAAACTGTTAGTGTCATAAGAATCTCCCCTCTTTGACGCTAATCTATCAACGGAATAGGTATAATTAGAAATCAAAGTTTTTCATACTAACCATGATTTCAAATCATAACCTAATAAGGCATTTATTATCGGATGGAATACTCTGAGATCTGCATGACCGAACGAATCTCTTCGCGCACCCATTTATGCGCAGGATCCGTATCGTATTTTGGATGCCACATTAACCAATACTGATGAATAGGCGTTTCGAGAGGCAGTGCTTTATGGGCTAAGTCCCAATGCTTCGCAAGATTGACCGCAATATGCTCTGGAACCACCATTAGATGTTCACTAGAAACTAAGCGATTGATGGCAGCAGAGAAGAAAGGCACTTTGAACGTAATGTGACGTGTATGCCCTAGCTCTCTCAATGCTAAATCGGTGTACGAATCTTTGTCCCCACCACCTGTGACTTTAATGTGGGAGTAAGAAATTAAATCTTCAACACTGATACTGTCTTGCTTTGCTAACGGATGAGAAGCTTTCATCAAACAAACTGATGAGTCTTCACCAATCTTCACACTGGATACACCCTGAGGCTTCTCTGGATACATGGAAGACGCGATATGAATACCAGTCTCATGAAGCTTATCTAGAAAGTCTGCCTGCCATAGTCGGTACGCCATATCTAACTGAGGAGCAAAGCCACTCAAGTGAGAGGCAATGTCAGGGAGGACGTATTGGGCGACATAATCACTTGATGCAAATACTAACTCTGCTTTCCAATCCTCAGGTTCAAAAGGCTTATCATCGAGAAGATGATCGAACTCTGCTAATAAGTCATCCAACTTCTCTTTTAGAAGCAATGCTCTTGGTGTTGGAATGAGTTGGTTACCCTGTCGAACCAATAAAGGGTCACCGCACAATTCACGTAACTGCGCTAATTGACGGCTTACTGCGGATTGGGTGATGTGCAAACGCTCTGCAGTTCTGCTCACATGGCACTCTTCAAGCAATACATGCAAAGAGCGCAGCAGATTCAGGTTAATGTTATTCAGCACGTTCTACCCACTTTGAGCGCCAATCTGCTGCTGCATACTCTTCTGGCCAATATTCAACTTGCTTGCAAATCAATCCATCTCGCACAGTGTGGAAAGTAATCGCGCGATCAGAGCGAACCCCATCACTTACTATCACATCAGTGACCACCTGTTCGCCTTCCCCCACAATACGCTCAATCGTAAAAGTCCACTCACCTTCTGCTGGATAAGCAGAGTTCAATTGGGCAAAATTCCTTCTGCCACGAATGACCTCTTTTGTCAGCGGCCAAACAACTTCACAATCGGGCGCGAGGAGTTCCGCTGCCGCATAGAAGTCATTGCTTGCCATTACTTTCCAAAAATTGAGGACGATGTCTTTCTCGGTCATTTTACGAACTTGCTCCCTGTGGTATTGAAAAACTCCGTTAACACGGTATGTGTCATCACGTTACGAAGTTCTGGATAGCTTTGGATATAGTCTCGAATCTCGTTGAGGCGAGCGATATTCGGCACTTCGACGAATAACATCATATCGGTTTCACCACTGATCGCATGGCACCATTTCACGCCATCAATTTTGTACAGATCGTTCGCGTAATTATCACAGTGATGGCTAGAGGCTGATGTATCAAACTTCAGCGCCATATACGCGCAAATCGTCGATTCTTTCGATGTTGCAATATCGGCATGGTAGCCAAGAATCACTTGGTCTTTTTCAAGCTTTTTGATTCGTGCGGTCACAGCAGAACGTGACAAATTAACTTGTTCTGAGATTTCAGTAATAGAGAGACGGGCGTTCTGCCTTAAGAGGTCTATGATCTGATGATCAAATTTGTCCATAACATCACCAAGCTTTCCTTAATTTTGTCATTCTACTCATTTACAACTTATTGAAAACCGACAATTTGCGGTTTATCGGCAAAACAACCGTCATTTTGACGGTCGACAACATCATTTTGCTGTGCAGAATTTAGATATGCTTATGGCTTGCATTACCTAGACGTTCAGAGGTCGTTATGGAACAACTCAAAAAAGACATTACGCTGATATCCGGAATCGGTCAGCTCTCAACAACCTTAATGGGCACAGGTCTATTTATGATCCCAGCGATTGCCGCTGGCATTGCAGGTCACTTTTCGCTTTGGGCTTGGATTATTTTATTCATCGCTATTTGCCCTATCGCCCTTACCTTTGCTCAATTAGGCAAACGCTACCCAAGTGCTGGCGGCACGGCGTTTTTTGTCCGCAAAGCCTTCAACAGTAAGCTAGAGAGCAGCGTGGCGTGGTTGTTTGTTAGCGTCATTCCTGTTGGTGTGCCTGCCGCTGTCGCACTTGCTGCAGGCTTTTTACAACAACTGTTACCAGAGTCCATTAGTAATCACCTTTTCGCCCAAATTCTCACGGTCGCTCTGTTAATGGTGGTCAACTTGCTCGGCACCAAATCATCAGGTCGCTTACAAACCATTATCGCACTGAGTATTTTTGCTCTGGTCGGTGCATTCTGTGGAAAGGCGATGTTGGTTCTGTCGATTTAACCATGCCTGTCATTACGATGGATTCAACGTGGTCGATTGCAGCGGCTTTGGGCGTGATGTTCTGGTGTTTTGTTGGGATAGAAGCTTTTGCTCATATGGGCGAAGAGTTTAAGAACCCACAACGAGACTTCCCAATTGCCATCATCGTTGGCTGTTTTGTCGCGGGCGCCACCTATTGGGCATGTTCTGTTGTGATACTAAAATTTGGTGCTTACGGCAGTGCAGAGTTCGACAGTGCATCGATTCCTTGGCTAAGTGCCCACCTATTTGGTGATCATGCCAAGTGGTTAATCAGTGTTATCGGCTTCTCTGCATGTTTTGCGAGTGTGAACCTCTACACTCAAAGTCTGGCTCGAATGGTGTGGGCGCAAGCAAGAGAACACAAGCCAACCAGTGCTATCGCGAGAGTGTCAGCTCGAGGCGTTCCAGCAAATGCCACGTTAATCGTCGGCGCTATATTGCTTGCTTCTTGTGTTATTGGTTCGCTATCCGGATTGGATTTGGAGTTCTTCCTTAAACTTGCGAATGGTATTTTTGTTCTGGTCTATCTATTAGCAATGCTTGCTGCTTACAAATTGCTACAAGGTTGGGGAAAGATCCTCGCAGGAATTTCTCTTGTATTGTGCACCGCAGTATTCATTTGCTTAGGTTGGTCTATGCTTTACGCCGTTACTATTTTTGCTGTGCTCTCTTTACCGTGGAAGCAATGGCGAAAAAAGCACACTAGACGGGTGACTGAATAAGTCAAACAAGTACCCAAAAAAGAAGGAGCCAAATGGCTCCTTCTTAAGTTTTAACGATAGTTTACGCCGTCTCTATTTTTACGCGGAAGAAAATGGCGTAAAACAGCGGGATGACAACCAAAGTAAGAATCGTGGCAAACAATAGACCGAACATAATGGTCACCGCCATGCTCTTAAAGAATGGGTCAACCAACAACGGGGCAACACCCAAAATAGTCGTGAATGCGCCTAGTAAAACCGGACGAGCACGGCTTAGTGCTGCATCAATAATCGCGGTATACGGTGTTTTACCTTCACGAATTTCAACATCCGCTTGGTCCACCAGAACAATCGCGTTTTTCACCATCATACCAATCAAGCTTAAGAAGCCGAGAATGGCCATAAACTCAAACGGTGTTTGGAAGATGATAAGCCCCACGGTGACGCCGACAACCGCGAGCGGTGCCGTTAGCCAAATCACCAATGGCTGACGCAGTGCGTTGAACATAAAAATCACCGAAAGAATCATCGCAGCAAACCCGTATGGCGCTGAGATAACTAGCCCTTCATTGGCATCTTTCGACGCTTTATATTCCCCATACCATTTCAACTCGTACCCTGCTGGCAACTCGATGGCTTCAATTTGAGAGCGTACTTGCTTGAATGCATCCGCGGTTAATACTCCCGGTGCGGGATCCGCTTGCACCAAAATCGTCGGCATGCGGTCAATTCGACGCAAAATGGCATCTTGGTATACCACATCCACAGAGTTAACTAGTTGACTTACCGGAATATAAGCACCGGCCGTTGGGCTAAAAACTTCCGTATTTTCAATCGCACGTTGGTGGCTGCGCTCACTTTCTGGCGCACGGACAACGATTGGGATCAAATCATCTCCCTCTCGATACACGCCCACGTTTCGGCCTGTTAGGGTTTGCGCGATGGCCTGATTAATTTCCATCGTTGTCAGCCCGTATCTTTGCGCTTCTTCGGCAGAATATGCCGGGCGAAGCACAGGAACTTGTTGACGCCAATCATCCTGAACCGCTATCAAGTTGCTGTCTGCTAGCATGATGGCTTTCGCTTGCTCTGCCAGTTGACGCAACACCGCACTATCAGGCCCTTTGAAACCAGCTTCTATCTTCTTGCCACCTCCGCGACCAAGCATGAACTTCCACACTTTGATGGACGCATCTGGGTATTTGGCTTCTAACTCACTTTGAAGCTCACCCAGTAAAGGAGCGATCTTTGTGTAATCGTCGATATCAATCAGCAGTTGACCGTAACTTGGGTTACGAGCTTCTGGCGCGTAGGTCAGCATAAAGCGCAAGCCGCCGCCACCAATAAAACTAGTGATGTTGGTAATTCCCTCTTTGGCTTTCACATCTTGCTCAATACTCGCGACCACAGCTTCAGTACGTTTGATATCAGAGCCTTGCGGCAAGTAAACATCCACAACAAATTGCGGGCGTTGAGATTCCGGCATAAAGCCCGGAGGTACAAACTTCACGCCCCAAATTGCTGCTGTCATCATTCCCAACAACAGTGCACAACTGATGATGCGGTATTTCAATACCCATGCGAGCAGTGACTTGTAGCTTGCCACGACGCGACTAGGCTTCTTATCTGCATTTGCCGCTTTTACTTTGAGGAAATCGTGACACAGCATTGGTGTTACTGTGACTGCGAATACCCAACTAAGGAGCATTGAGTAAAGGATCACCCAAAACAGAGAACCTGCGTATTCCCCCATGTCTGAAGGCGATAAACCAATCGCACTGAATGCACAGATACCAACGACGGTTCCTCCTAACAAAGGCCACTTGGTTGCATCGACAACTTCAGACACCACAGTGTTGCGATCAGCGTCTGGATCTTGTTGAAAACGAACCAAGATGCCGTCGGTCACTACAATCGCATTATCCACCAGCATCCCCAAGGCAATGATCAACGCCCCAAGAGAGATGCGCTGCATTGCAATATCTTCAATGAGCATAATGCACAACGTGCCTGCGACGGTTAGTAGAAGAACAAAGCCGATAATGACGCCCGAGCGTACGCCCATAAACAGCAAAAGCACGACGAATACAATGCCAACCGCTGCGATCAAGTTGTCGATAAAGTTCGCTACCGATGCGCGCACAGAATCTGACTGCATCGAAATCACATTCAGCTCCATCCCCAGTGGACGCTGACTTTCCAACTCGGCCAAGCGTGCTTTTACTGCATCTCCCATATCCACCACGTTACCGCCGGATACGTTGGAGATACCAAAGCCCACTGCTCGTTCACCGTTGAAACGCATCAACATGGTTGCTGGTGTTTGGTAACCGCGAGTGATGTCTGCAATGTCGCCTAAACGAAGCACTGTATTGTTGTTACCCAACCCGACTTGTAGGTTTTTCAGGTCGGCAACAGAGTCAATATTGGAACTTGGGATCACAGGAATGCGCATCGCATTGGTTTCGATGCTACCAGCTACTGTGACTAAGTTTTGCTTTTGCAGAACCTGAAACACTTTCTCAACTGATACACCAAATTCGGCTAAGCGCTCACTTGAGATTTCTACGAAGATGGTTTCTTGCTGTTGTGCCAGCGTCGCTGTTTTCGCTACACCCGGAACAAGTACGATTTCACGACGTAAACCATCGACATAATCTTGCAATTGCTTATCGCTGAACCCTTCACCAGTAACGGCAAAGAACAAGGCATACACATCCGCAAAGTCATCATTCACAATTGATGGCCCTGCTCCCGGTGGAAGCTGGCGCTGTGCGTCTGTCACTTTACGGCGAAGTTTATCCCATACTTGCTGTAGCTCTGCGGCGCTGCCTGCAAACTCCAACTTGATCTCGACCGTGACCTCTGACATTCCTTGCATCGAGACGGATTTCACTTCTTTGACTTCTTGCAAAGCCTGAACAGCACCTTCGATAACATCGGTCACTTCATCAGAGACTTCCTGTGCCGTCGCACCTGAGTATGGGGTTGCAATCACCGCCTGACGAATAACAAACTCAGGGTCCTCAAAACGGCCTAGTTTAAGGTAACTGATGTAACCACCTAACAGTATCAGAGCAATCAGCACCCAAACACTGGTTCGCTTGGCTATGGTATAACGTGCAATGTCCATCATTGTACTCCAGCGCGATCATCCGTGTAAGGGCGAACTTCCATACCCTCTCTCACACTTGATACCCCAGCAATGATCACCTTCTCACCCAACGAAAGGTGTTCCGTGACAATAATGCGATCTTTGCTGAGCGCACCAATCGCCACATAACGCTTCTGTGCTTTGTTGTCATTACCAACCACCCAGACAAATTGCTTGCCTTGGTTATCTGGGACAATAGACGTCAGCGGTAAGGTAATTTGTTGATTCTGAGCTTTACCAGAAGAAGAAACTGGCAACACTTTCACCGCCATTCCCGGTAATACATGGAAACCGTTCAAGTGCTCGAAGCCCAACACAACCGGATAAGTCTGAGAAACAGGGTCTGCAACGGTCGCAACTGTGCGCAGCTTTAATGGAAAAGATTGACCTGGAATGGCTGAGATTTCAGCAATCGCTTTGGTCTCCTCTTTGCCGGAGAGCATCACTTTATGCGGAATGTGGATGACCACCTCGAGATCATTAATATTATGAACAATCAGGATCGGTGCATTTGCTTGGACTTGGATGTAGTTGTCAACCAACTTGCGTCCAACCACACCATCAAAAGGAGCAAAGATTTGGGTGTATTCTAGATGACGTTTCGCATCCTCCACGCGTGTACGAGCAAGGTTATAGCGTGTCGTGATGGTATCTAGGTCAGCCTTTGAAATTGCTTGGCTTTTCTTAAATACAGCTTGAGCTCGCTCGTACTCACGAGACACATTCTCAAACTCTAATTGCGCTGACACCAATGCGTTTTTTGCATCTCGATCATCTAAGGAAGCAAGCAGTTGCCCCTTGCTTACTTCATCTCCTTCCTTAACGAAAATATTGGTCAGTTTTCCACTTACTCGGAAAGCGAGATCTGCACTATCTGCAGCACGCACGATGCCATTAAAGCTGAGCTCCGTTGCTAACTGGGTACTAACTACCTCGGTAAGTGCAGGCTTAGCAGTAGGGACAACCACTGAAGTATTCGCCTCACTACCACAGCCGCTAAGGTTAATAACGGACATCAACAATGCCGAGGTTACACTCAATTTAAGAACTTTTTGGCCAACTTTTGCTACGACCATAGATACTTCACTCCAAGAGCGTGACCGATAAACCTACCGGCCAACAGTTATGTGACAATTTTGTAAAAAGGTAAACTTCGGAGTTTATTTTAAGACCAATTCAATACAGGGTAAACTCAAAAGTTTACCTGTTTGTATCAATTTGTTAGATTGGCTTGAACGCATAAAGGAGAGAGACCATGGCACTCATAGAAGAAAAGCGTTTAGCCATTATTATTGCGGCTAAAGAAGAGTTTATTGAACATGGGTTTACCAAGGCGAATATGGATAGAGTATGCGCGTCTGCAGGGGTGTCAAAGCGAACTCTTTATCGTCACTTTAAGAGTAAGGAAGTATTGTTTGAGTCGATACTTGCCATCATCAAATCAAGCGTCGATGAAAAAAATCATTATCCGTTTGATGCACATAAGAGCCTAGCTGAACAACTGACAGCCATAACTCGGAATGAAGTGGAAATTCTTTACAAAACTTATGGAATTCCCTTTACTCGTGTGGTGATGGCTGAATTTTTGCGCCAACCAGAAATGGCTCAACAAATCATAACAAAGCTGTATCGTTCTCACGTCCTAGCGAAATGGTTTGAGGAAGCACAACAGGCCAATGCAATACAACACATTGATAGTGCTTTGCTTTCTAATACATATTCTAGCCTGTTCAATGGCCTGTTTTTGTGGCCATTCGTATTCAACATGAAACCACTTCCATCCTCAGACGAAATAGAGCAGAAGATCGAACATCTTGTTTTTGTTATCTCAAGCACCTGTGAAGCATCGATTCAACGTTAGTTAAAGTGATACTTCAGCAACTAAAACAACTCAGAAAGCTGTTCAACCAGAGCATCAATCTCACTCAGCGCGACATTGCCGTAGCCTAAGACTGCACCTTGCCAATCTCGCGTTCTAAAATCTGAATGCTCATAAAAACTCATCGGACGCAGCACAATACCTTTTGACTGAGCGCGCTGCGTCCATGCGTGTTCATCAATACCCTGCTGCCACTTTAAAGTGATATGGAGACCAGCAGCCTGACTGATCACCGCAACTCTATCGCCAAAGTGCTTTTCAACCGCCAAACACATCTGCTCATACTTAGTTTTGTACAGTCGGCGCATTTTGCGGATATGACGTAATAACCCACCTTCAGTAATAAAATCAGCCAACGCTTCTTGTGTGTGCGTAGGTGAATCACCACTTAACGCATCTTTAACCACCAAACATTGCTCTACTAAACGTTCAGGAACCACAAGGTAACCAAGCCGTAAGCCGTTAAACATCACTTTACTGAAAGAACCCACATACAACACGCGATCATCTCGACCCATTTGAGCCGCTAGCCCTTGTAAGCTGGTATAGGGGCGATGAGCAAACTGGAATTCGCTGTCATAATCGTCCTCGATGATCCAGCGTGACTGTTCGACTGCCCAATTGATGATCTTCCCTCTTTGCTCGGTATTGAGTGTGGTGCCCATGGGATATTGATTACTTGGGGTGATATACAGTGCATCGGCATCGCTTGTGGTCACCGCTTCCACATCAAAGCCTAGTTTTTCTCGTACGAACAAAGGCTCAAATTGATACTGCTGGAATTGAATTAGCTTCCGCATTTGCGCGTAACCCGGTTGCTCCATCAGAACCTTTTCGCCTTGCTCGAGGACAACCATCGTCGCAATCGACAACGCTTGCTGCGCCCCAGAGGTAATAATGATGCGCTCTGGGGAACAATTCACTGAACGGCTTGATGCAAGGTAGTCAGCTAAAGCACAGCGTAATGTCCAACTGCCCTGGATATCTTGATTCCCCAACAAGCAGGAACGGGAGAGATGGCGAGCAAGTAACTTTTGCCATTGCGCCATCGGAAACGCTTCCAAATCAGGCACACCCGGTGCAAATGCGCGGTTGATATCAAAGTTGGTTTTCGGTGAAGAGTCCGTCTTGATTGAACTCGGTTCAGGTAGATACTGCTCCGGCAGTTCTACGGCAACATAAAAGCCCGAACCTTTCTGACTGTTCAAGTACCCTTCCGCCACCAACTGCTCGTAGGCTGAAATCACGGTATTCCGACTGAGATTAAGCTCTTGTGACAGCTTTCGTGTAGACGGCAACTTCCCATTCTTCGACCACAACCCTTGAACAATCTTCTCACGGATAGCAAAAAACAACGCTTGCTGACGCGTTCCATCACTTTCTTTTAAATGCAGGTCACCGATATCAATCAAAGACAAACTGGATCCATCCATTAGTTAAAACTGGCTCTCTTTAAGCTACCAGTTAAACGCTACATTGCAATCAGAGATTGAGGAGCAAGTGCTCGTCCATGTGAGCAAATAAGGAGAGAAAATGTTATCCAATACCAATAGAACGGAAATTAAGAAAGGCGTACATAAAGCCGTCTCTGATGTTAACAAACTGCACGCCATCATAGATGAAAGCCTAATCGCTCATGTTGCAATAACCAACGAGTCTGGCCCTGTAGTTATTCCCATGTTGGCATGGCGTGTCGATGATTACGTGTATATCCATGGAGCCAACAACAGTCGATTGTTACGCTCACTCAAACAAGGAGTGCAAACGTGCCTAACCTTTACTTTGTTTGATGGTTGGGTATTAGCTCGAAGTGCGTTTCATCATAGCGCGCATTATCGTAGCGCTGTGGTCTTTGGTCAGTTTGAGATTGTGGATTGTAACCAAGAGAAAGACAGAATACTGAATCACTTTATCGAACAGATCGCTCCGGGGAGAACCGAAGAAGTCCGTTTGAGTAATGAGAAAGAACTCAAAGCCACCATGCTACTGCGTATTCCACTCACAGAAGCATCCGTGAAAATCAGCAATTTTGGCGTCAATGACGATGCGGAAGACATGGACATTCCTGTTTGGGCTGGTGTCTTACCCTACCGAACCGTCGTAGGCCCACTGCAAGCTTGTGACGATTTGTATGAAGGTATTGCTGAGCCAGATTACCGCAGTGCCTATCCTAATCGTTGGCAGGAATTAGTACCGTAAAACGTGCCCCGCCTAAGTGGCTCTCGCCGACAGAAAGTTCCCAACCTAATTGCCTCGCTGCACTGGTAGCGATGGCAAGCCCTAAACCAAAGCCTTTCACGTCGGCGTTGCGGCTTTTGTCTAAACGCGAAAATGGAACAAACACTTCTTCTCGCATTGCTTCAGGGATACCCGGACCATCGTCCTCGACATCAACAATCCAGAAGTGCTCAACCGATCGAATCGTCACCTCAACGCAAGATTCACCGTAACGTTTTGCGTTCTGTAGCAAGTTATCGAGGACAAGGTTGCCTAAAGTCGGTTGCAAGTGAATGGATTGATACGCGAGTTCATTTTCTACCGTCAACTTGGCGAACTCTAAGCCTCGGTAATTCATTCGGCTTTTACACCAAAGCGGCAGTTCAATGGTTTCAACAGAATCGTTCAAAGAATGGTTTTTGACGCTCAAACGAGACAGCATGACAATGTCGGACGTTAAATCCGTCACGACATCAACGTACCGTTCAATATCATCATGCAGCTCTGCCTGCATTTCACCGCTGGTGCGCCTTGCTAAATCGGTCGCTAACTGAATTCGGCTGAGCGGAGTGCGTACTTCGTGAGGGATAGCTTGGGTAAAGATGTGTGTCTGGCGTACTCGCCTTTCTATGTATTCTGACATGCTGTTGAAGCCTTGAGCAAGTTCTTTCACGGGTTGCGAAAATTGCTTTAGCTCGACTCGCGTATTCAACTCACCAGATCCAAACTGTTGTTGTGCGGCTGTTAGCTGTCGGATCTGGCGATCAAGGCGACGCACAGGGATGTAAACCATGACACCTAAACTGCACACCACAGTAAGTAACAGAGTGAGAACGAAAATGATCTCGGAATCTTCATCCCAATCGATATCTGGACTGAAAAAGTCACGCTTTTCTTTGAATACCAAACTCTCTGACGTGTTAGGAAGTGGAAACACCGCAGCGTAGATACTGTCATCGATTAAATAAACGGGTACCCCTTGCATACGATAAAGCAACTCGCAATCCAAGCACGGGGGTGAGCCATCCCAGTTTTTCAACAATGTGAGGTCGAAGATAAAGAAATCTTGTTTTCCGTTGGCGGTGAGCTTTTTGTACAGTGAATCGGGAGAGCCTCGCTGCTCGATATACTGGTCAACAAAGTAAGCACCGTCGCTTAAGAAGATACCTGCTTCTGTTTTACGCATGTACTCGTCGCCCATGAAAAGGAACAACGCGACAGTTAACGCGAGGCCAGTCACCAACCCCACGTAAAGACGAGTAAACATGGAAAACATGCGCTACTTCCCTGTGAGCATATAGCCGCGATTGCGCACGGTTTTTATGGTTGCGGTATGGATATGAGCCTTGGAAAATTTTTTCCTGAGCGAGGAGATTCGCATGTCAATGGAACGGTCGGTAATGCAATACTCAATACCCCGGGCGAGACGGCAGCATGACTCTCGAGAGACAGGCTTATCGACGTTGAGCATTAGAAGTTCTAGGATCTCAAATTCAGAGTCCGTGAGGTCGATGTCTTGTTCCAAGTAGTAAGCTTTGGAACGACGGGTGCAGAGGTCAATACCATATCGACTCAATTCAGTCTCTTCTACGGTATCCACTTGGCGGCGATAGCGACGCAAGGCGGCTTCAATACGGGCGAGCAGAATATTACCTTTGATCGGTTTAGTCAGGTAATCATCAGCCCCAAACTTAAACAAGCTGACTTCACTCATCTCATCATCCGTCGCGGTTAAAACAATGATGATACCGTGGTAGAACTCTCGCGCCTCTTGGCATATTTCCGCGCCATTTTTGCCGGGTAGCATCAAATCTAACAGCACTAATTCCGGCTTGAGTTCCTTAATCGCCTCTAACGCGTTTAGACCATTATCGACCACTGTAACTAGATAGCCTTCCGCCTCTAGATACATTTTGGTTAGTCGAGCAATCTCAGAATCATCCTCTACTAGCAAGATTTTATTGCCACCCATGAACCATTCACTCCATCTATAAAACAGAAGAAGTATATCGTTCGTTTTGTAGGGCGCAACCCACATGCACGACACTTTTTCCTACAAGAGATCGCTTACAAACACTTACAAACCATACATTTATAAAAGCCAACCACACTAAAAATAAGACAATTAGAGCAAATGACCAGTTTATAAATCAAATGCAGAACATTGAGCAACTAAAACCAACCGCGACAATATATAAATCCTTTATTATTTTGGTTTTGTCGAATTAAAAACCTTACAACAAAACATTTCTAATCATTATGACTCAGATTGCTCATATAGACAGATATTTCTGTTCCCCCTAAATTCCCACCGAACCCTCAGCCTGTGAGTAATACAAAAATGAAATTCGCTCGATTAACGCCTTTAGCCATGTTGTGTGCGGTTAGCCTAACAGCTTGCGGTGGTAGTGACTCAAATTCGAAAACCTCGACAACCACACCTCCAACGCCACCAACCCCAACATTGAACACCGTTATTATCCCTACTGTCGTTTCTACAGAATTTCCTGCCGAGCTAAAAGTCGCGGCAGATGCTGGCTTCACCCACTACGTAAAAATCTCCCTGTCTGAAGCAAACAGCGACGATGCATTTCACATTGTGGCGGTTGATGACGGTGTGAATAATGAAAAAATCTTTCGTGCCGCAAAAATCATCCAACACCTACTCACAAACCAACCGGATTCTAAGTACGGCGCCGACAAGTCTGGTATCGCTAAGACATTAGCCGACCGTGATGCGACACTAATGCTGACAGCAAACGATGACCAGAATAACGAAATGCTAACCAAGATTTTTATTGGTGAGCTACTTCGTCAAGACAAGTTGAATGATGCCGTCGCAGACTCAGGGTTATCTCAATCTTTTGATACCAGTTCACTAGACAAGTTTATTGCTGACATGATGGCGCTTAACGAAGACGACATGGACACATTAGTGGAGTCTTTGATAACGACACTAATGAGCAGCAAAGACACGCCAAACTGGCTCATGAACAGCCAATCTCTAATGTACCGAGAACTCACGGTTGAAGGCGATTGCCATTACATGAGTAACTTTGCTGATTACTGTGCCAATCTTGGCAACCACGCCGACCGTGATGCCGCTTTTGAAGAAATTCTACACTTGGTCCAAGCGCAAGGCATTGCACCTAACGCGTCGACTGCGACACTTCAAAACGACATTCAAGCTCATGCGTTAAGCATCTATAACGATATTCAAGCCGGCAAACCAACGGTATGGCGCCCGACACAAAATGATTGGGAAGATTGGGAATCAGACGACTTCGATCCAGAACGTGTTAAGCAAACAGGCCCTTCTTACTCTCACGAATATTTTGCTGCCGCTTTTGAAGCGTACATGGGCGTAGCAAAAGCAAACGGGCAAGGCTTAGACGGCTACCAAGCATTAACGCGTGAGGAAATGCAAACCCAAGATCCACAAGCGGTTGATTGGATTAGCGGCTTATTCCACGGATATCTGCAATACACTGCGAACATCGATTCTGCAGGCGTCAAACTCTACACAGAGAAGACGAATCCAGGCACAGTGCCGACCTTCCGTATGTCACCAAACAAAGACGGTTTGGTAGAAGCGTACACCTACAAATCTCAGTGGCTGACAAAAGTGAAAATCGTTGGCGACGACGCAATCAATGTCATCGGTAATGACCAAGACAACACGTTTGAAGGCAACAGCAAAGACAACAGTATTTATGGTGTAGGCGGCGTCAACACCTACATCGTGCCGCACAAACTGGCGGAATGTATCGTAATCAAAGCGAAGAACGTCTCTGTTGAGTGTCCTAGCACAGGCACTGACGAGCTATACGACATTCAGAACATCCAATTCACCGATCAAACTTTAGATGTAACCAAGCTATAAAAAATGAAAAACATGAAGAAACTTACTTTACTCGCTCCCCTATTCCTTGTTGGTTGTGGTGGCCTTGCTGTCATGGATCGTACTGATGCAGTAAAAGCGCAACCAGAAATGTTGGTGAAAACCGACGGCGATTTTTGGGGGTTCGGTGCAGATGGCCATTTTGATTTTGCTGGCAAGTACAAAGGCAAATATTCGCGCAGTGCTTCAAACTCAAGCTGGTTCAATCGCATCTCATTTAAAGAAGGCGCAATGGGTGCAGAAGTGACTCGCATAGACAGCGGTGAAACTTGGCTCCTAAACTGCACAGGCGGCGGCATGTCGGTTAACTACATGGGCGTTGACTTTGGTGGCAACGATCCATACACCTGTGACATTACCCAAGATGGTAAAAAAGTCGGTGAGTTTGCGATGGAACCGAAATCCGCGTTGATCGACATCAGCCTAGAGAAAAAAGAGACAGGCGTCGTTCGAGTTGGCAACACGCATTTTAATGTAGAAACCGTTCACACGAGTCCTGACTCCATGATGGCGGTAGACATTCCATTGGGTTACAGCTTCAAGCAAGGTACACAAGAAGTTGCAGCAGTGCAAACGAACGGCACAATTGCCGTACAGATGTTGCCAGAGCTTAACGATAAACAAAAAGATGTGGTTGCCATCGGTGCCGTTGCGAGTGCACTGAGCTGGCGCCCTGAAGAATAAGCGTCTAAATAACGCATAAAAACCAAAGCCCTCAACCTAGAGGGCTTTTTTGTTAATACACACCTTGTCAGGCTATTTTTCTAGTCGCGCTGCATACTGTTTCGGTGTTAAGCCTCGGTGCTTTTTGAACATGCGATTGAAGCTCGCTACATTGGTGTAGCCAAGCCGCAGTGCGATATCGTCAATACTATTTTGCTTACTCAGCAACTCTGCGGCGATATTACTCAGTACATAGCCAGATACGGTTGAAAAGTTCAGCCCTAATTTGTGTAAGCGGCGTTGAAACTGCTGCTCGGACAAACCCAACAATGTAGAAACGCGTTCAAGTGTAGGAAGCCCATAATGGCTACTGTAATTCACCACTTCATAAATCACTTTCAGCTCATCTTCTGGATCGGGCATGTTGAGTAAATCATCCAAATCGGAAAAACTCATCGCTAAACGGTTGTCTTCACGATGATTTACCTGTCGCGAAGCAAGACGGTCATCGCCGTTAATCCATATTTCTGTCTTGGGTTGGCTCCATTCCACTTCACAACCAAAGTACTCTTTATAGAGCGCACTGTTTTTCCTAGAGCCAGAAATCATCACTCGCAAAGGTTGATAATCTTCACCCAAAAACTCGCGTAAGATTTTGATCATGAATATTGCACAACGAATGCTGTCGTGCACTTTCACTGAGGTTTCAATAAAGGGATTATGATAGGTCCATTTGATGATTTTTCCGGATTGTTCACCCGCAAAGAAGGCACCAGATTGAAGATTACTCGTACCATAATTGACTCTTCGAATCGTACTAGCTAAGTCATTGCCAGAAAACAGCCAACGCCCCACAGGGCCAAGCTTTTGCAGCTCGATGTCTCGGCTAAGGTTCAATATCACATCTGGGTCATTGCTTCGCTCTTCAACACGTCGATACCATTCGGACACCGCCCTCAAAGGAATTAAACCCATCGGGTTATGAAACACCGAAGCAGGTATACCAAGCTCATCTGAGCTCAAATTGTACTTAGATAACGCTAGGTTATTCATGTTTAAAATACCCATGGCGCGAATAAACCGAACTGTTCTCATAACCAATCACATCAAATTTAATCCTCTAGTGATTGAATTTGTCACAAAGACTCACCTATTTCAATTCCTGATCACAATAAGCCAACAGTTTGATAGAGGAGTGTTTAATGAGTTTACTGAGTGTCCCATTTGTCGGAACAGGCGCAGATACAGCGTTGCATGTCGTTGCTGCCGTCGTTTTAATCGCGAGTGTTGCAGGCGCGTGTTACGGCTTTTGGAAAATCCATGAGTTACCAATTAATAAGGCACATAGCAAAGACCACCACCAAATAGGGTTGATCACCGCCCTCACCTGGATAGGTTTTGTCTGGCACTGGGTATGGGTGCTAGCCGTGATTTTTGCATTCGTTGATATGGAAAAAGCCATCATCAATCTGCGTGATACATGGAAAAGTAAACCGCAAACAGAAGCACAGCCACAAGAGGAGGCGTAATGTTAGAAGGTTTAGCGGTTTGGGCACTCTTCATCTATTTGCTGCGTTTAGTCGGCATGCCTTGGAACAAAGCGACCAAATCGTTCGCTTATCTTGGCGGTTTGGGTTGGCTGATGTTTGTATGGGTGGGCCTGATTAACTTCACACCGATGGATTTATCCGGCGGTTCTGTGGTGCAATCTCCTCATGTTCAATTGCGTCCAGATTCAACTAACGTGAAAGGCAAAGTTGACCACATTTACATCAAGCCGAATCAACAAGTTGAAAAAGGTCAGCTCATTTATGAACTTGACCCAACGCAATACGAAATTGCATTAAATCAAGCGAATGTATCCGCTGATTCTGCTCGCGTTGCATTAGCTACGGCAAAAGGTGACATCGAGATTGAAGAAGCTAACCACGAAGCGCTAGTGCAAGATCTGGAGACATCAAAGAGCCAATTGGAAGCCGCGAAAGTTGACTACAAATTGCAGAAAAAGATGCTAGATCGTTATGTTGAGCAAAACCGAGTGGTGCAAAACACCATTACGGAAAGCGACATCGACAAACAGTCGAGCACGGTAGACATGGCTCGCCACAATGTGTTGACTCTTGAATCTCAAATCAAGAAGAAACAAGTCGATATTTCACGTGCGAAGCTGGCGATTCATAAAGCGGAGCTAGCGGTTGAAACGAAACAGGCTGAATTGCGTCAAGCGGAAGAACAAATCGCAAAAGCACAATGGGATCTGAACAGCACCAAAGTGCACGCTCCTAGCGATGGCTTTGTGACTAACTTTATCTTGCGTGAAGGCCAGCGTGTATCAGCAATGCCGCGTATTAATATGTACACCAACGAGAAGTACGTACTGATGCGAGTTAACCACCAAGCGATTCGTAACATCAAACCGGGTCAACCTGCGGAATTCTCCTCTTCGGTTTATCCAGGTAAGATCTTCTCAGCGACTGTCGAGGGCATTGTTGAGGCAACAGGTGAATCACAAGGTAATCTAATGGGCTTCGATGACTCTGTTCGCGTCACAACCGGTAAGAACTTGCAGAACAAACACCACTTTGTTCGTCTTAAGATTGATGAGCCAGAAGGCTACGACATCCCTGTAGGCTCTGTTGGTCTTGCATGGGTCAGCGGTGAAAAACCGATAGGCTTCATGGCCTTCTTGGATGTGATTCGCGGGATCATCATCCGAATGAAGTCTCAATTGTACTTCTTCTACTCTATCTAAACTCACAAACCGCCAGTTACGCTGGCGGTTTTCTTTTCATTTGTATCCAAGCACGTACTTTTCCCGTATAACAATTAGTTAGTAAACAACGGAGAAGATTCATGTCGGCAAAGGAAAGAAGCCTACCTACCCATCGTATCTCAAGATTCAGCAAGTTCGCTTCACTTGCTACCCGTGTCGCAGGCAACGTGATTGCAGAAGGCACGAAGCAGATCGCCAAAGGCAACAAACCAAAAGCGAAAGACCTCTTGCTGACGCCGCAGAACATCGCGCGCTTAACCGACCAGCTCGCCCATCTACGTGGCGCAGCAATGAAGCTCGGTCAAATGCTATCAATGGATGCTGGTGATGTACTTGAACCTGAACTCGCTGATATTCTTTCCCGTCTTCGCTCCAACGCAGACCCAATGCCAGCGAAGCAACTGAACGGTGTTATGGAAGGTTCGCTTGGTGCTAACTGGAAAGCCGAGTTCCTGTCCTTTAACTTCAAACCTATTGCCAGCGCCTCAATCGGACAAGTGCATCAGGCCTACAGCGATGCAGGTGATAACCTAGCCGTCAAAGTACAATATCCTGGCATACGAAAAAGTATCGATAGCGACGTCGATAATGTCGGCACACTACTTAAAGTCGTTGGGTTGATTCCCGAGTCTGTTGATTACAAAGGCTTGCTGGAAGAAGCGAAAAAGCAACTGCATGATGAAGCCGATTACGCACGAGAGGCGCAATTTGCCATTCGTTATCATGACGCGTTGAAGGAGCACCCTCATTTTGTGGTGCCGAAGATTCACACCGAAAGCAGCTCAGACTCCGTTCTCGCGATGGAATTCATCGATGGTAGCCCGATTGAGCAAATCGAACATTATGATCAGAGTACGCGAGATTTTGTCATGCACAGCCTACTCGAATTACTGTTTCGAGAGCTGTTCGAATTTAAGATGGTGCAAACCGATCCCAACTTCGCCAACTACTTATATATCGAAAACACTCGTCAAATCGGCTTGCTAGACTTTGGTGCGACCCGCGAATACAGCGAACGATTCAGTACTGGCTATCGCCAAGCTTTTGCTTCTGTAGTGAATAATGACGAACAAGGCTTAAATGATGCGCTTGAACAAATAGGCTTCTTCAGCCAAACCATCCTTCCAGACCAGCGCCAAGCGATTCTCGATCTAGTGAAAATGGCGTGTGAACCTATGTTGGTCGATGAGCCGTATGATTTCAAAGCTAGCGGCTTAGCACAAAAGCTTCGCGAGGCTGGCACTATTCTAAGCATGGAGCAAGAGTACTGGCACACGCCACCAGCCGATGCCCTATTCCTACACAGAAAAATTGGCGGTATGTACTTACTCGCCGCTCGTATTGGCGCAAAAGTGAACATTCGCCAATTGGTCTCACCTTACCTACAGATAACTGACCAATAGGCTATTGTTTTTCTGCTATTTTCGAGTACCTTGATCAGCTGCCTATAAGAATAATCTGACTGTCGGGGTGCTCGGTGAGTAAGTTTCAAGACCTCTCCACTCTAATCGAACAAATTGTCCAAGCAGACGAAGCGGAACAAGTCACCGCTTTGAATGATTCTATCGAATGCGGTCTCGAGCCCGGTGCGGTTGCATTGATCCTCGAAGCCTTCCCGATCGATGATCGTGTGCGCTTGTGGCGTGCATTACCTATGGAACTGCACATCGATGTGCTAACCGAAATGCGTGCAGAAGTGCGTCTTTCGATCATCGAAGCGCTTTCTGAAGTTGAGTTAAAGCTTACCTTAGCCAAGCTAGATAACTTATCTCTGATCGAATGGGCAGACTCTCTGCCTGAAGAGTTCATCAATGAAGCGCTAGAGCTGATTGAGAAAGACGAACTCGACCTCTACGATCAAGCAAACGAATACGAAGACGAAGAACTTGGCCGCTGGGCTGAGCGTAAGATCATCACGCTCCCTTTTAATATCACGGTTGGCAAAGCTCGACGCCTAATGGAGCGTTACAGCTACGATACACCGCAACAAGTGTATCTCATCAACCGTAAGAAACAGTTTCGTGGCGCGGTGAACTACTATGAAATCTTGCGTAGTGAGGAAGACGTTCGCCTTAAAACCTTAGCGATAGAAACCGTCACCGTACTCGACAGTAAAATGGAGTTACCAGAAGCAGTCGAAGCGCTAGAGCACAGCCCTCTTCCTGCTTTGCCAGTGACGGATGCTGACCAAACCTTAATTGGGGAAGTAGATTGGCAGTTTGCTCTGAGCACGCAACGTGAAATCTACGAAGCACGCTTGATGGCGGGTACCGGTATGGATGAGGGCGATGACTTGTTCGCACCTATTCTAAAAAGCTCGCAAAAGCGCGGCGTTTGGCTCGGTATCAACTTACTGACAGCGATTCTAGCCTCTGTCACTATCGGTTTGTTTGAAGACGTGATTTCACAAGTGGTTGCTCTTGCTGTTCTGATGCCAATCGTTGCCTCTATGGGTGGTATTGCGGGCAGTCAAACACTGACCTTGATGGTTCGTGCTATGGCATTAAATCAGATCACCCCAGGTAACCGTTTTGCGCTGCTTAAAAACGAACTGGGTATCGGCTCTCTTAACGCTTTGTTGTGGGCGCTGATCATCGGTGGATTAGCAGGACTTTGGTTCCAATCTCCCGTTCTAGGCGGAACCATCGCGTTAGCCATCATCGTCAATATCGTTACCGCAGCATTATTTGGCGTGCTGATCCCTATTGTTCTGGATAAACTAAAGCTAGACCCAGCCTTGGCAGGTTCAGTCATCCTGACAACCGTTACTGATGTCGTCGGTTTCTTTGCTTTCTTGGGTACTGCCAGCCTAGTAATGTTGTAAAAATGATTGCCCTAGTTAATTAATTCATCATTAGCATATTAATTACAAATTGCAATCCGCATTTGCATTTTGCAATTAACACAATAAATTAGGCAACCTATATCACAGAAACCGCGTTTTTACGGTGGTTTTAAAGTTGGCACGCTAACTGCATTATCTATAGTGACCCTTCTTAAGCCGAGGGTCACCTAGCCAACTGACGTTGTTAGTGAACTTGAATTTGTTCACAAGTATATAAGCCAATCGCGCTCTTTGCGGTTGGCTATTTTTTTATCTGTGCTTTCGTGATTCCTTTCTTCGCCTTCCTCCTTCTCGCACTCAGTACTCTCTATTCAAGCTGCAGCAAAATCCCAGTTTCAAAGTCAAATCAAGTCAAACGCCCAAAAACTTGCAAACGATTTCACTCCAGATTTCGCCAAGTTAACCACTAAAAATAACCACTTGAGACTACATTTCTCATTTAAGCCACATAAACATCAGTGATTAAACTTAATTATGTTTAATTTATGCGCAACACAACACTCAACCAAAAAGAAAACGTTTGCTTAAAAAACATAAGAGGTAACAATGGTTGAGTTTATAAAGAAAGCGTGTAAAGCAAAGGCGATATAAGAAAGAGCTCAATGATACCGATTTCATGACATATTACTCTTGAATGAAGCAATCAATTAACAAACTTTTTTGCTCTTCAAATAAAATGTAACCTTATGTTTTTAATGGAATAAAAAAACACAAAGACTTGAGTAAACGTTTAAATGACAAAAAACTCATTGACTATGAGATTTACATCACGATAATACGCGCCGTTTGCCCAGAAATTGGGATCTATAATTAGTTTTAATTTTTTTGCGGAGGTAAAAATGGCTGCAGACAATAACTACAGTCTCGGACCGGTTCCTAACACTGCCAGAAAAGGCGTGGCATCATTAACCATGGTTATGTTGGGACTCACTTTCTTCTCCGCAAGTATGTGGACGGGCGGCTCGCTCGGTACTGGCCTTTCTTTTGATGATTTCTTCCTCGCTGTTCTCATTGGTAACCTAATCCTCGGTATCTACACTTCTTTCCTCGGTTACATCGGCGCTTCTACTGGTCTCTCCACTCACCTCCTTGCTCGTTTCTCTTTTGGCTCTAAAGGCTCTTGGCTTCCTTCCGCACTTCTTGGCGGTACACAAGTTGGTTGGTTTGGTGTTGGCGTAGCAATGTTTGCGATTCCAGTAAACAAAGCAACAGGCATCGATACAAACACGCTTATCATCATTTCTGGTCTACTCATGACCGCAACGGTTTACTTCGGCATCTCTGCGCTTATGGTGTTATCTGCGATTGCAGTTCCGGCGATTGCCCTTCTTGGCGGTTACTCTGTGATTGAAGCAGTAAACAGTGTTGGCGGCGTGGCTGAACTGCAAAAAGTACAACCGGCACAACCTATCGACTTTTCAGTAGCGCTAGCAATGGTGGTTGGCTCATTCATCAGTGCGGGTACCCTAACCGCAGACTTTGTTCGATTCGGCAAGAAGCCAAAAGGCGCAGTGATGGTCACGATGGTGGCATTCTTTATCGGTAACTCGCTGATGTTCATCTTCGGCGCAGCTGGTGCGGCGGTAACAGGTCAATCGGACATTTCAGAAGTGATGATCGCGCAAGGTCTTCTTATTCCAGCTATCATCGTTCTTGGCTTGAACATCTGGACAACCAACGACAACGCGCTTTACGCATCGGGTCTAGGCTTTTCCAACATCACTGGTTTGCCAAGTAAATACATCTCAATGGCGAACGGTTTAGTAGGTACATTGTGTGCACTATGGTTGTACAATAACTTTGTAGGCTGGTTAACCTTCCTATCGCTTGCAATTCCACCAATTGGCGGCGTAATCATTGCGGACTTCTTCATGAACCGTAAACGTTACACAAATTTCGCAGCTGCAGAGTTCCAAACGGTTAACTGGGCTGGCATTATCGCGGTGGCGATTGGTGTTGCAGCAGGTCACTTCCTTCCGGGTATCGTGCCTGTGAATGCGGTACTAGGCGGCACAATCAGCTACCTGATTCTAAATCCTATTCTTAATAAAAAGACACTGGCACAACAGCCAGCGTAAGGAACCATCATGACGACACTATTGATCAAGAACGCAACGCTAAAGGGACAGGAAGGTCTCCAGCAAATTTTGATTGAGGATGGTCAATTCAAGCGTATTGAAGACAATAATGTAGAACTAAATTACACAGGTGATGTTCTTGATGCGGAGGGCGGCATGGCTGTCGCTCCTTTCTGTGAGCCGCACATTCACCTAGACACCACGCAAACCGCCGGTGAGCCAAGCTGGAACATCTCTGGTACGCTTTTCGAGGGTATCGAGCGTTGGGCTGAGCGTAAAGAGATGCTGTCGATTGAAGACGTGAAATCACGCGCAAAGCAAACGCTTAAGTGGCAAATTGCAAACGGTGTGCAGCACGTTCGTACTCACGTTGACGTTTCTGACCCTACCCTAATTGCCCTAAAAGCGATGGTAGAAGTTCGTGAAGAAATGAAAGAGTGGGTAGACATCCAAATCGTTGCGTTTCCACAAGAAGGCATTTTGTCTTACCCAAACGGTAAAGAACTACTGGAAGAAGCGGTTCAGCTGGGTGCTGACGTTATTGGTGCAATTCCTCACTTTGAATTCACTCGTGAGTACGGCATCGAGTCTCTGCACTACGTTTTCGAACTGGCACAGAAATACGACCGTTTGATTGACGTACACTGTGACGAGATCGATGACGAGCAATCACGTTTTGTTGAAACGCTTGCAGCGCTAGCGCACAAATTCAACATGGGTCACAAGGTAACCGCAAGCCATACGACCGCTATGGGCTCTTACAATGGTGCTTACGCATCTCGTCTGTTCCGTCTTCTACGCATGTCTGGCATCAACTTCGTTGCAAACCCATTAGTGAACATCCACCTTCAAGGCCGCTTCGATGATTACCCGAAACGCCGTGGTGTGACTCGTGTGAAAGAAATGCTGAATGCGAACATCAACGTATGTTTTGGTCACGATGATGTATTTGACCCTTGGTACCCACTAGGCACAGCAAACATGCTGCAAGTTCTGCATATGGGTCTGCACGTGTGTCAGGTGATGGGTTACGACCAAATCAACAACTCACTGGATCTGATCAGCACGAATTCAGCACGTACACTGAATATTCAAGACAAGCACGGCATTGAAACAGGTAAGCCAGGTAGTTTACTGATTCTTCCTGCAGAAAATGGTTTTGACGCAGTACGTCGCCAAGTTCCGGTTCGCTACTCTGTTCGTCACGGTAAAGTGATTGCAGAAACACAGCCTGCGACAACACACATTCACCTTGGTGAGCAAGAGCAAGTGACTTACAAGCGCTAATCACTGAGCTTTTAAACAAAAAAAGGGTCTGATTAAATCAGACCCTTTTTTTATTTCTTCACGCGCTGTGTTAGGTGTCTACGGCAACTAATGACATTCCTTAGCAACGAAGGCGTATTCCCTAAATAGACAACCTTGCCATCTTCATCAACAATGGCAGGTACAACCTTTAAGCCTTTCATATCTGCGCCGTATTCCACCAACTTACGTTCTAGCTCATATAAATCCTGCATATCTCGGACTCAATTTATAATTATCAGTTTTCGCGTGAATGCTATCCCTCTAAAGAGATATCAATACTGATCTGGATCATGAAAGATAGATCCTAATTATGGTGGGCTCAAACTTGAGACACTTCATGGTTTGAATGTGTTTTTGAATGTGAAATTTTGTGAACTGCATTCAAATTAAATTTCAAAATATAGACAGTTTGCGTAATAAATATTTGCACTCCTTCGTAACAAACACTAAAGTTAGGGAGTTAGTTGAGCTTTATACTAAAAAGCCACAAATCGCCCAAACACAGATTTAACACTAACAACGTCAAAATTAGTGCTTATAAAATAAAGAATAAAACAAAACCTAGGGTCAACAGCAATGTTGACCCTTTTCTTTGCTTCCCTCACTCGAGCCAAACAGAAAAACTTTGAGCCTTATAGTAAACAAAACTTTTGCGTGATAACTGTCGGTTATCAGCGAGATAAGTGGATTCCTAATCAAACAGCGTTCAATAATAGCTTCGAACCAAACATCTCGGAGTGAAATACATGAACATTTTCAACAAAACTACATTGGTCGCGGCAGTATCTCTTCCCCTACTTGCAGGATGCGTGACTCCGGGAGAAGATGATCCAAACGCATTAACAAAACAAGGCGCTGCAGGTGGTGCACTTTTAGGTCTGACTATGGGCGCTTTGACGGGTGATGCTGAGCTCGCCGTGAAAGGCGCAGTTGCGGGTGGTGTAGCCGGTGGTGTCGCAGGTGCTGGCGCGGATATTCACAATAACCGTGACAACATTCGCCACGACAGCCGCAATGACGCGATTAGTGGTATTAACGGTGGTCAGAACACAGCAGCAACCAACGCCCCACAGCAGTGGCAAGAGATCGATAACTTTGTAGGTGATTGGAACGTAAATATCCAGAACCACAATCGCGACTTTAAAGGTTTAGAAGGTCTGTCTGCACACGGCTCGCTAGCAAAAACAACGGAAGCAAATGTTAAGGTGACCAATTCGCAAGGTGTTGACCTTAATGCCGCGTTCACGTTCGATCCACAAGCAGGCTACCAACTAACGCTGACTAATGAAGCAAAAGATGTATCGGTTGCTTTTGCTGGTGAACAACAATCACAAAACCATCGCTACAACTTCTACCCGATGAACATTAACGACGTCATTTACCAAGGTATTCCGACGGGTGATGTGCGTGTCGAGCTAGGTTTTGCAGGTCCAAACGTTTGGACCATCGATAGCTACGCTTACATCGACGGAGCAGAACAAAAAGTACAAACGTTCCGATTCACTCGCACCCAATAAAACAACAAGGCTTTCTTCGCAACATCTCAATAACAACGTCTCACTTGGCAATTTAATAAAGGCTTAGGCATACTCTGTCTAAGCCTTTATTTTTTAGAAGAAATCCATGTATCAACTCAACCTAGCAGAGCTCAGCCAATTTGAGCCTCAGTTCCTACAGTTTATGCAGCAAGAGATGCAAACTGATGCCGCTCACGACCTCAGTCACGTACGACGCGTAGTCAAAACCGCTCGTCAGCTAGCAGAACAAGAAGGTGCAGATTTAGCCGTTGTATTGCCTGCTGCGTATCTGCACGATTGCTTTACTTACCCAAAAGATCACCCGAACCGCAAACAAAGCTCAACGATTGCAGCAACTAAAGCGATTTCGTTTCTAGAAAGCATCGACTACCCTGCTCGATACCATGACGCTATCGCCCACGCGATAGAATCTCACAGCTTTAGCGCCAACATTACACCTATTACTTTGGAAGCTCAGGTCGTCCAAGACGCAGACCGCTTAGACGCGCTTGGCGCAATTGGTGTGACACGTTGTATTCAAGTGAGCACGTTGTTTGATGCCGTCTTATATAACGAACAGGACATGTTTGCAGAGCATCGAGAATTGGAAGATAAGCGATTCACCATCGATCATTTCCAAACCAAATTGTTTAAAATTGTCGAGACGATGAACACCAAAGCAGCATATGAAGAAGGTTTGAAGCGTAAAGCGTTTATGCAGTCTTACCTAGAGCAGCTGCGCCAAGAAGTAGAAGGTTAATATGTCGGAAAGTCACGACCTAATTAAAGAGCTCAAACGCCAACTCAAGCAATCTGGCTTGCACTATGTCGATGTCGCGCAGCACTTGGAACTGAGCGAGGGCTCGGTAAAACGCTTATTGGCAGAAGGCAGTCAAATCAGCCTCGACCGCTTGGAGCGCATCTGTCAGCTGATTGGGTTAGAAATGGCAGAGCTATTTAAACTGGCAGCAGCACACAACAAAGGGCTGGAGTCGCTCACGCTAGAACAAGAAAAACAGCTGGTTGATGATAAAGGCTTATTGTTGGTTGCGGTTTGTGTGGTCAATGGTTATCGCTTCGAACAAATCATCGAGCAATACACCTTTGATGAGTTAGAGCTGATACAAAAGCTTGCCCAACTCGACCGTCTCAATATCATCGACTTGCTGCCAGGTAACAAGATTCGTCTGCGTATATCCCCGACTTTCAGGTGGCACACTGGTGGTCCTATTCAGCGTTTCTTCCAGCAACAAGTTCAAGAGGCTTTCTTCCAAAGCTATTTCTCTGCTGAAGATGAGAAGTTAGTGATGGCAACGGGCTTAATGAGCTTACCAACCAACAAGAAGATGCAGCAAAAGCTACAAAAGGTCATCGATGAGTTTTATCAGATCTGTCAAAGCGACGACTCATTGGACATGAATGAGAAGCACGGTACCTCTCTGGTGATTGCGATGCGTCGTTGGACATTCCCGCTGTTTAACCCTTGGGAACGCAAATAGGTACTACCTGATGCTCGATAAACTCAAAAGCCTATCGGTCAAGACGAGACCTATTCTCCCTTTATTCATACTCATCGCGTTTGGTGGTTTTGCGGTGTTCATTGCCACACTCTTGCAACTTTCTGATGTGGTTAAGGAGTCTTATCTTATTCCGAGTGGCGTAACGGCGTTGTGGGCGCTTGCCGCTTGGGTGATGATCTCAAGCTTTCAGCATGTTCCTGAACTTACGCCAAGCCTCGGTTTTTTCAAACGAATGAAAGCTCGCTTGGTGCGCCTGTTCTTTTATTTGGTGACATTAGGCTTTATTGGACTCTCTGGTTTTATTCTGTTTGTCACATTGAGAATGCTCAGCGTCTGGTTTCGACACTAAGCTCATCTCGTAACGCATAAGAGCACCAATCAGTGCAATATCACAAAATCATGAAACCAAAAGTATCGCAAAGTGTTACTTTTAGTTTCTCATAACGTAACTCTTTTCTTCGTGCTAGCTTCCTAAAACGCAACCTTTAAAGTGCCCCCATCTCAACGCGATTTTGCAATTACGGAGCCAGCATGTTTCTCACTAAACGATTCTTCCCCTATTTCGTGACTCAGTGCCTTGGTGCACTGAACGACAATATCTACAAGAATGTTCTCTTGTTGATGGTGACCTACAGCCAAATTGACTCACTACCGATGTCGGTTGACCTCTTTGTTAACCTTGCGGCAGGCTTATTTATTCTTCCCTTCTTTCTGTTTTCAGCCCACGCTGGTGCGATTGCCGACAACATGGACAAAGCCAAGTTAATCCGCCGCTTAAAACTTATTGAATTAGTGATAATGAGTTGCGCAGCGACGGCTATCATGACGCAGAGTGCCATTCTAATGCTGGTTCTACTCTTCATGACTGGTACTCAATCGGCTTACTTCGGCCCTGTGAAATACGCTCTACTTCCTCAAGCGCTAAAATCTGATGAGCTAGTGAAAGGCAATGCTTGGGTTGAGATGGGGACTTTCCTTTCTATCCTGATTGGTACATTAAGCGCAGGTCTATTGCTTGCGATTCCAAATGGTATGCTTATCGCCTCTTGCATTGTGATTACGCTTTCACTACTGGGCTTTTTAAGCAGCGCAAACATCCCTTCTCTGCCAAGTAAGAAAAGTGACAAAGTAAAATTCGAACCTGTTACTGGTTTGAAGAAAACACTCAAACTGGCACAAAAACAACGCGGTATTTGGATGTCGATTCTAGCGATCAGTTGGTTCTGGTTTATGGGTGCGACTTACCTGACTCAATTCCCAAATTTTGCTCGTGAACACCTATTTGCAGACAGCACTGTGGTTTCTCTGTTGTTGGCTCTGTTCTCAGTTGGTATCGCAACAGGTTCATGGCTATGTGAAAAGCTGTCCTTCAATCAAGTTGAACTGGGTATTCTGCCATTTGGTATTTTGGGCTTAACGATTTTCAGTGCCGACCTACTATGGGCAGTACCTGCAATCGAATCTTTCCCAAGTCAGTATTACGATGTACAAAGCTTTGTTGCCCAATCTTCACATATTCGAGTGATGATCGACTTGTTCTTGGTTGGTGTGAGCGGAGGCGTATTTATTGTTCCCCTTTATGCGTTTATCCAATCGCGCTCAGAAGAGGGCGAATGTGCTCAATCTATTGCGGCAAACAACATCATGAACGCACTGTTTATGGTCGCTTCCGCTGCTGTTTCTATCTTGGTGTTAAGTGTTTTAGAGTTCTCTATTGTTGAGCTATTTGCCATTTTGGCAGTCGGTAACTTCATCGTGGCTATCTACGTTTACCGTCAAGTACCTGAGTTCACTCAGCGCTTTATTAGCTACTTGCTAAGCCACTGTCTGTACCGAGTTTCGGTAACCGGCCGTCAGCATATCCCAGAACAAGGCGCTGCCCTGATTGTGGCAAACCATGTGAGCTATGTAGACGCTTTGATTCTAATGGGTACATCAACCCGCCCTGTTCGATTTGTGATGGACAAGTCAATCAGTGAGTTACCTGTTCTTAAATACGTTTTTCGTCATGCTGGCGTTATCCCAATCTGCTCTCCTCGCAAATGTGCAGAGACTTACAAAAGAGCTTTCGAACAGATTGAGCAAGCTCTTAATAACGACGAGGTAGTTTGTATCTTCCCTGAAGGTCGTTTGACCTCAAATGGCGAACTGGGCGAGTTCCGACCGGGTGTTGAGAAGATTCTTAAACGTACACCGGTTCCCGTGATTCCAATGGCGTTAAAAGGCTTATGGGGCTCTTTCTTCAGCCACAAGAATGGCCATGCGTTAACGAAGCGCCCTACTCACTTTTGGTCTTGTATCGAAGTCAATATTGGTGAGTTATTGCAACCAACCACACTAGATCGCCATTTGTTACAAAAAGAAGTGCAAGATTTGCTAATTCGCTGACAGTAGTCTCTTGGAGAATCTAGTAGGATAAAATCAACGTCATAAATCTAGGAGGTATTATGAAAATCATCATCTTACATGGTCTTTATATGCATGGGCTGGTCATGCAGCCTCTTAGCCAAAAGCTGAGAAAGCTGGGCTACGAGACCCAAGTATTGAGTTACAACACGGTTTCAATTAACGAAGAGTCGCTGTTCGATTCCATCGACAAGGCGCTTAATCCGCTGACGGCAAATGTGTTAGTGGGTCATAGCCTAGGTGGTTTGATGATTAAACGATACCTCGCGAGCAGAAAGCCATCGACAAGTCTGGTGTCCCACGTTGTGGCAATTGGCTCGCCACTGAAAGGCGCATCTATCGTCACTCGCATCCAAGATTTGGGATTCGGTGCGATGCTTGGTAATTCACCGTATCACGGCCTTAACAAGCACGAAGATGTTTGGGCTTTCCCACAAAAGCTCGGCAGCATCGCAGGCACAATGGGCATTGGCGCTAGGCCGATTCTAATGCATAAAGACAACACTATGTCTGATGGCACAGTGACCGTTGATGAAACACGTTTAGAGGGCATGCAAGATCATATAGAGACGAAACAGACGCACACTAGCCTTATCTACAACACCTATGTACCTGCGCAGATTGATCACTTCATCAAAACTGATCACTTCAGCCGATAGCGCACTTTTCCATCAAGTAGTTGCAATCTACTTTTCAAGCCAAGGCGTTCGCAGTACTATCTCTACTCCGACCACTCATTTGAGTGTCGGAGTTTTTACTTCTAACCATATTGGTTGGATTCAATGTTCTCAGGGCGGGGCGAAATTCCCCACCGGCGGTATACTCTTTTGAGTGAGCCCGCGAGCGCTCGATTCGTCGAGGTCAGCAGATCTGGTGAGATGCCAGAGCCGACGGTTATAGTCCGGATGAAAGAGAATAAGAAAACATCAGCGGTTTCCTCAACGTTCTGTGTTGATGAACACTGGTGCACTTCTTTTTGGATCGCATTTTTTATTGCGTGGGTTTGTGCCATCTTACCGTTGGTGGCTCAGTGCATGCGTAAAATGTGACGATCCCTCATACCGCCCTGATTCTGGTGATATTTAGGAGTTAACCATGAATCAGTCATCACTACTTGCCGAATTTGGCGACCCAATTACTCGCGTTGAAAACGCACTTATCGCATTAAAAGAAGGCCGTGGCGTGCTTCTTCTCGACGATGAAGATCGTGAAAACGAAGGCGACATCATTTATTCCGTAGAGCACCTGACTAATGAGCAAATGGCTCTGATGATCCGCGAATGCAGCGGCATTGTTTGTCTGTGTCTGACCGATGCTCAAGCAGACAAATTGGAACTGTCACCAATGGTTGTGAACAACAACAGCGCAAACCAAACGGCTTTCACGGTTTCTATTGAAGCGAAGCAAGGCGTAACAACTGGCGTTTCAGCCGCTGACCGTGTAACAACTATCAAGACAGCAGCGAACCCAAATGCAAAACCAGATGACTTAGCTCGTCCTGGTCATGTATTCCCTCTACGTGCTCGTCCTGGTGGCGTCATGACTCGTCGTGGTCACACAGAAGGCACTATCGATCTGATGCAAATGGCCGGTCTACAGCCTGCAGGTGTGCTATGTGAGGTGACAAACCCAGATGGCACCATGGCAAAAGCACCAGAGATCGTCGCGTTTGGTCGTTTACACAACATGCCAGTGCTGACCATCGAAGACATGGTTGCTTACCGTAACCAATTTGATTTGAAGCTAGCGTAATCAACACGCATTTGCTCTAGTCGAAAGCCGCTGAACTCAGCGGCTTTTTTGATCGATTTGATTCCTTTGCGAGTAGTTATACTTAGTAAAAATAAAAGGAATCAACATCATGAAGGGAATCACTCGCAGCGCACTTACCGCAACACTACTCTCCATCAGCTGTTTGGCTTTTGCATCGAACTGTCCAGATATCTTGCAAGGCAAGCAAAGACTTTTAAATTCAACGGAAGAAATAGAGCTGTGTGACGCCTTCAAAGGCAAAACGCTACTTGTCGTGAACACCGCGAGCCAGTGCGGCTTTACCCCTCAATTCGAGCAATTAGAGCAGTTGCATCAGACTTACAAAGATCAAAACTTCGCCGTTGTGGGCTTTCCTAGTAACGACTTTCGTCAAGACCGTGGCAGTGAAGAAAAAACCGCTAAAATTTGCTATCTCGACTACGGTGTTACCTTCCCTATGATGGCGCGAACCTCTGTTCTTGGCGAGGATGCAAACCCAGTATTCGCCGAGATCAGTACTCAAGCGGGCATTACTCCGAAGTGGAACTTCTACAAGTTCTTGATCAACAAAGAAGGTAAAGTCGTTGCAACCTTCCCAAGTTCAACCTCTCCAACAAGTACTACGCTTACTAACATGATTGAACAGCAACTGTAAGGAAGGCTGCCATGACGACCACACGTACGACAATGCTGCAATTGGGCTATTTAGGACTGCTGCCCTTTCTGTTCAGCTTGGTTCTCATCGTTACAGAAAGGACTTTGTTTAACTTATCAGGGGAGCAGTTTTTTATTGCTTACAGTGCGGTGATTTTGAGTTTTCTTTCCGGGGTACTTTGGGGAAACGCCATTGATCATTTCTACCATCGATTGAGTCGAAATGCCTTAGTGCTAAGTAACTTATTCGTATTGCTTGCTTGGGGAGCGCTGCTACAAGGCAACAAGCATTATGTTATCGCGACTCTGCTATTGGCTGCTGGCTACATCGCCGTTTGGTACGCAGAAAAGCTGATTCGAAGAGTAGAAAAAGAGGCGGAGCCAAAAGGGTATCAGATGATGCGAGGCAAGCTCACGACAGGTGTGGTAGTTATGCATGGGTTGGTTTTAATTGCTTAAACTGGTCTGTCCACCTACCAGATCACAAAATTAACTAAGTTATATAAAACAATGTTCATTTCGTGAAGTGTGCGTAATTTTGAACGCCGTTTTGTTTTAATTATGAATGGATGGTCATATAAGTATCTCAAAAGCATTCACAAAGGATATGAATATGTTTTTTCGTAAACTTCTTTTTAGTACCGCAGTTATCAATGCAACAGCGGGTTGCGTGTCTTATCAAGCACAACAGGCTGCGGTCAATACGGTAAATACCACTGGAGTGGTTCTTAACAACGTAGTGAAAACCACCATCGCTCAGCCTTGTAACGTTGCCGTCACTGTTGCTAGCTTGTTTTATCCAAATGCGATCTTTATGACTGATATGCCAACCGCAGCTTGTACGGCAGTGCTCCGCTAACGCAAAAAGAACATAAAAAATGGCGACCTCATTGGTCGCCATTTTTATTGATGCGATTATAGCGTTAATAAGTAGTTCACTAACGCGTTGTAATCATCGTAGCTGCGGATCTCATTTGGCAACACAATGTACTTGTTGTTCACCACAACACCCGGAACCCCGGTCAGCGTGCTTTGTTTGAATTGTTTATCAAAACCTTTCTGCATAGAATTCACTGCAAAGCTGTTGTACGCCGCATCGAACTTCTTGCCATCGACGCCATTATCGACGAACAGTTGCTTAAGCTCTGCTTCGTTTTGAGGCGCTTGACGCTTCTGATGGATTTGCGCAAACATCGCCGGCACCATCTTATCCTCAACACCTAGTGACACCATTGTTGCGTAAGACTTCGCCATTGGAACTGCCATATCACCGCCCATAAATGCGACATGCACCTTCTCAAAGCTAGCGTCTTTCGGTAACGCTGGTTTCAAGTTGTCGATGACAGATTCAAATTTGTAACAGTGTGGGCAATAGAAAGAGAAGAACTCAGTGACTGTCGGTGTTTTTGCTTTCTCTACATCCAAGATTTTGTAGTGTTTACCCGCTTCAAATTGCGCCGCGTGAGCAGTGAATGCCAGTAGTAGAGTGCTGCAAAGAGCAAATAGCTTTTTCATGTTTGATTCCTTTGGGCACAAGTGTGCCGTATTCATGTGTTAATGTTTAAAAGCCCAGCAGTGCTGGTTTGTGATGAATAAAGGAATCAAACAATAGGAGGACGGTAAGGCTTATAAATCACTGTCACTGCTTTTGGGGTGAGTGATTTATCAATCAATGCAAGACTATGCGGTAATAAAATCACATCATCTTGCAAGAGGTTAGTTGGTATTTTGACGATACAAGAAGAGCTACAGCTGGTGTGTACTTGCTGCCCTTTCTCCATCAGATGATCACCATGGTGTGATTCAATACAGTCCGTATTGTCCACGCCCATTTTTTGATGAAGCTCAGCCGTTCTATCGTTATTCGAACTCACTTCGATTGGCGCTGTGGCTGCACGCACACTAGACGCTACGCCCGTTAGCAACATGGCTAATAGACAGAGCATTGTCGTCATAAATGTACGGTTAAAACTCAGCATATAACTTCTTCAAAATACGGTGAATCTTCATCATACAGAATCCTTCTTTTCATACAAGCCAATCACTTAATGCTAGGTTCACAAACAAGACGATTCTGACACTCGATACCGACTGCAATGCCGATAACACTTGAAATCACTATGAAACCTGAGTAATAGTTAGATCAGTTTTTGTACAAACAAGGAAAGATTAATGCTTAAAAAGAGATTCTTTAAAACAAAAGATGAAGTCGAAGTCACGTTCGAGCTAGACAAAAACCAGTGGGAGTCGATTCAAATTGCAGGCGATTTCAACAACTGGCAACCAGAACCAATGAAGCTCGTGAAGAAAAGTGGCCAGTTTAAGTTTAAGACGCGCTTACCGAAGGAACAGAATATCCAGTTCCGTTACCTATTCAACGAAGCCGAGTGGGAAAACGACCCACAAGCAGACTCATACGTGCCAAATGGCTTTGGTAGTGATAACAGCGTTGTATGCACGCAAGAGCAAATCGCTTAAGCACCGAATTCAGAAACAAAGGCGCACCGAGTGCGCCTTTTTTTATTGTCTAATTTTCATTGGGTTATTACTTATTGTTGCTATATAACAACAGTGTTTTAACTGAAGTGATATATATCAACAAAAGCCATTTCCTTAATATATCCACATCGCAGCGAAACAGGTGTTCTTTACTAAAAGCTGCTCTCAAACGAAAGCAATTCTTAAAAAATTAAGGAAACAAAAGATGAAAAAACTGATTGTAATCACAGGTGCAAGTTCTGGTATTGGTGAAGCTATCGCACGCCGTCTAAGCGATGAAGGTCACCCACTTCTTCTTCTTGCTCGTCGTGTAGAGCGCTTAGAAGCACTAAACCTGCCAAACACGCTATGTGAAAAAGTAGACATTACTGAAAAAGCTTCATTTGAAGCGGCAATTGCTAAAGCAGAAGAGAAATTTGGCCCTGCTGACGCATTAGTAAACAACGCCGGCGTAATGCTACTTGGTCAAATTGACACACAAGATGCATCAGAGTGGAAACGTATGTTCGACGTGAACGTACTTGGTTTGCTAAACGGCATGCAGTCTGTGCTTGCACCAATGAAAGCACGTAACAGCGGTACTATCATCAACATCAGCTCAATCGCAGGTAAAAAGACGTTCCCAGATCATGCGGCTTACTGTGGTACTAAATTCGCAGTTCACGCAATTTCTGAAAACGTTCGTGAAGAAGTGGCTGCATCAAACGTTCGCGTAACAACAATCGCACCAGGCGCTGTAGAAACTGAACTGCTTTCTCACACAACATCACAAGAAATCAAAGATGGTTACGGTGCGTGGAAAGAAGATATGGGAGGCGTGCTAGCTGCTGATGACATCGCACGTGCAGTTGTATTTGCTTACCAGCAACCACAAAACGTTTGTATCCGTGAAATCGCTCTAGCACCAACTAAGCAACAACCTTAATCTCTGCGATTCTAAGACGAAGAAATTCAAAAAGCGGCTCAATGCCGCTTTTTCTCTTTATGTAATCAACATTCTTCGGTAAATGAGTCGATCGTCACGCTACCACCCGAGACCGCATCTTTGTAATAAACATAGCACTTCTTGTACCACACCTTATCTTTAGTAAAGCCAATAAATGCTTCCCTACCCGCCGCATTGCTGCCTTTATTTGTAATGTAAACGTGCTCAGCATCGATATTAAAGCTGCGCAATATATTGTCTCTATGTGCAGTGGGGTATCCGTTACAGGTATAAATGTCATCGATGTAGGTATAACACTGACTTTCAATGCCTTGGGTCAGTGCTTTGGTGAACACAATGTCCGAGCCAGTTTTCATTACGGCTTCGATCTCTCTTAGTTTCGCCGCTCGTCCATCACTAAAGAAGCTTAAAATTCGAGGAGCTGCGGTAACAGACACAAGCGCTAATACCACGACGACAATAACGAGCTCTAATAAAGTAAAGCCTTTAGTTCTCCTCACAATCCACCTCTTTACAAATTCAAGCAAGCCACCAAACTAATAAGGAAAATTATTTCACAATCCAATGCTCGCCATGTAAGCGTTTGTAAGGTGAACAGAGTAAAGCTAGAGAAGTGATAGCTCTTGCTCTCATACCTTCAATTCAATCACTCTCGTCTATAAATCCCCTCTGACTCTTTACGTTTATTGAAATCCCTGACAAATTTGTTTAAGTTTCAGGGATAATTCCTACAAGATGCATCACTGCTATGAACGTACAAGACACTAAGCAATCACTTATCATCGTGGAAGACGATCCCAAACTGCAGGCTATGCTAAGCGAATACTTTGAAGGACAAGGCTTTGAAGTTAGCTGCATAGACAACGGAACGGACGCTCCGGATGCGATTCTTGAAAGCCAGCCAGATCTCGTTCTTTTAGATTTGATGTTGCCGGGGCAAGATGGATTAAGTGTTTGCCGTCAGATCCGTGAATGTTACAAAGGCAAAGTGCTGATGCTTACTGCCAGTGATGATGATTTTGACCATGTTGCTGCGCTTGAAATTGGTGCCGATGATTTTGTTACCAAACCGATTAAACCTCGCGTGTTACTCGCTCGTATTCGAATGCTATTACGCCGTAAAGAAGCATCAACAACAGATTCAGACACGTGTTTAGAAGTTGGCGTCCTGTGCCTTAATCGCCTGCGTAAAACATGCGCTCTAAACCAAGAACCCATTCCTCTCACCGACGGTGAATTTGATCTCCTTTGGGTACTCGCAAACCATCCTGAACAAACCCTTTCTCGCGAGTGGCTCACCAAAACATTACGTGGCATCGAATACGACGGCACCGACCGCACCATTGATAACCGTGTCGTAACGCTGCGTAAAAAACTAGGCGACAGCACCACACCACCACAGAAAATCATTACTGTGCGCGGTAAAGGTTACTTGTTTATGCCTGATGCTTGGAACGCGTAATGAAGCGCATTTATCTGGAAAGCTTTTTAGGTCTGATCATTTTATTTGTAGCCAGTCTTGTTGGCTATGAAGTCATTGTTTATCAAGTCAATACGGACTACGACTACCTACTCGAAGAGCATGAAGCTCAAGCTTTCCATGAGCTGATTTATCCGGTGTATCAAGAGAAAGGTGAAGATTACACCGTTCAGCAGTTAGAGAAATTCGCAACATCGAGTCACATGTTGTTAATTGCTCAGGAAATGACGAGTCTTCCTCCTGAGATACAACAAGCATTCGATGAAGATCCATCTGTGAATACGGCTTTTGATGATGAGCGAGACTTGTGGTTTCGTTTTGAACCCGGTTCGCCTATTTTCAAGTTAAGCCAAAACCCCAACAGCCCTATCATTCAAGCCATCAACTTTGATGACAACATCATTTGGCTGTTTTTTCTTGCCGGATTTGCGCTTTACTGTGTCTTGCTGATTTGGTTCTTAAGCCGACGCGTTCGCGCTTTAGAAAAGGTTACCGTTGATTTTGCCTCTGGTGATCTTAACGCCAGAGCGGATACCTCCAGCGCCAAATCCGTTGGAACTTTGAACAGAAGCTTCAACCATATGGCAGACAAGGTATCTCGACTCATCACCACCAATAAAATGCTCACCAATGCAGTAGCGCATGAGCTTCGTACTCCAATTTTTCGTCTTCAATGGCAAGCCGATCTGCTGGCCGACGCGGCTTTAAATAAACAACAACAGAAGTACGTCGACAGCATCGTAGAAGATATCGACGACATGGAAAATATGGTGGAAGAGCTGCTCTACTACGCCAAAATGGAGCGACCAAATGCCGAGATTCAAACTTCCTCTGTCGCCCTATCAAGCTTTGCCCAATCGTTTTTACCCAAGTGGCAACGTGACACCCAACTTTCTATCTTGATTGACGACACGAGCTCACAACAGGCAATCATTGACGCCGACCCAAAACTGCTAAAACGCGCCTTAGATAACCTACTTCGCAATGCGATGCGTTACGCACAAACCCAAATCGTGCTAGAGATTATGGAGACACCGGAGAAATCTTGTATTCGTGTGCATGACGATGGCTGTGGTGTGGAAGAGAAAGATTGGCCTCATCTGTTTGATGCGTTTTACAGTGCTGATAAATCACGTAACAAGAGCACTAGCGGGTTCGGTTTAGGGCTTGCCATCGTCAAACAGATCGTTGAATTGCAGAACGGCGAAGTCTATGTCTCACACAGTCCGCACGGCGGTGCGTGTTTTACTATCTGCTTTCCCAAGTAAATTCATAAACTTATCAATACTCCCTTAAACGCCATTACAAAAGGCGACACTTCAATACAATTGGCCGACAGAGCACCACAATAAAACAGTGTACATTTAATCCATAAATTCACAGCAATAATGGATCAACGCAATGTATAAACCTCTTCTTCTCGTCACCCTTTCTTCCACACTTGCTGCTTGTGCTTACAACCAAGAACCTGTTGTCGATATGACCAATGTTGACCAAGCCCAATACGAACAAGACTTCACGTATTGCCAAGGTTACGCTGAAAAAGTGGATAAAGGCGAAGCTGCTAAAACTGAAGCACAAAATGGTGCCGTTACAGGAGCGTTGGTCGGTGCCGTTGCAGGTGCATTAGAAAATGGCATTGGCGGCGCTGCTGTGGGCGCGGTGGCAGGCACTGCTGTTGGTGCAGGAGCTGGGGCTGTTGGTGGTGCTAACGACTCGACCAAAACGCAATCCTTAGTTCTGCGTAAATGCCTAGCGAACAAAGGCTATACCGTATACGACCTTGATTCATAACGTATAAATTCGCATCAATTACACAAAATTTTGTGTTGAGCGACGTTAATTTCACAAATGTTTCACGCTCGACCTATTAGTTTCATGTTTTCCAATTCGATGCACTTCTGTCATCAGGGGAGGCTTTATCCCTCAAAGCGCCCCCTCTTTTTTAGGGCTTAGCAGTTAAAAGGCCACATTTTGAAACTAGGTAAAACAGGCATTCGCCGGATATTGGACGCAACCGGCTATTCACTTCAAGGATTGAAAGCAGCGTGGACTCATGAAGCCGCTTTCAGACAAGAACTGGTACTTACACTTGTCCTTTCTGTTTGCGCATTCTTGCTTCCTGTCACCACCTTAGAACGCATCATGATGATCAGCAGCCTTCTGTTGGTCGTGATTGTTGAATTGATTAATTCCGCCATCGAAGCGGTTGTCGATCGTGTCAGCGATGACTGGCATGAACTCAGTGGAAGAGCCAAAGACATTGGCTCCGCAGCAGTATTTGTTGCACTTTTTCTCGCCCTATTTGTTTGGGCGTCGATTTTACTTTAGTCACATCGAAGCACGTCAATTATGAAGACAATTGAACTCCCAACTAAAGGTATCTCCTACATTACCTTTACGCTTTTATTAGCCTTATATTTCGCACTTGTAGTCAATATCCCCATCTACAAAGAGTTGATTCATATCTTTGCGGATCTCGATCAGGTAAAGGTCGGTTTCATCATTACGATTCCAATCTTCTTTTTTGCGGCGTTGAATTTCCTATTTAACCTATTCAGTTGGCCTTGGATCAGCAAACCTTTCTTCATCTTATTGCTGATCACATCGAGCATGGTGAGTTACGCAAGCTACAACTACGGCACCTTGTTCGATACGGACATGATCACCAACATCGTTGAGACAGATACCAGTGAAGCCAGCTCATACTTGAGTGCCTACTCACTTATCTGGACACTATTGATGGGTGTTCTCCCTGCCCTAATCGTCTTCAAGATTAAGTTTAAGCCCCTTGAAGGCAAATGGCTTCGCTTCACGTTGACCAAAATCGTTTCAATGCTGGCTTCGTTGGCTGTTATCGCCGTGATTGCAGGCATGTATTACCAAGACTATGCGTCAGTTGGTCGCAACAACAGTTACCTAAAGAAAGTCATCATTCCGACTCAATACGTGTACGCGATCTCTAGCTATGTAAAAGAAAACTACTTAACCACGCCAGAACCCTACCGTGAGATTGGTACGGATGCGAAACAATCCCAACTTGCACTAGAGCAAGCAAAAGAGAAGCCGACGCTACTTGTCTTTGTATTAGGTGAAACAGCACGAACTCAGAATTATCAAATTAATGGCTATGAACGAGAGACTAACCCATACACCAGTAAGTTAGATGTCATCTCGTTCCAAGACGTTTCTTCCTGTGGTACCGCTACGGCGGTCTCTGTGCCTTGTATGTTCTCTCAATTACCACGCCACGACTTTGATCGCAGTAAAGCTGACAACCAAGATAACGCATTGGACATCATGCAGCGCGCTGGCATTGATTTGATGTGGAAAGACAACGACGGCGGCGACAAGGGTGTTGCTCATAAGATCAATAAGATGGATGTCGCACGCGGCAAACAAAACACGCTTTGCAACGGTAATACCTGCTACGACATGGCGCTGCTAGACAATTTGGACGACCAAATCGCGAGCATGAAAGGTAACCGAGTTATTGCGCTTCACCTGATTGGCAGCCATGGTCCGACATACTTCCAGCGCTACCCGAAAGACAAAGCATTTTTCCAACCAGACTGCCCTCGCGCAGATATTGAAAACTGCAGTGTGGAGCAAATTGTGAACTCTTACGACAACACGATCCGCTACACAGACTTCGTGTTGGATCAAACCATTGCGAAACTGAAAACGTTGGAAGATAAATACAACACGGCGATGATCTACGTCTCTGATCACGGCGAGTCTCTGGGCGAAAACGGGTTGTTCTTACATGGCATGCCTTATGGTTTAGCACCGGATTTCCAAAAGCGTGTTCCTATGATGCTTTGGATGTCACCAGGCTTTAAACAAGCAAAACACGTCAACACCGATTGCTTGGCACAAGAAGCGCAGCAAACCGCAACGCACTCACACGATAATGTATTCCACTCATTGTTGGGCATTATGGATGTGGAAACCAATGCCTACGACGGCGCTTTAGATATCTTTAAGACTTGTCGTCAAAGCTAATAATCATATTCATAACCAAAAGGAGGGGGATATTTACCCTCTCCTACTTCGAACCATAAGCATTCAAATCAACCTCTATGGCTAGGTGGAAAATTTCATGCAATACTAGGTTCTATAATGAAAAAACAAACACTCATCGCAATCTCAATCACAACCGCCGTTCTTTCAGGTTGTGGTACTGACAATCAACCATCGCTCACCCCAGACCCGATTCAAGCCGTTCATGTTCAAACCGTTAATCTTGTCGATTTTGGGAAAAATCAATATTCCGATGTGCAGTTGAAAGCTTACGAGAATGGAAAAGAGCAGCTCATGCACTCTGACATCATTCAATATGGTGCTTCCTCATCAAGCCTTTTGATTGCTCAACAGAAAAGCCACACCATTCCTTATACCTTCAAACTTTTTGATACCAACTCACAAAATGAGTTAGCCCAAAAGAAACTCACTTTAAACTCGGGTGACCACAAGATCGTGTTCGCTTTCGGTGACGTAGATAAGGGCTATTACGAACTGTCGGTTCAAAACAAACCTAATATTTCTAGTGCCTCCTCAGACGAAGTTCCAATTTATATTTTAGATTCAAGCGACGTGACAAAGGGTTCCCAAACAAGCGTCACGGTCGAAGGGCAAACGATCGATAACCTTCAGAGTAAGACACTCTCTAGAGCCTTAAATGTACCCAAAAACCAGCAAGAGATGACGGCAACATTTACTCACAATGGCGTCAGTAAGACTTGTAAATTTAGCACCAAAGACACTCCTCAAATGGTTATTCTTGGCCCTTACAACCGATGCTATGGTTTGAGCTTCCTAACATCGTTTGCGGATTAATACGTTACCTGCATATTAAGAAGATACCTGCGTATTACGGTACGCAGGGTTCATTCATTAATACAGAATTATCGATAACCTGCTCATAAACGAGGAGCCAAATTCAAGTTATACTCTTTTCCTGCAAATAGAACGTCGAAAGAAGAACTCAAAATGAAAATTGGCATCATTGGCTTGGGCGACATTGCTCAAAAAGCTTACCTTCCTGTTATCACTCAACTTCCAAATGTTGAGTTGGTATTTTGTACCCGCAATGCAAACGCACTCAACGCGCTCGCTCAACAGTATCGAATCACAGAAACCTGCCAAGACTATCAGCAATTGGTTGGCATGGGCGTAGATGCAGTCATGATTCACGCCGCTACTAGCGTTCACTCTCAAATCGCGTCTTTCTTTTTAGAACAAGGCATCCCGACATTCGTTGATAAGCCTTTGGCAGACAGCGCTGCTGAAGTAGAAAAGCTATATGAACTGGCAGAACGCGTGAAACAGCCTCTGTATGTTGGCTTCAATCGCCGTCATATTCCGCTCTACAATCAACATATGCCGAGCATACAAAAAGGCGAACTTTCAGGCTTGAAATCTCTGCGTTGGGAGAAGAACCGTCATCAGCTACCCGGAGATATCCGTACCTTCATTTTTGATGATTTTATCCACCCTCTTGATAGCGTGAACATCACGGCCAGAGCAGATCTGAAAGATGCTTACATTACACATCAAATGGATGGTGACCAACTGACTCGTTTGGATATCCAATGGCAGCATGGTGAGACACTGCTTCACGCATCCATGAACCGCCATTTTGGGATCACCACAGAGCGTGTCCAAGCGTGTTATTCAAACAAAGCAATGGAGTTTGATTCGTTTGTTGAAGGGAAACTGTGGCAAGACAATCAAGAGCAGAAGTTGAGCTTAAAAGATTGGACGCCAATGCTGGCCAGTAAAGGCTTCCACTCTATGCTGTTGGATTGGTTTGAAGTCATCCAGTCAGGCAAAATCGCTTCTGAAATCGTAGCGCGTAATATCGCTAGCCACCAACTTGCCGAAGCGATTTGTCAGCACATTGAACAGTCAGTGCGTCGATAATTAAGCACTAAAACGAGCGCGGAACGCTTTGGGAGCCAATCCCATTGTTTTGATGAACACTTTGCGAAACGCGCTCGCGTCTTGATACCCAACTTGATAAGCGATGACTTCAAAAGCTAAGTTGCTCGACTCTAATAAATCACACGCCTTTTGCACACGAAGATGCTGCAAATACTGATTCAAGTTCAAACCTGTCGCTTTTTGAAAACGCCTTTGAAGCGTGCGTTCAGTTAAACAACTGATCTCCGATAGAGCTTGGTTTGAAATCACATGTGAGAAATGATCGGCCATGTAGTGCTGAGCACTAAGAACGGCACTATCACCATGTTGAAAGTTAGGCGTGAATTGCTGATAGAAACGTTGCTCTCTGGCACCAGTATCGACCACCAGCATCTTTCCCAACAAACGCATCACTGCAGATGTACTTAGCAGAGAAACCAACTCCAACCCCAAATCAAGCCAAGACATCATACCACCAGCGGTAATGATGCTGCCCTCGTTGATAAGGATGGACTCAGGCTTAAGCGTCACGTTAGGAAACCTATCTCGGAATAACCCTGACAAGCCCCAGTGTGTTGTGCACGCTTTGTTGTTCAACAAACCAGCTTGAGCGAGAACAAAAGCCCCGGCACATGCAGACGTAACAACCGCTCCTGCTTTGTGTTGCTCAAACAGCCAAGACGTTAACGCCTCACTTGGCGAAAGGTAATATTGCTCCGCACCGCTTGGCGGCAGTATGACGACCGTGAACTCATCGGCTCGAATAACGCCTTCTTTCCAATCAATGATGTCTGCATGAAAGCGGCATTCAACATCCAGCTCAATCGAAGCGCGGTTTGCCATCTCAAACAGTTCCTGCAAGCCATAGACTGACGCTTTTGAAGCCCCCGGATAGTTCACAATAGCAATGTTTATCTTGTTCATTCCAATTGTCGTTTTTGACCTATTTTTTGTCATTTTAGACACTGAGCAAGATAAAAGAAAGTACGCATAATAGCTCCCATACCAAAGCAACACATTCACTGAAAACAAAAGGAAAACACCATGAGCCAAGCAGCACTTCTTGTTATCGATCTACAAAACGACTACTTCCCTAACGGTAAATTCCCTCTATGGAATACAGAAGCAACACTAAACAACATCAAGAGCGCCATTGCTAAAGCGAATGAGAAAAATATTCCTGTCATTCATATTCAGCACATCGCCGACCCAGCAATGGGCATTGCGCCTTTTTTTAATGAAGGTTCTGAAGGCGCAGACATTCACCCTGAGATCTTCGCGCTAGCACCAAATGCCGATGTGGTTATCAAACACTTCGCGGACGGCTTTGAACAAACAAACCTTGAAGAAGTACTGCAAAAACATGGGGTAACAGAGCTATTAGTAACTGGCATGATGACGCAAAACTGTGTCACTCATACTGCGATTTCTAAAGCGGCAGAAAAATACGACGTATCAATTCTTATGGACTGCTGCACAACGGTCGATGAAATGATCCACAACATCGCACTGCACGCTGTATCAACTCGCGTCCCACTAGTAACGGCAGAACAAAAACTGTAAGCCTGCGAGCATCCACTATACTGTCTAAATTAGAATGGCCCGATGCGCCACGCGTCGGGTCCTGTTGGTTGGCACTGACTCTCATTAACTCTATAGGGACAGCACAATGAAGTGGATGTCAGTTTTATCAATTATCACCTTATCGAGCGCACTCACCGGCTGCGGAGGGAGCGACTCCTCAGATCCAGAGATTGCGGTAAGAGCTCTCAACTTTCAGACCGTTAACTTCGTCAACCAAAACCCGAGCGGTGTTTCAGATATCAGTGTTCAAGCCAATTACGGCAGCCTGCAAGAAGATATTTATTCCAACCTGCCACTTTATGGTGCGACAGAAACAGGCTTGCTGTTGATTCAAGAAAACGCCAGTACTTTTGATATCACGTTTAATTTGATTGAAACTAATAGCCAGCAAACCTTAGTCAGTGAGACACGTTCAATTGCTGTCTCTAATCCTCAAGTGATCTTTGCTTTTGGTGACGCTAACACAGGTTTTTATGACCTCGTCTTCCAAGACAAGCCCGACACGAGCAGTACAACCAATACTCAAGTCTCTGTATTCGTTGTGGATGCTAGCCAACTCCAAGGCGGTATCAACAGTGATGTTTGGGTGGATGGGTCCCAACGGATCTTTAATCTGAGCAAAAGAACCTTGTCGAGCCAGATCATCGTAGGTGCGAATACCGCAAATGTTCCGATTGAAATCAGAGAAACAGGCACTACAACGGTGATAGACACGTGCAGTATTTCTACCGAAACCAGAGCCATCATGGTGATATTGGATCCATTGGGCAACTGTCGAGTGCTGTCTGTTTTAGACTCTGTTTTTTAAACCATTTGTTGGTATTTTGGACACTCAATAAGGTATGCATAAAACGCATACCTTACTTCACTTTTTATCATTTGTGTCATCACAGACTTATCTCTACACTTCGCGCTCTTTTTTCTACTTGAGCGCACAATGCATGCTTTTTTCTCAAACCATTTTCGCTCAGGTGCTGAGAATGTCCGTCATGTTGGGCCTGTCGTTAATCATCGTCCATAACTCACCTAAGTTATTGGAAATATTGGCAGAACAAGCCATCAACAGCGGTTGCCATCAAACCACTGGCGACGGCGAACACCAGGATCACTCTCATCACCACCATCACCATTAATAAGAGCAAATTATGAGTATTTTCCGATTTCCAATTCTTGTTTGGCTTGGAATAGGGATTTTGATTATCTGTCTAGGGATCAGACAATCGTTCGGCATTTTCATGATGCCAATTTCAGACCACTTCCAAACGGGCCGCGAGTTCTTTAGCTTTGCTATTGCCTTGCAAAACCTGTTGTTTGGTGTGTTCCAACCATTCGTTGGTATGGCGTCAGACCGTTGGGGCGCGAAGCGTATAATCATTTTAGGTGCCATTTCTTACGCTTTGGGTCTTTACCTGACTTCTATCGCAGTTGAGCCAACCATGATGTATTTGTCGCTGGGTGTTCTAGTTGGCTTCGGCTTAAGCGCGACCAGTTACGTGATCGTGCTAGGCGCAGTGGCAAAAGTTGTCCCTGCCCAACACGCAGCAAAAGCATTTGGTTTGACAACTGCTGCGGGCTCATTCGGCATGTTTGCGATGATCCCCGGCGCACAAGCGTTATTAAGTGACTTTGGTTGGCAAGGTGCACTTCAGGTGTTTGCCGTATTGTGTAGCTTTATGGTGATGTTTGCGTTGTTCATGAGAACGGCAAAACCACAAACCAACAACGCAGCAAATGCTCAAGAAGATACACAAACTTTGAAAGAAGCGTTAAAAGAAGCTTTCGCACACAAAGGTTACTGGTTGATCCACGCTGGCTTCTTCGTGTGTGGCTTCCATGTCATGTTTATCGCCACTCATTTACCAAGTTATTTGGCGGATAAAGATTTACCGGCTTCAACAGCAGCAATGGCACTGGCGTATGTTGGCATCTTCAACATCTTTGGCTCTTACTTTTGGGGCGTGATGGCTGATCGCTTTAACAAGCGTCACGTTATGTCTGCACTGTACTTAATGCGCACGGTGGTGATCGGTGCTTTTGTGACTTTACCTGTCACCGAACACACCGCTGCCATTTTTGGCGGTGCTATCGGCTTCTGTTGGTTAGGCACGGTGCCACTGACTTCCGGCTTGGTCCGCCAGATTTTTGGTGCTCGTTACCTTTCTACATTGTACGGCTTGGTGTTCTTCACTCACCAAGTAGGCAGCTTCTTGGGAGCTTGGGTTGGTGGCCGCATTTACGATTACTACGGCTCTTACGATCCAATCTGGTGGTCAACAGTCGTATTGGCATTTATCGCGGCTCTTATTCACCTGCCGATCAATGACAAACCGGTACCACGTTTGAACTTGGCAACCGCGTAATCAAAGAAGGCTCTTAACGTTATCGTTGGAAGCCTTTTCTCTTTTCTCCCCGCAACACGCTTTTTGTTTTCCCTCAATCGAATAGGCATTCTCATCAATGATTGCTTATTTAAGATAAAGTGCGTCCATTCATCCTCTGTTAAGATTCGTGTGACATACTTAACACAACGCTATAAATCAAAAAGGGTTTTAAATGAGAACACTCGGCAACATCATCTGGTTTGTATTCGGTGGCGTATTCATGGGTTTGCTATGGTGGTTCTTCGGACTACTGGCTTTCATTAGCATCATCGGCATTCCATGGGGACGCGCTTGTTTTGTGATGGGTAACTTCTCGTTCTTCCCATTCGGCAAAGAAGCGGTTTCACGAGATGAACTGACCAATGAAATGGATATCGGTACTAGCCCGCTTGGCGTGATTGGTAACGTGATTTGGTTTGTATTTGCAGGTATTTGGTTGGCAATCGGTCATATACTTTCTGCCGTAGCATGCTTCGTAACCATCATTGGTATTCCGTTCGCACTTCAACACCTGAAACTGGCGGTTATCTCTCTGGCTCCGATAGGTAAAACAGTCGTGACAACAGAAGAAGCGGCAATGGCTCGCTACAACATCAACCGTTAATTTTGTCGCCCTCTGAGCATCCTGCTTAGAGGGTTATTCCTGTTAAAAGTAAGCCCATAATTGCCACTGCATACTCAAGAATAATGGATTGAAAGTTCATACTCCCACCTTAGTTAAAAGTTAAAATTAATACCTAGTTCTACGCTGTTCTCTTCACTTATTTTGGTCGAGCCCGGTGAAACTCGATGCTCACCAAATGTGTACTTCACATAAGGCTCTATCCATTTCGGTTTTAAAGTAATACGCACTTCGTGATTGGTTCGATGACCACCCTCTGTGAGTTTTTTATCGTAGTTATAAGAATAACCAAGCCGGATAAAATCAATCGGTGTATAGCTTGCACCAACGGTGTTTTTCCACTCCCTTTCTGTTTTTTCCAATGATGGGAATGACTTACCAATTGAGCTGGTTCTCCACTCATGAGAGCTGTTGGCGAAAACCATCCAATCATCCCCTAACGCGGTGCCGGTAAACACGCCCGCATCATAAACGTCGAACAGATCTGCGCGGCCATAGCTCACAAATGCTTCTGTGTAGAATTGCCCGAGCATCACGCCATATCCTGTCCCCAATTCTAAATACCCCGTAGAATCGACCTCAGCAGAAATGTTCCACTCTTCGGTTGCTTGTAAGTACCCTGAAGCAGTCACAATCCATTCATCATCTGTATTGGACACATCTAAACCAAACTCTGGCATTTTGTAGTCAGCAGAAAAACACGGCACGGCAAACAGCGCGCAAAGCAGCGTCAGAGATTTATTCATTGGAATACCTATCAGAAAGACTTGAAAAGAAAAAAGGAGCCACTTAAATCAAGCGGCTCCTTGCTACTTACCCTTATGCGATTTGGTTTACGAGCGCTCAACGCGGTCGCGAATCGCTCTTTTTATTTCCTGACGTTGCTCTTGTGATAGGGATTGAACCTTTTGTTTCAATTCTGCGCGCTGTTCTTGAGTAAGCTCTCCACTAGGCAGCGTTACCGGACCTTCAATAGGGTTGACTGGCGTAACATCTTCAATTGGGTGAACGGGACCAATTTCAATTGGTCGCATCGGCACGCCCTCGATCGGGTGTGATACATCTGGACGCTCAATAATCGCGGCAAATAAGCGACCATCTTCATTGCGCACTACAAATTGAGTACCACTGTCTAAAGTGATAACGAAGTTGTCGCCGTCTTGCTCAACCGAACCAATCGTGTTGCCTTCAGGATCTTTTACCGTTCCGCTTTCAACCGTGTAATGGTTCTCTTCGTCGTTGATAACAATATGCACATTGCCATCATTATCTTTGCTTACGATAGCCACGTTATCATTGTCACCAACGATCATCGCGGCACCGCCTAAGTCAACAATGTCACCATATGTTGGAATCACGCCAGCGTCATAATCTGGGTCAGAAACGATTGGATTCTCAGGGTTCGCAGCGCCTTTCTCATTTACAATCAGACGACCATCTTCAACAGAAAGGTGCACATAACCTGCTGGGCCAACAAACATAAGCTGGTTATCAACCACTTCAATCACACCGACTACTTCGTGGTCTTTGTTCATTACCTCAGTGCCGTTGGTGTAGTAAAGCTCACCACCAACATTGAATACCGTGTTCCCTTCTGCGCCTTGGATTGCAACCGTGTTGTACTCACCTTCATCGCCTTGAATAACCATGCCGTCAAAGTTTTCACCGTTGAAAACCTCCACACTCGCTACCCCATTTGGCGTTTCAGTGTCAGAATCCGAACCCGATGAAGAACAGCCAGCTAGAAACGTCGCCGCGATGATTGCACTCAGTAATTTAACTTTCATGATTTACTCTCTTAATTTGTCGAAACTCAGGGATGCCTCTTGCAAGAAAAGTGGACTCCCTGCCCGATGAAGAGAAGTATATTGAGCAGTGTTTTATTGCTCTAATCGCTAAAAAGAAACCCGCACTTAACGGCGGGTTATTAATAAACAAAGGTAGAGAGCTTGATAACCAAGGGTTATTATTGCTGTTGCGAGCGCTCTAGGTGTTTGGTTATGACGTCCGTGATGATGCTACGTAGCCAATGAACCATTTCATTACGACGATTCTTATGGTGATAGTAAGCGTGCAAGCAAGGCTCAATCACGATACCGTCGAACTCGATATCCAATCTTCTCAATTGAGAGATCTTATCGACGTTGACCGTTTTTGAAGCGGGAAAAACCATGTCCGAGTTTGCCACCACGTCGATGATGGCCGACGGCAATTCAGATCGAAACGCGATTTTTGGCTCTACGCCTTTGATTTTCATTATCTTCTCAGAAAACGACACGCTGGAGTTCCAATCGGCCGCAATCACGGTCGCAAACTCCAAATCCCTGCAATCCGAGATTTGTAGTCGGTCACCGGGAAACGGATGATCTTTTCGCACGTATGCACAGAAGGTGTCTTTGACGATCATTTTCGTCAGTAGCTCTTTTGGAGCGTGGTTGATTTCGTAGTTCACACCAAGCGTAACATCGTCTTTGATGATCTCATCCATGGTGGAGCGAGACCAATTCAGCAAGTGGATCTGGACGTTTGGTGCTGCTTGTCGAATCGCCTGACAGATTTCACTGGCGTAAGAACTCAAGATAAAAGGCGCTAGCGCGATCTTGATGGTCCCGTTCATTTCTAATGGGTTAAATGCTTTAGAACCATTGAGCGTGATAGAGATTTCATCCAGTAACGGGGCGAGATTTTCCGCTAAATCGGTCGCATACTCCGTCGCTCGCAACCCGTGATGGGTTTTCACAAACAGCTCATCTTCAAAATGATCACGCAGCCGCTGCAATGCCTTACTCACGGCGGGTTGAGAAACAAACAAGCGCTCTGCCGCTCGGCGCATATTGCGCTCTTGATGCAAAATAATGAATGTTCGGAGCAAATTCAGGTCGAGGTTTGAGAAGAGATCTTTGGCCATATTCCACGTCGATAATAACTTGAGGTTATTATTCAGCATAAGAACAGATTTGCGTACTTTCCAATCTCAAAGCATGAATTCTTTGCGCTCGCTACGCTTCTATGACGGAAAAATAACAATGGCTGCGATCAAGTTGGCGTTTATAAAATTCCAATGCGCCGTTCCGATGAACACCCTATTCTCAGTAAACGTTAATCTGCGGCATTCTTCGCTTATCACATTCCTCAAACTTATCATTTCACATCGCTTTGAAATAAGTCGTTTGCTCATCCCTGCATCAACTCGGATGCGGGCTTCTAGATAACTTCTTTGATGCAGGTGTGAGGATATCCAGTGTTCGTTTTTATGCGTTGATTCTCAAAAAATAGAGTAAAAAACCTAGTACATTAAACGAGATAACCCACACCAAATTTGTAGATTGAGAACTTCCGTTAAGTGCATCCATCTTTCCCTAATAAAGGAGCTGCTCAAGCGTTTATTAAGGAAGAGCAAAAGCAGTGCCCTGTGAAGGTTTTCTATATTTCATTGGAAGTGATTTTAACTTTCCAATGTTCAATCACTAAAGTAGATAGGATAAGGTTTATGGGTTACAGTTTCTTACAACAATCAAAGTCTTTCATTCTTATACCAAAAATGGTTTAGACGCATAGCAAGGATTCCTATGATAAATAAAAAAGTATTGATTCTCTTTGCGCATCCTTCCCAGCATCGCTCAGAGGTGAATGCTCCCCTTTTTAAAGCAGCTAATACGATTGAAGGTGTCACTTGTGTCGATCTCTATGCCGAGTACCCGCACTTCAATATCAATATTGACCGAGAACAACAGCGTTTACGCGATCACGATGTGGTGATTTTTCAGTTTCCGCTGTACTGGTACTCCACACCAGCCATTCTAAAAGAGTGGCAAGATCTGGTTTTAGAATACGGCTTTGCTTATGGCTCGGAAGGTATAGAGCTTCATGGCAAAACCATGCTTTGTGTCTTATCCGCAGGTGGTAAAGAAGAGGCCTATAAAGCCGAAGGCTACAACCACTTCACCATCCGTGAGCTATTAGCTCCTATCGAGCAAATGTCGGCACTGACTGGGATGAATTACATCGCTCCACTTGCGTTGTTTGGTTCCCGTACCGCCCAAGAAGAAGATCGAATTCCACAGCATGTTGAACGCTACAAAACGCTGCTCAATGCACTCGTCAATGACACACTTGATCTTGAAGCAGCGGCATCGCTCATCAAACTCAACAGTGCATTACCACAACTGATTAAGGAAGCATCATGACAGGGATATTCTTACAAGCCTTTGTTTACCTTATTGCCGCTGTCGTCGCCGTTCCTTTAGCAAAACGTCTAGGCTTAGGCTCGGTATTAGGTTACTTGATTGCGGGTGTGGTCATTGGTCCAATTATCGGCCTCGTAGGTGAAGAAACCACTACAATTCAACACTTTGCTGAATTTGGTGTGGTTATGATGTTGTTCCTCGTTGGTTTGGAACTTGAGCCTAAGATGCTGTGGGCAATGCGTAACCGCTTAATGGGCTTAGGTGGCTTACAAGTTGGTGGTACTGCCGCACTGATCATGGCGATTGCCCTGTATTTTGGCCAATCTTGGACCATAGCATTAGCGATCGGTTTGATCTTCGCGCTTTCCTCCACCGCGATTGTTCTGCAAACCTTTAGCGAGAAAGGACTGACCAAAACAGAAGGTGGTCAGAACGCGTTCTCTGTGCTGCTTTTCCAAGATATCGCCGTAATTCCAATGTTGGCATTTATTCCGCTGTTGGCACTGCCAGAGTTGGTAGAACAAGCGCAATCGGCAGCGCAAGCAGCTGCAGAACACCATGAGGAACTTAGCCTAGTTGCCGGACTTCCTGGCTGGGCTTACGGTCTCGTGATTACGGCTTCTATTGCTATCGTCGTTGTTGGCGGACATTTCCTAAGTCGTCCACTGTTCCGCTACGTAGCAAGCTCTGGTCTGCGTGAAATTTTTACTGCAACGGCATTGATGCTGGTGATCGGCATTGCAGCTTTAATGAGCCTAGTGGGTCTGTCCCCTGCGCTGGGTACGTTCTTAGCAGGCGTAGTACTGGCGAACAGTGAGTTCCGCCATGAGTTAGAGTCAAACATCGAACCGTTTAAAGGCTTGCTGCTTGGCTTGTTCTTTATCACAGTAGGTGCTGGCATCGATTTTTCAGTGCTGTTCAGCGATTTTGGTTTGATCATCGGTCTAACGCTTGGCGTGATGATTCTGAAAGCAGCGATTCTATTCGCACTTGCGTTCATCTTCCGTATCAAAGGCAGTAACCGTTGGTTGTTTACTTTGAGCTTGGCGCAAGCGGGTGAATTCGGCTTTGTGCTATTGAGCTTCTCGGTACAAAACCACGTAATCCCATTCGAGCTTTCACAAACGCTGGCATTGGTTGTTGCGATCTCTATGTTCCTAACGCCTGGTCTATTTATTCTATTTGATAAGGTGATTCTTCCTCGCTTTGAAAGTGAATCAAATGAGCGCGAAAGTGACACCATTGAAGAACAAGGTACCGTCATCATTGCAGGTATTGGTCGCTTTGGTCAGATCGTAAACCGCTTATTGGTATCTAATGGCGTGGAAACGGTTGTACTAGACCACCAAGCAAGCCAGATTGATAACATGCGCCAAATCGGTACTCGCGCTTACTTTGGTGATGCGACTCGACCAGACATGCTACACACAGCAGGTATTGAGCATGCCTCTGCACTTGTCGTCGCGATAGATAATCAAGAATCGAGCGTTGAGTTGGTTAAGTACGTAAAACACACCTATCCAAACGTGACAGTGATTGCGCGTGCATTTGACCGCGGGCATGGCTACCTACTACGCCAAGCTGGCGCAGATATCATCGAATCAGAAACTTACCATTCTGCATTGGAGATTGGTGGTCACGCAATGAAAGCCATTGGTATTCATCCGTTCTTCACTGAGCAACAAAAATCGACTTATCGCCGCGTTGAAGATCGCAAATCCAACATGCTTTATGAAGCGTGGGTCGATGACTCAGAGGGTGAACGTTACGACAACAACTTCCGTCAGCTATTTATTCATCTTGAAGAAAAAATGGCAGAAGAGATGCAAAAAGATCGTCACGACAAGCTCTCCCGTTCTGAACGTGGTTGGACACCGCCACCAAAAGGCTATGCCGACGACTTCAGCGAAGAAAACGTCCAAGAGCTGCATCCACCAAAAGAAGACGCTCAATAAACGCGAAAACCTCCCACTGGGAGGTTTTTTATTGCCGGTGAAAAAGCAGAGCTACATGAGATCACTCATCAATGTCTCATACTCTTCATTCGCTTCATCCACTAAATGCGACAGTTCTAATGCGTCGGTTTTCGCTAGGTTGAACTGCCACGGAACGGTGTCTTCTTTCCCGCAAATACGCGTTTGAGCGCCACTACTTTCAAAAGAAAGATCATCAAACTCGGTGGTGTGGTGCTCTTGAAGCTCGACAATTTCAACTTCCAATTTACCGACGGGATTGACTTCAACATGGGCGTGTAAATCTGGGCTATTCGATAAACAATACTCTCGATGAACTGCAATCATGGCTGCCTCCTTGGTCTGCCAACTGACAACTCATCAAACAGTGTAGACGAGGCATTTTGAACGTGGGGTGAAATAATAATGAAGATTGATCCTGAATAAAAATTCATCAATTTTAATTCCAAACCGACTCTGAGTGTTTGCCCCGCTCACCGTCAGTTTTTACATAAAATGACTTCGTCAATACGCGATTCAATCGCCTTTATTGCTATTGTCACTGCCATCGGCACATGCGCTTGGTAGGGATGCAATACATAAATTGGGTTCACCTTTGACGCTTTCGCATCGGGAACCGGCTCAAGACGTAAGTTCGACTCCAGCATAAAATCAGGCAAAACCCCAACGCCTAACCCCATTTCTAACAGACTCGCCACATCAAAGACGGTATTCGCTCGGTGCTTCACTGGATATTGAATTTGATGTTCTGGCTCCTTGAAGGTAAACACATGGACCACAGGCTCAAGCTGCCAATGTTGAGCAATATAAGGTGCACTTTCAAAATCAGTATGCGCGCCTTTCGCACGACACAAGACGTCACAAAACTGCCCCACTTTACGCTGCTTAATGTTTGAATCACCAGAAGCCCCTACTCGTACTGCAAGATCGATATCCTGTTGAACGATATCCACATGCTTATCATCACTGATCAAATTTAACTGCACATCAGAGTAATCAGCAAAAGCACTCGTTAAAGCAGGCAACACTATCGAGCGCATTAGTGCATGTGGCGCAGTGACGGTAAGCCGTCCCGTTGGCACTTGCTTTAACTCTGTGGCTTCTAACCACGCAGCTTCTGCTTGTTTTGTCATTTGCGCGCACTGCTCGTAAAAGCGCTCACCTGTCGAGGTCAGAGTTTGCTTTCTGGTCGTACGTTTGAGTAAGCAAGTATCCAGCTCTTGCTCTAGTTGCTTCAAAGCAGAGCTCAACACTGACTTAGAAAGCTCTAACTTATCGGCAGCTTTGGAGATTGAACCACACTCGACAATATGAACGAACAGAGACATCAAACGCAGCTTATTCATCGCCTTCCTTATTGTTCTTTTTTACAGAACATTAAATTCTTATTACTTTGTTTTTCTATCTTAATTCTAACCCTATGATTGCTACATAAACAAACACTAATCACAGGATACTCAGGATGACTCAATCAGTTTTAGAACGCGCTCAAGCAGGCATCTCAGCATGGCAAATCGCTTTCAACAATCAAGACGCTGCGGGCTGTGCAGCACAATACGCTGAAGATGCAGTTATGATTGCAAAACCATTTGGCACCTTTGAGGGACGTGAAGCGATCCAAGCATTCTGGCAAAACATCATGGACCAAGGTTTTAACAGCGTGGACTACACCAACACTAAGTGGGAAAAAGACAGCGAAAATGGCTACATTCTTACTTCAGATTGGACGATGAACAAGGCGTTTGGTGTCGTGCACAAAGAGCTATGGGAAATTCAAGAAGATGGTTTGTCTCGCCTAACGTACGATGAGTTTGAAGTGCTTGGTGAGCGATAAGCTTTAAGTCTTTCAGAATAAAGAAATCCCCAAGCCGAAACTTGGGGATTTTTGTTTTTCAGTTTACTTAATTAAATTAAGCAAAGATGAAGGTGTATAGGTAACCTGCGCCCATTGCCATCGTTAAGATAACGAATAGGAAGGCTGCAATCATTTGGTTCTTAAAGATTGATTTCAACAAAATCACTTCTGTAAGACTTGCGCCTGCGCTACCAATGATAAGTGCCATTACTGAACCCAGTGCCATACCTTTTTGTACTAGTGCCGCACTTAGTGGAATAACTGCCTCTGCACGGATGTACAATGGAATACCAATAATTGCTGCTACTGGAATCGCGTACCACTTCGCTTCACCTGCGTACTCCGCAATAAGATCCGTTGGGATGAAGCCGTAAATGAATGAACCAATCGCAATACCCATCATTAGGTAAGGGAATACTTGTTTAAAGTCTTTCCAAGTTGAGTGCCAAATACGTACCCAGCGGCTAGGCTCTTTTTCTTCCACGATTGTCGCTGTTGCACTACCGTCTGATGAGCAGCAAGACACTTCTACTTTGGGCTCAGCTTTTGGTGCGCTATCACCACAACAAGATGTTTTCGCTACCACAGGCGCTGGCTCACTACAGCATGATGTTTTTGCTGCAACTGGTGCAGGTTCTCCACAAGCGCTGGTACCACAGCTTGATGCAGGTTTCGCTTGTTCTTTTTTCTTGCTTGAATCACCGCAAGATGTACCACATGAAGAGGTGCCTGCTGCTTCGTACGCTTCTGGTTTTACGTAACGTTCAAAGCCCAGCTTTTCAAGAACATAGCCTGCAACCACAGACACTGTCATCGCGATAGCAAAGTAGAATACCGCTACCTTCCAACCAAAGGTCACTACAAACAAACCAATGATCACTGGGTTAAGCAGTGGACTGGCAAATAGGAACACCATCATAGGCCCAAAACCTGCTCTTGCACGCAATAGACCTTTCAAGAAAGGAATGGTCGAACACGAACAGAAAGGCGTAATCGAACCTAATAGCGCAGCAATGAAGTAACCTTTACCCTTTTTCGAGCTCAGGATAGATTGGATTTTTTCTGGCGTTAGAAAATCTTGCAACACACCCACGATGTAGCTAATTGCTAGGAATAGGATGATAAGTTCGGTTGCTAGAAACGCAAACATATCAAGCGCTTCCTTAGCCATGGTCATGATTTCTGGATTCATATTGATTCTCCTACTGATGTCACATCAGTAACTGTAAATTTCCTAATGAAGCTGAACTCTTCATTTCTATTTTTCTCGAATTATAGAATTAAAAACCGACGCGTCAACCATTATATTTCGATAAATATCGAAATATAATTTAAAGTCTTAATAATCAATTAATTAACTAGGGAATTTTTCTTGTTTGCTATTCACCCACACTTTCACTATCATCGAAATGTATTTATCGTCTGTCATTCCAAGAGGTCAGTATGGAACTCGAAGCTGTAGCAAAAGCGCTCAAAGAGCTAGGACACCCTACCCGTTTATGTATCTATAAAGAGGTGGTCAAAGCAGGCTATGAAGGAATCGCGGTTGGTGGCGTACAAGATAAACTTGGTATTCCAGCCTCTACCCTTTCTCATCACATTTCGAGCCTAGCCTCAGCCGGCTTAATCAGTCAGCGTCGTGAAGGTCGTACTTTATATTGTGTTGCTGAGTATGAATGCTTAGATACGGTTATTGGTTTCTTGCGTGACGAGTGTTGCATCAATGAAAACTGCTAATCTCGAATCAATTTGGAGCGAATACGAACACGCTATTCATGCGTTCTTGCGCTCTAAAGTCAGCAATGAAGATGATGTAGACGACTTAAAACAAGATATTTTACTTAAGACTTATCAAAACCTTGCGGATATTCGTGATGTATCAAGCGTCAAATCTTGGCTCTTCCAAATCGCGAATAACGCCATCATCGATTTCTACCGTAAACGCGCTCGAAATCAGCGTGATAGTGAGCTCGTTGCTGACGATCTTTGGTTTGAAGAGCAAGAATCAAACCTGAAACAAGAACTGTCAAAGTGCATTGCGCCGTTTGTGCAAGCATTACCAGATGAGCAATCGCAACTGCTCTCTTCTATTGAGCTTGAAGGCATGAGCCAGAAGAAGTTGGCCGAAGAGCAAGGTATCAGCTACTCAACCCTCAAATCGCGCGTACAGAGAGGACGTGTCGAATTGAAAAAGCTATTTGAAGAGTGTTGCAGTTTCTCGTTCGACAAACAAGGTCGTATGACAGATTGCAACCAAAACGGTGCTTCTTGCGATAAATGTTAATCCCTCGCTGAATGCCCACCTCGCAATGAATACCGATAGCTTGGCGGCTCGTTATTGAGTCGCCTATCCATGAACTCAATCACAGCTTTATCTCTTCATCCGCTCTCTCATTTGCTATCTTACTGAATAGTAAGCTTTACTTCTTCTGCTTTAAGGAAGAAGGAAACTTATATTTATGATCTCATTAAGAGAACTCACCAAAGAAAACTATCTAGATTGTATTCGTCTCAATCTTCACCCAGAACAAGAAGAAAACCTTGCCTCCAACGCGATTACGATTGCTCAGTCACGCTTTGAAACCGACTACCGATTGAAAGTGATTTATGAGCAAGAGACGGTGATCGGTTTGCTTGCGTTTTGCCATGAAGACGAGCCGCTTGATTACTCCATTTACTGGCTGTTCCGCTTTATGATCGACAAAGATCACCAGAACAAAGGGTTTGGAAAGCAAGTACTTAGTTTGCTCGTTGAAGAAGTGAAACAACTTGGCGGGAAAACCTTACTCACGATGCATAAACCCTCCAATCAGCAGGCAGGTCAGCTATATCGTGCTTTCGGATTTCAAGAGGATGGCGTACTCGATGATGGTGACATCTCACTACGATTAGTGCTTTCTTAATCCAGTACGAATCCAAAATGGAGAATTCTGGCTTTTACACCTGTTTATCAAACCATTCGGTCACCAACGCCACCAGCTTTTGATGGACAGGACTTAACGTATTGCCTCGCTTTAGTAACACATAACCTGCACGACCTTCGTTAGCCATAAAATCGATGTTTAACGGGACAAACTCGCCTTTCTCATCGTGAGCTTGCACTAAATGATGAGGAAGCAAGGCAAAGCCATCATTTTTCAATAATCGCATCAACACATCGATGTTACTGATTCGAGAAATGTTTGGTGACATCACCTGTTGATTACCAAGTGCACTGGTGCTGAAATTCTCTGCAATGTATTGATGGTGTGACGCGAGATCCTGCAGAGTCACCACGGGTTTCTGCGCTATTGGACTTTTCTGATGCGCATAGAAGGTAAACCTTGGGTAGCCTAAGTTAATGAACGACATCCCTTCGGTTGGGAACGCTTTACCGCTGTTAAGTACCACCGCAAAATCCGCTTGTTTCGCCATAAGCATTTCTAACGCTTCATCTCGGCTGCGATGTAACCAATGAATCGCTGTACTCTTGTATTGCTTACGCATAGACAGGTCGATGTCCGCTATGGCATCACACGGTACCGACATGTCGTGACAAATTGTTATCTCCGGAACATCCCCTTGAGAGTAGCTATCACAAGAAAGCTCTAAAGACTGCATTTGGTAAAGAATGTGCTTGGCTTGGGTAAGTAACGTCGCCCCTACTTCCGTCAAGACTGGTGTTCTTCCTTTACGTTCAAACAAGATCACATCCCAATCAATTTCGAGATCGCTGACTTGATGATGCAGCGTCGCTCTGTCTTTCCCGATTACCCTTGCGGCTTGGCTAAATGATCCATGCTCTGCGACAGCGACAAATGCAGTAAGTTGGTCAAAACTGGCTTTGGGCATTGGAAGCTCCTCTAACAATAAACCCGTTTATCTTAGCTCAACCGATATCCTTTTGTTGCAAAGTTTGCAACATAACTGAGATTACATGGTGAGAATTACACGTAATAATGACCTCGTATTGAAACGTTACGAGGGCAATTCAATGAAAGGTTTTAGCAAAAAAGTTCTTCTAGCAGCATCTGTTGCAATGGCAGTTGGCAGCATCTCTACCGCAGCAAATGCGTGTTCACGTTTGGTTTGGGAGACTCAAGACCATGGTGTATTTGTCTCTCGTACTATGGATTGGATGGAAGCTAACCAGCCAACCATTGATGTTCGCCACGCAGGCCAAACATACCGCGGCTACGATAAAGACGATGCGCTTACATGGACATCGAAATACGCTTCTATCGGTGTGAGTATTTACGGCGTGGGCATTATTGATGGCTTTAACGAGAACGGCTTTGCGGCGAATGCCCTGTTCTTGGATGAAGAAAACCCAGAGGCACCACAAGCTGGCAAACAACAAATTGAAAACTCGCGCTTTGTTGCTTACCTGATTGATAGTTTTGCATCCGTTGATGAAGCATTGAAGAATCTAGATTCAATTCAAATCCAACAGTTCAGCCACAATGGCATCGAAATGAAGGGACATTATTCATTAGAAGACGCAAGTGGTGACTCTGCTGTGTTGGAATACATCGACGGCGCTTGGCAAGTTCATCATGGCAAACAATATGACGTGATGACTAACAGCCCAGAGTACGCGCAACACTTGAAAAACTGGCAAGAAGCGCAGCCAAAAGCGAAGAGTGATGTGAATGGTGAGTTCCCGATCCCGGGTAACATTAATTCTGCTCAACGCTTTATCTGGAACAGCTACATGAAGGACCAGCTTAAAGAGCCTAACAGCTAAACCAATGGCATTGCGAAACTGGACAGTGTGACCTACAAAATCCCATTGGATGCGGCAAACCGCCCAGTGAATGGCGAAATGCGCGGCTACGCAACCATCTATGGTTTGGTGTACAACCTAGACCAAAAAGTGATGAACGTGCGTTACCAGTATGACGACAGTTACACACAATACTCAGTGGACTTTAACAAGTTGAATGACGGACATAACTACACCATCAAAGCGGATTTACCGGATCTGTTTGGTGACATTTCATCTCGCTTAGAAAAAGGTGATGGCGTAATGGGTCAGCACTTAGTGAAATAGCTTAAACAATAGAACTTGAAAGGTGTGTGGACAAAAGCACCATTCAAAAAAAGCGCCGACATGTTCGGCGCTTTTCCTTTCTATTCGTGTTGTGCTCAATGGCACTGGTCTCGATAATGCCCAGGAGATATTCCCTTCCAAGCGCTGTAAGCTCGAATAAATGAGTTCGCTTCTTGAAATCCCAGTAGGAAGGAGATTTCACCCAGTGACATTTGAGACTTCTCTAAATAGTGATCAGCAAGCTCCGCCCGTACCATTTGCAGCACGGATTGATAACTTTCAGCTTCTGCAGTGAGCTTACGCTGCAATGTACGTTTACTCATTGCCAGTTTTTCCGCGACCATTTCAATAGCACTGTTCCCCGCGGGTAATGACTCGACCAAGACTGCTCGAACACGTTCTACTGTTGAGGCACTGGCATCAAGATCTTTTAGCTTTTGGTTCAACCCTTGTTCGAAAAATCCCCACATTTGCGCATTTGAAGTCACGAACGGATGCACTACGTCTTCCGCTTTAAATCGCACCTCTACGCCATCACCTTTGACCAACGGGCAACCAAAGTAAGCTTGGTATTCCTCAAGGTTGTTGGGAAGCTCAGGCAACGTAACTTGTAGCGGTTGCATCCGCTTTCTCGTCGCTAAGCGTGCTAGCTGAGTAAAGAAAACCACTTCTGTCAAAGCCAAAGATTTAGGCAGCGCTTGTCGTTGGCCATAACAACTGATGCTGAGTTTTGTTTCTTTATCGGCAACGTCTAACGTCATTACCATAGGTCCAATCAACGGCTTATATTGCTGAATCCGTTTGAGTGCGGTGTTCAAGTTCGGACTGCAAATAGCGGCAAAAATTGGGGCGTCAAACCCCTCAACCGACATATGTTCAGCAAGGAGCAACGGCATCTCGCGCTCACCGGACGCTTGTTCAACTCCGACCCAAAGCTGAAAGTACTCATTTGGGCTAAGCGTTGCCTTTTCTCGATTGAACAAGTCGGCAGGTAACTTGGCGTATGCCAGCACCAATTGCGGATCGATATCCATATCGTTAAGCAGCACTTTCCAACTCTGAGGCACAGTGAATTGACTCGCTCGCTTGATCATATTTGATTCCTAAGCACTTTTTTCCATGGTTTGACGCGATATTTTTAGCACCAATTTTCTGGGTAGGAAAGGCACAATCCATTCAAGCATGAACTTCAAACCACCTTCGTTGAAGGCCACTAACTTACCCTGTTCCATCGCATTGTAACCACACTCTGCAACAGAACGAGGAGACTTGGCATTTTTAAACACTTCCACACCTTGCAAATCCCCGGCAGCGACAAAACCCGTTGCTACCGCACCCGGACACAACGCTGTCGCCGTTACATTGGTGTATCTAAGCTCTTCCGCTATCGCTTGAGTAAACGATGTAACATAAGCCTTGGTTGCGTAGTACACCGCCTGTAATGGACCCGGCATAAACGACGCCGTTGATGACACATTTAAAATCTTACCGCGATTGCGCGCCACCATGCCTTGCAGGTACAAGTGCGTCAGATTGGTTAACGTCACCATATTAAGTTGCATCATGGCTTGGTCCGCCACCAGATCACGTTCATGGAATTTTCCGTGACCACCAAAGCCTGCATTGTTAATCAGCAGATCAATTTGCAAGCCTTGCGCTTCGGTTTGCTCAAACACACGTGCAGCAGAGTCAGCCTGAGTCAAATCCTCTGCAATCACAGCAACCTGAACCTTGTGTTTATCGCGAAGCTCTGATGCCAGTGCCTCTAGCTTGTCTTTAGAACGGGCAACAAGCACTAAATCTCCACCCTTCTCGGCGTGTATACGCGCTAATTCTTCACCGATACCACCTGATGCGCCTGTAATTAATACTGTATTTGTCATGTGCTTGTCCTCTTAGTATGAGCTAACGTCGTTGTTGGTATGGATAAAGTTTATGCAATCCAATCGCGCCACACACTGGCAAAAGATGACATCTTACTTGCCGATCGTGCCACCCTGATTAAAGACCGTTGATTACATAAATTTATTACAATGAGAACAAATGATAATTTTTGGATAAAGATTGAACTAGCTAATATGCTTTGAACAGGATGAACACACAGAAGAGGCAAAGGTTATGTCTATCCCATATCCAAGAACGTTTTCTCACATTGGTATTTCCGTACCCGATTTAGAAGCAGCCGTAAAATTCTATACCGAAGTTCTGGGTTGGTACCTGATTATGGAGCCAACTGAAATCGTCGAAGACGACAGTGCGATCGGTGAAATGTGTACTGATGTCTTTGGCGCAGGCTGGGAGCGGTTTCGTATCGCTCACCTATCAACAGGGGATCGAATTGGTGTCGAACTGTTCCATTTCAAGAACCAAGAAAATCCTGAAGATAATTTTGAATACTGGAAAACTGGGATTTTCCATTTCTGCGTCCAAGATCCAGATGTCGAAGGTCTAGCTGAAAAGATCGTTGCGGCAGGTGGTAAGAAACGCATGAAAGAACCCCGTTACTACTACCCAGGCGAAAAACCTTATCGCATGATCTACATGGAAGATCCGTTCGGTAACATCCTAGAAATCTACAGCCACAGCTACGAGTTAACTTACTCAGCAGGCGCATACCAATAAATCATCAAAGCTATCCAACGGTGATTGCGCCGTTGGATTTTTATTTTTCGGGCAAGTGCCCTTTGGGGAAAAGAATGAAAGCGATCACTTACCAAAAAGATCTAGATACCTTCACCTATACCGACATCGACACGCCAGCGATTGCGAGTGGGTTAGATGTGTTAGTAAAAGTTCATGCCGTTGGGCTCAACCCTGTCGATGCGAAAGTGAATCTTTGGCACGAGATGGTCGATGGTATGGATGATACTTTCGTTGGTGGCCTCGATATTTCGGGGGAAATCGTTGCCATCGGTGACAAGGTATCGGGTTGGCAGGTAGGAGATCGCGTTCTCTATCATGGCAACATGCGTCGAATGAGCGGTGGTTTCGCCGAATACGCAATTCAAGACTCACGTACGTTAGTTGCACACCCTGATGTCGCTCCAGAAGTCGCAGCCGCTTCACCTTGTGCGGGCTGGACGGCTTATCGAGCGCTCGTTGATAAACTGAACATTTCTACACGTAAGAGCATTTTTATTGCTGGTGGTTCTGGTGGCGTGGGCAGTTTTGCCATTCAGCTCGCTCGCTTCTTCGGTGTAGAAACCATCATCACTACAAGCTCTGCAGCAAACCACGAGTTTGTGCGTTCATTGGGTGCAACACACGTCATTGACTACAAGCAAGAGGATGTACGTGAACAAATCATGGCTATCACTGAAGACTTAGGCGTAGAGGTATCATTGGACTGCGTTGGTGGCGACAACGACATTCTGTGTGCTTCTGTGCTTGGTTTTGAAGGTGAAATGGTTGAACTAGTAAGGACAACGCGTGCAACCGAATACCCTGGAGCCTTTTTGCAAGGGCTTACCTTCCACCAGTTGAGCTTAGGCTCTGGTCATGTGCATGGCGAACAAGGTTTTGCTTCTATCGTTAACGCTGGGGGGGAATTCTCCCACATGTTAGAACGTGGTGAGGTAATGGTGCCTAAATTGGAAGTCGTCGCATTAAAAGACGTCGCTCAAGCTCTAGTGTCTATTCGTCAGCAACGAACGGTCGGAAAGATCGTCGCTAAACTCGTCGACTAAATCCCAAGCGACAAATAAGGAAAAAGAAGCGCAAACTCCAAAGCTGTTTGCGCTTCTAAGGGGTATTACTTTTCTACAAGCAGCATTGCTGATTTCGCCGCCACTTTAATCTCTTCACCGCTAGGCACTTGTTCTTCGGTCATCATATCAACCAGGGCCTTGTTCACTGTCAGCTGCAGTGATTGCGCTCGCGCAGATTTGTTGAGTACCAAGATGCCCTTCTCGCCGCGCTGAAGTACCAACATGTCGTCGTTACCTTCTAGTACCGTCATTGGCTCGCCATGAACAAGATTATGGAATGCCACCATCTTTGCCATACGTGCGTCCTTCCACGCATTTTGCCATCTTGGTTTACCATCCACGCCCTTAATACCACTGGTATCCAAATCCGTGTAGATAAGCGGAACACCACCATCGCGTCCCAGAATGTAGGCGTACGCTAGCCATTCGTTCTCTTCATCCATGACCAAATCCAAGAACACATCATTGTTTGGAATATCATGAGTGATCGCAAAAGTGATGGCTCGACGGTTAGATAAAGCCTGACCAAAACAGTACGGGTCGATCAAAGACTTAAAACTGCCCTTCTTCGAGAACGCCTTAAAGATGGTTGAGAACAACGGAAAATCGTATGCACCTAACCGTGTTTCTTTCAAATACGGTTCTAGGAACAGCTCATATTCTTCTTCTGTCGCGCCACCATCTGTGATGATTTCACCAAAGATATGGACGTCTTGAGTAATGTCTTCGGTCCAAACCAACTTTAGGTGTTCTAGCGTCATGTGCTTTGCGGCATCAATACGGAAACCTTTCACGCCCAGAGCCTTAAGCGCTTTCAGGTAATTACGTTGCTGCTCAACAACATGCTTGCACACACGTAAAGTCGGCAACCCAGGATCGGTTGGACCGCCCGAGATTCGACCATTTTGAACTTCCCACTTGTCTTTCCAATCTTTAATGCCAAAAGCTTCAACGAAGTCATTCTCATCAAACAACGGCTCTGACAAGTCACCGAATAGAATCAAATCTTGATACTTGCTTGCATTCTGCTGGTAATCGTCCATCACGGCTTGGCGGGGATATTGTAAATCCGAGCGTAGATGGGCTTCGTTCGCCATATGATTAAAGACAACGTCGGCGTAAACTAATACACCTACACGGTCGAGTGCTTCAACCATGTATTTAAAATCTGTGGTATTACCGAGCGCATTGTCGATAACACGATAATCTTGAGGTTGGTAACGCTGCCACCAGCGTTCGTCTTGTGCGCTTTTCATCGGCGGAGAAACCAATACCGAGCCATAACCTAGCTCGCTGATCTCCGCTGCGCGTTGGGCAATGTCAGCATACTTCCAATCAAAAGCGTGCAAAATAACATTTGCACCTGTTGATTGTGTTTCCTGTAAGCCACTCATGTTTCTCTCCTCGTCGCGTTCGCTCACCCATTGTTACTCGTATTCTTCGTGAGCGAATCCAATAGCCAAAATTATAAGAACTATTAGCGAACCTCCCTCACCCCTTTCGCGTTTCTGCTAGGTGGAAAAACAAGGCGTAGCTCATCCCCAGTTAAGGTTTAAACGTCCGTTTAAAAGTATTCGAACGCCCAAGCCAAAACAAAGATCGCAAGGATACCGATTTAAACACCTGTTTTATAAGCATTTTGCAGATAAACCATTCTGATCGCGCCTACTCTCACTATTACGCCTTTTCTCAGTAAGAATGTGAATTTGGGGCAATAATTCGATATGTAACAAATATTTAAGAAAGCGAAACTGCTGCTCACGTCACAGTTGGTGCGGTTTATAAATTGATAGAAAAGGAGAGGAAGACTCGAAATGATGACAGCAGGTGCACGAATAAAGAACGCTAGATACAAAAATAGCGCGATAAACGCGCTATTTTTTAAGTGCGGTATAACACCTTAACAACGTGCCAACCGAATTTGGTTTTGACTAGGTGCGGAGTAAGAACCTCACCAGAAAAACAAACTTTGTCGAACTGTGGCACCATTTGACCGCGGCGAAACTCACCTAGGTCGCCACCACGTTTACCAGATGGACAAGTCGAGTATTTCTTTGCCAATGTCTGGAATTTAGCACCTTTTTTAAGCTGCTGGATGATGTCTTCAGCTTGTTCTTTATGCTTTACAAGAATGTGTAAAGCGGCTGCTGTATTTGCCATGTGTCTGCCTCTCACTGTTCGGGTGGCGCAAGTTTACCGAATCGCTTCAATATCGCAATAATTTCTCTCATGCCGTCCTTATCTTCATCTTTTGATACTCGGTTCTATCTAACAATTTGATGAAAACTTGGCCGCTCACCGATTCAATTTCACTTTTATTTGCGCTATTTCCTAAAAAGCTCACTTTTCCACGCTCTACGGTTGAAGCGGTCGCCTTATAAGATTAGATTAGTTACATAAATCAGTGATATTGATAAGGTTATTTTCATGGCAAAAGTCGCGAGTAAAGCGAACCAATCTCAAGGCATGTTGGTGTTTAAACTCACCCTGCAACAGAACTTCGCAATTGGCACACTTAAAGTCCGTGAAATTGTTCCTTATATGCCGACCACCAAAATTCCCTATTCGCACCATCATGTAATTGGCACTGTGACGATTCGTGATTTGACAGTGCCAGTGATTGATATGGCGGCAGCAATTGGATTCCGTCCTATCCAAGAGGAAGAATACAAGAACTGCTATTTGATCGTGACGGACTGTCTACGTACCGTGGTGGCATTTATGGTGCGAAGTATCGAGAAAATCATTGAATGTGATTGGAAATCTATCGAAACACCGCCATCAAGTGCGGGTCATAATATCTTTGTAACGGGTATTACTCGCTATGAAGAGAAGATCGTACAAATGTTGGATGTGGAACTTCTACTATCGAAGATCTACCCGCAATACGAGAATACCAAGATTCCAATGCTTACAGACATCGAGCGTGAGCGTTTGAAAGCCTTAAATATCCTTTTGGTCGATGACTCTTCTATCGCTCGTAAGCAATTGAGCGACGCGTTAGACCGCATCAACATTCCGTATCAAATCTGTAAAAACGGCTCAGACGCACTCGACTTGATGAAGCGAGATGCAGAAGCGAACCGCCCAATTGACCTTTTAGTGAGTGACATTGAAATGCCAGGACTGGATGGTTATGAACTTGCGTTTGAAGTTCAAAATGATTCTGCGCTGAACAACTCTTACCGTATTCTTCACACATCTCTATCAAGCGAGATTTGTGTTGACCGAGCTCACCAAGTTGGCGCTCACGAGGCATTAGAGAAATTCAACGCTGGGGAATTGATTGAAGCGATGCTGCGCGGTGCAAAAGAGCTGGAAGCAAAAGCGATAGCTTCTTAATCATATCTAATAAGTTTGCTTGATCTGGTATACATCAATAACTTTTTCGGCAGTGAACAAACTCGTGATACTTGCTACCGAACATGAAAACAGTGCAACAAAGACGAACATTTTGATATGACTATTGAGCAATAGCCCTCCGCCGAAGAAATACAGTCCTATCGCGATAACCGTTGGCATAATCAATGCGGGGCGACACACCAATTCCATTGCAAGAGAGAAAAAGTAAACCTCCTCCCTTTTCGCAATCGAATACCAGTTGTAGAAAATAATAGAAGCTGTCGCCCCCACCGCTAACGCTATAGCAATCAGAACACTCGAAAAATGCTGCCCTGCAAACAACACAAACCCCGCTCTAATAGACAATACCGCGCAAAACAGCCAGACCAATAAAGGCCCCCCAACAACTAAACCCATCGTTTCTTTCCTCTGAATCAATTTTAATCGTTATTCAAACAAAGGCAGAAAGATGGGTAAAGGTAATCAAAGCACTCGAATGAGAACTCTGCGACGGCTAGCTTAAAGTCATTAAATTCAGACTATTAGGTGATATTTTGCCTATTTACTTGGCATTGTGTAGCTGCGAGACACGAATTCAGTTTCTTCGACTTGATAAATGTGGTTGATATAAGACGCAAGACTGTAGAGCACATTTGCGAGCAGGTTTGAATAGCGGAACAAAATCGGAGCGGGTTGTTTCTTACCTGAATGCTCAACGGAAACCAATGCACGAACCACCTTCTTTGCTTGGCAACGACACAAATGCAACTGGCTTGACGTTGGGTGGCCGCCAGGAAGCACAAACCCTTTAAAGCCGCCGTCGATACGAGCCTTGATTGCATCGTAATCGGCTTTTAGCTCATCGACTTCCGCTTCTGTAATCGCGAGTTTTCCGCGGATAGAGCCATTCACATGGTATACGTTTGGCTGCATTCGAGTCAGTATGTCGCGGCTAAAGTCATCGAGTTCCATCGATAGAACCAACCCAATTCGGCTGCACAACTCATCAGCGGTGATTTCAAAATCACATACTGGGCTGTCTTCATAGATGAATGGGTAACAAATCTCGCCAAGTTCCTTGCTTACTGGTCTCATGCTCTTTCTCTGTGCTTTGGTTCTAATAAAAAAGGGAGTCAGTATAACCTAACTCCCTTTGGGCATTCATATCCGTTTAGACGATCATAAGTTAGAAAATCGGCTTATGCGTTTTCGATTTTCTTGTGACCTTCTTGAAGGTGAACGAAGTCAACCAAATCATCGCCTGATACTTGGTAGGCTTGACCAAAGCCTTTCACGAATAGACCTTGTTCTGCTTTTAGGTTGAACAGAACAAAGTCTTCTAGTTGGCTCAGACCATCAATGATCTCACCGAAACGATCTTTCATTTGACCAACAACTTGTTGCCACATTTCAGTATCGCGCTCAACAACGGTTGCAACCGCATCAAACGTTAGACGCTTACGAGCAAACAACTGCTTCGACGAGTCTTCGTCTTCAATCATCATCAAAGATACGTTTGGATTCTCTAGTAGGTTGCGTGCGTGACGAGCAATCTGAGAAATAAGAACGAAGTAACCTTCCTGGTTTTGAACGTATGGTGCGTAACTTACGTTTGGACGGCCTTCCGCATCAACGGTTGCCAATTGAATGGTACGACGCTCCTGACGAAATTCCTTGATTTCTGGTCCTAGACGACCTTGTAAACGCTCTTGTTTAACTTGCTGATCCATTTTGATACCTAACTTTACTTGTTTGTTGTTCCGAGTTTTAACTCGGTTATTCTTTAATAAAATGACACTGCGCTAACGAATTAGTGCAGTGTCATGCTCATTCGAGACTACTTGTTGAACTCTGCTTGCATTGCACGGAATGCTGTTACTTGATCTTCGATTAGCTCACGCTTCTCGTTGCGGCCTAGGTAAATCTTAAAGATGTTGCTGCCACACTCAGAGAAGAAACCAAAGTAATGGCTCTCACGTCCCATAAACGGTTTACTTACTAAGGCAATGTTTTTCACGTTATCCAGTTTTAGGTGGCCATGAAGCTCACCTTCTTTGCCCATAAGGTTGTAGTAACCACGAGCAACTTTACCTTTCGGGAACGGCGCTTTTACTTCAAAGATAGAACCAAAAGAATGAACGATAGTTGTTACTGGGCCAAAACCAACAAGACCTTCTAAAATGCTTTGCGCTTGCTCGCCTGGTGCTACTGCAACCATCTCTTGAGGAAGTGCAGCTACCACTTCAAACTCTGATACACCAAGGCGCTCAGCCATTGCTGCTGGAAGTAGTTGCGGCTCTTGTTCTAGTAGGGCTTCGACCTGTTGCTTAATTGATTCCATTGTTTTTTCCATTTCTTTCAGATTAATTGTTAGATACTTTTGGTACGTTTTCGTTCATTTCAGAAGTCAGTACTTGAATACATGCCTGAGCCAGAGACACAGCCCAGAAGCTACCTGCTAACGTCAGAACTAAACTGCGCTCTTGTAGCTCAACTAAGCCCTTGTCATGCCATACTTTGAATAGTGGCATCAGGAAATTGAAGGTGTCTTCGCCCATAAATGCTGGCAGCTTGCTTGCTTGAACAATGCCTCGATCAAAGCCAGACTTCAGCGCTGCGAATAGTGGCTCTAGTGGGCTTTGCTTCATCATCATTGCGATGGTGCTCTGCCCTTCGTTTACGGCTTTAACGTAAGTGTCTAGCGTGCGGTGCTGCATCATGCCGTAACCACCGATGTTACCGCCTGCGCCACAACCGACAGGCAGCACTTCTGCATAAGTCTTCGCTAAGCTGTTGTATAAACTGCGTTCACGGTTATCGATCGCCCAGTGGTTCACGCTAAGCTGCTTCATGTGATGCTCTGCCATAAACTTAGCACCAAGCTCGTACATGCCTGCTTTTTCCGGTGTCGTTGCAGGTGGCGGCATTTTGCCCTTTTCAACTAAATTGAGCATTGGCGCTGTACCGCCAACCACTAACTGATAAAGGTCCAAACCATGAGCGCCTGTAGACATGAAGTCCTTAAGATCTTGCTCTAAAACGTCTTTTGTTTGGTAAGGCAGGCCGTAAAGTAAATCGATGATGACAGGGATCTTGTCTTCTTTTGCCAACTCACTAACGCGATTCAATACGTCTTCGCGATCATCCAAACGCTTAGCGCTGCGACGAACTTTGGTATTAAAGCTCTGCACACCAAATGAGAAACGATTGAATCCACCGTCCAGCGCACCTTGATACAACTCGTCTGAGAATCGGTTGATACGACCTTCAAGTGTAATTTCGCAGTCAGCTGCTAGAGGGAAGTAGTCGTGAATGGCCTGACCAAGAATACGAACTTGTTCTGGTGCCAGATCCGTTGGCGTGCCACCGCCGATGTAAACCGCATGGAAAATGCCACTTTGCGTCCACGGCATCGCCGCTTTCTCTTTTAGCTCTTTCATCAGAGCATCAAAGTATTCATCGACTAACTTACGGCTGGCAGCATTTTGGAAGAAGTTACAGAAAGTACAGCGCACTCGACAGAATGGAACATGAATATATAAGCAGCGCTTATTGTTCTTAGTCGTCGTTTCCGAGGTGATTCTGGATAGGATGTCACCTTGCTGTGGCGGTGGCACTGGCATACTACTGCCACCCGCATGCGCAGAGTGTTTTTTCACAAAAGCAAAGCGCAACGGATCGGGGCTATCACCCCCAAGGATTGATTCGTCAAATTTATAAATATCGACGGTCATATTTACTCACTTAAAGCCCACCACACAAAGGATTGAGGCTCATTTCAAAAAAACTGCAAAGATCATAATTTGGCCGTAATGATAATGCAATTGATAATTGATCTTATTTCTTTTGTAAGTGATAATCAGTCCAAGTTGATAATGATTAGCAATACCGAGATTTACCCGTGAACGTAAAAAGATATGTCATTGCCGGAGGCGCCTCTTTAGTGGTGCACGCTGCACTGCTTTTTGTCTCTCAAGAGACGAAGGTGTTTGCAATGCCTGCAGGGAATCCTACTAGCTCGGTTAGCCTCAATTTAGTCTCGGCTCCCAAACCAGTCCAAGCTGAACCGACACCACAAGAAGTGGTAGAAGAGAAGCAACCAGAGCCACAAAAAAAGCCTCAACCAAAGCCAGAGCCTAAACCGGTTAAAAAGACGGTAGAAAAGCCAATCGTGAAGAAAGAAGCGATCAAAAAGAAACCAGTCGAGAAAAAACCGAAGCCAGTTAAGAAGCCACAAACATCTAAGCCTGTTGCCAAGAAAGATCCACAGCCAAAAGAGAAAGTGAAAAAGAAAGTGGCAAAAGAGCCTGTAACGCAACAAAAAGCAGCACCAACGGAACAATCAAAAGGTGCAACGTCTCAGCCTGTGATGATTGACCAGCCTGCTTTTGTTTCCCAGCCAGTTCAGCCCCGTTACCCTCGTTCAGCTCGTAAACGTGGTATCGAAGGCGTGGCACTTTATGAGGTTTGGTTGGACGAAAATGGCAACCAAGTAAAACAAGTACTTATCGAATCTTCTGGTGCTGAAATGCTCGATGTTTCAGCACTGCGTGCCATCAAACAATGGCAATTCTCACCACATATTTCTGGCGGGCAAAAAGTCGCTCACCGAGTTCAAATCCCAGTTCGTTTTAAGTTGGATGGATAATGGAACAGCTACAACATTTACAAACCCAATTTGGTCTTATGACTTGGCCTTTAGTTATTTGCTCTGCACTTACAGTCATGATCATTGCGGAAAGACTCTTTCAAGTATTCATCAGTCTAGGCGTAGGCAAACGCGCAATTCGTCAAAAGCTGAATAACCTTGATCCGACCAACAACAAAGATATCGAAGCGCTAGCGGATGAACTTTCTGGCAAACGCCCTCTTCTTTATCGTGGTGTTGCAATGTTGCTAGCGCATCACTCGTTCTCTAAATCTTTACGTGAAGATGCGGCGGGGATTTGGCTACAAGAAAAGCGCCATCAATTGCATTCAGGTCTTCGTTTATTGACTCTGATTGGCGTGATCAGCCCGCTTATCGGATTATTAGGTACGGTACTTGGCCTGATCGATATGTTTAAAGGCATTGCGTCTTCTACAGGTAACATCACGCCAAACGATTTGGCCGATGGCCTAGGTCTCGCAATGCGCACGACCGCAGCAGGTTTGATCATTGCATTGCCCGCAATTTCTGGCGCACAACTGATTGGTCTTTGGGCTGACCGCGTTATCGCTAAGCTTGAGCACACACTGAACTACGTAAACCTTTGGTTAGAAGGTATTTCTTTGCAACACGTTTCTCCAGAAAACAACAAAGAAATCGCAACGGTTGCTGATCATGTTGAAGCGAGAAGCTCATGATTAAAGCACCTCAGGACAATAGCAGCCATGGTTTAACACCGGACCTAACCCCGTTACTGGATATTATCTTTATTGTAATGGTGTTCTTGATGTTGACTGCGGCGGTCAAGCTCGACTCTTTGGATGTCAACCTTCCAAGCACTGATTCCCAAGCCGTTGCTGAAGTTGATAAACAATCAATTACGGTCAATATCCTTAAAGACGAACCGCACTGGGCAATCAATGGCAAGTCTTACATCGATTGGGAAAACTTCACGATTGCTCTGCTAGAAGAAAGTAAATCAACAGATAAACCGATTGTGATTGGCGCTGAAAAAACCGCCGATATTCAGTCACTGGTCAAGCTTCTTGGCTTTTTACAAGAAAACGGAATTCAAGCGACTCAATTGCTCACTGAAGAGTCGCAATAAAAGAACATAAGATTGAGAACATCCTAATGAATAAAACACTATCTCCAGTTCGCACCGCCTTAACAGCAGCTGTCACTATGCTGGCAAGTGCGAGTCTTTTTGCCAATGAAGCCCCATCTTCTGAACGTGTTGTTAGTGCGGGTAGCGCTGTCACCGAATTGCTTATCGCGCTTGATGCAAAAGACAGCCTTGTTGCTGTTGATGTCACCAGCCAACTGCCAAAAGAAATGGAATTGCCAAAAGTAGGTTACCACCGTCGTCTGTCTGCTGAAGGTTTGCTAGCACTTAGTCCAACGAAAGTGATTGGTTCTGATGAAATGGGCCCGAGCACAACACTTGAGCAACTAAAGTCTGCTGGTGTAGATGTAGAGATCGTAAACACCGAGGCAAATGTTGAAGGCCTTGTGGATCGCATAGACCAAATCGCCAACATCATGCATCGTGAAACTCAAGCAACAGCGCTAAAAACAGAAGTTGAAACGCAAGTAAAAGCGCTTGAGAGTAACCAACCTGCAAAAAACGACAAAAAGAAAGTCCTCTTCCTTCTTATTCATGAAGGCCGTCCTGCGAACGTCGCAGGTTCAGAAACCACGCCAGATGCCATCATTCAACTTGCGGGTGGTGAAAACCCAGCGGCAGGTCAGTTATCGTCATACAAACCTCTATCTACAGAGGCCATGGTTGAAATGCAGCCTGATGTAATCCTAGTCAGTGGCCGCAGTTACCAAACAATGGGTGGTGTAGATGCCATTTTGAAAGCGATGCCTCTACTTGCTGCTACGCCGGCTGGGATGAACAAAAACATCGTGACAATTGATGGCCACGCACTCGTAGGTGGTTTGGGACTAAAGAGCCTTTCTGAAGCGAAGCGCCTGAATGAGCTGCTATACCCGTAGAGAGATTCAATGCTATTAAGACGTACCCCTTTACCTACTATTCTGCTTGCTTTATCCGGCATTTTAGCCTTTATCGCAGTTGCTTCAATTACTGTAGGTCCAATGAATATCAGCTTCACAGACAGCCTGCGAAGCTTAACAGGGGCAAGCTCTGATCTTGCTCCTCACATCCAACTCGTTATCAACGAAATACGACTTCCTCGCACTGTTCTTTGCATGTTTATCGGTGCCATTTTAGCGATCTGTGGTGTCGTCATGCAGGGCTTGTTCCGGAACCCTCTCGCTGAGCCTGGCATCATCGGTGTCTCTGCTGGTGCGGCGCTGGGTGGTGCATTTGCTATCGTTGTTTTCGCGGATTTCAGCCAAAACTATCCAACATTAATGAACCTAGCAGCACTGCCTTTCTTTGCTTTCTTAGGCGGTGCAATCACTACTGTTTTAGTTTACTGGTTAGGGACAAGTAAGTTTGGTACATCCGTTACCATCATGCTTCTCGCTGGTGTTGCTATCAGTGCATTATCAGGAGCCGCAATTGGCTTCATGAACTTCATCGCAGATGATCAAATGCTGCGTGACTTAACACTGTGGTCTATGGGATCACTAGCAGGTGCGAATTGGTCTGGTATTGGCTTAGCGGCCGTGACATTGGTATTGCTGATGTTCTGGTTCCAGAAAAAAGCGATGTCGCTAAACGCTCTCCTATTGGGCGAGTCTGAAGCAAGGCATTTGGGTGTTCCCGTTCAAAAGCTAAAACGACAGCTCATTTTGTTATCTGCGGTAGGTGTAGGTATTACCGTGAGTATCTGTGGCGCTATTGGCTTTATCGGCCTTGTTATTCCTCATTTAGGTCGTATGCTCGCAGGGCCTGACCATCGAACTCTGCTTCCTATTTCTGCTTTGATGGGCGCATTACTTCTTACGGCAGCAGATATGTTTGCACGTGTCGCGGTTGCACCAGCAGAATTACCAGTAGGTATCGTTACTGCACTAATTGGTGCACCATTCTTTATCTACTTACTGTTCCAACAAAAAGGGAAAATCCTGTAATGAATAACACCGTTTTGTCGGGCAGAAATATTTCGATGCGATACGGAAGCCGTGTCGTTCTGGACGACATCAGTATTGAGATTCGAGCTGGAGAAGTCACAGCATTGCTTGGTCCGAACGGAGCCGGCAAGAGTACGTTATTAAAGCTGCTGTGTGGCGAAATCCCATCTCAAAATGATATCGAATTCTTTGGTACCCAAAAGAATGATTGGGAACCTACAGAGAGTGCAAAACACGTCGCTATGTTGCCGCAACACAGCACATTGACGTTTCCTTTCTTAGCGAGAGAAGTGGTAGAGCTCGGAGCAATCCCTCTCTCTATCTCCAATAAGGAAACCAGTGAACTCGCGTTGCATTACATGCAACAAACTGATGTTCTGCATTTAGCTGATAGCCTCTACCCTGCCCTATCTGGTGGTGAAAAGCAGCGTTTGCATTTAGCGCGTGTTCTCACTCAGCTTCATCAGTCTGGCGATAAGAAAATCTTGATGTTAGATGAGCCAACCTCCGCTTTGGATTTGGCTCACCAGCACAACACCTTAAAAATTGCTCGCGCAGCAGCCAAAGAGAATAATGCTGCCGTCGTGGTTGTGTTGCATGATTTGAACTTAGCTTCTCAATATGCAGACCGCTTAGTCCTGCTGCATGATGGCAAGTTAGTATGTGATGACACGCCTTGGAATGCACTGACTCCAGAACGCATTGAGCAAGTCTATGGCTACCGCTCAATCGTAACTAAACACCCAACCTTGGATTTTCCTCAAGTGCACGCAGCGGCTTAATCAGCGCGTTTTAAGCCCATGTTTGTCATTCCAAATGATAGGCATACAAAAAAGCCCCGCAACGTTGCGGGGCTTTTTGTTTTGGGGTTATTTGCTCATTTGAATCAACGAACGACCAATCAACCACTCTAGCTCTTTGTCGCTACCTGCACCAAATTGGCTTTCTGCCATCTTGTACAAACGGTCGATGCCATTTGCAGCAAACTCATGTGCGCTTTCTGAAGTAACAATATGGTGGAACAATAGACGCAAGATCGCTAAGAATTCAGTATCTTCTAGAGCCTTAATCCAGCTCTTAGAGAACGCATCCAGACCTTTATCAAATTCTAGATGTTCTACGAACATTTTGAAGATACGACCGTCTAACGCGGCGGTAAAGTCCGTTTTCTTAGGGAAATGGTGGCTAATACCTGTACGCGATACACCTGTTTGTTGACTTAACGTGGTGTAAGACATTTTGTCATAACCAAGTCTTAGAAGCTGATCAACAACGGCATCCATGATTTTCTGGATAGTGATTTCGGTATCTTCTTTACTACGCTTTGGCATATTTTAAGCTCTTCTCTTTGTAAATCCATCTAACTCACAATTAAATGAGGCCAGAATGAAAATCATCCTCAGCATTATGTACTGTATGCCTCTAACAACAAATCAGAGGACCAATCATAACTAAAGTGCACTGCGTAACGTGCAATTTACAGTGATATTTCTGTCAATACATGTGACTCAAAATATGGCGAAAAGTCCACTCCATCAAAACCTTGCACCAAATCATTCATCGAAACTATTCTCAGGCTAAGAATGATAATTATGTAAAAATAATTAATCCGGAAATAGTCTTATAAATTGAACCCCAGTTCAACTCACCTGACAAAAATCTCACCAATATCTAGGTTAATTGATTTTAAATATTGATACATATCACATTAATTTTATTAAGGAAGTTCTAATAAAATTAATTAACGCACTGTTAACAACATAACATACCGTGCCTTTTTTATCCAAAATCATTCATTTTTGTAGATAGAGATCAAATACCTGATAGAATACCCACAGTATTTACAAGAGGATTCGTTATGAGTGTCGAATTAGAAGAAAACCAAGTATGTGAAGCTTGCGGTTGCGCTGGTGAAATGGGTTTTATCATCAAAGAAGGTGACGATGTTGCCGACGTAACGATTTTCGCAGAGACTAAAGCAGCACTAGAAGCTGAGTTGGCGAAATACATCGAACTAGCAACACAAGTTTGTGCTGACGTTGAATACAACGTTTCAGAACTGACAGAAGAATCTAAAGAGCTAACGGCTCGATTCAAGTTTGAAGTAAGTGCTGAAAAACTTATCTTTGAACTAAAGACTCGCTCTCTAGCGCGTTAATCATCGATACATAATCGACATATAGATAAAAGCGAGCTCTTAGCTCGCTTTTTTAATGCTTGATTGGCTTGTTACTGGTTGTCTTTCTGAAACACAACCCACTTCAGTGCCCCGTTAGTTTCAAAGTCATTCTCATCGGTACACACGAGCAATACGCCATCTATGTTTAGCACCGCCCCAGTGGTGTATGCCTTATCGTCGTAGTAACAAACCCGCTGTCCTAGCTTCCCGTCTGCCACTACTAGAGCCTTTGTATCTGGTGTACTGTAAGATTTTGCTAATACAACGCCTGAGAAGGCCATAGCAGTACTCGCGACCAGCATAGAAATCTTTCTTAAGTTCATGAATATCCCCTCAATGAAGACCACATAAGTTAACAAAGAAACGTTTCATGTTCTTGGCAGCATCTCATATTCTTGAGACATTGGACTGTAGCGGCCTACTATGCTTTACGTTATCCTTTTCCACTTATCCTCAATACTGTATCGGTTATGCGCGCTTTACTTATCTCACTCGCTCTGACGGCTTTTTCCAGCTCATCCATTGCTTATGAGCTCGATTACTATGCCAAATTTGGCCATACCGATAACTATGGCAACATTGACCTTCGTAATAAGCCCTATACCACGATACCTGATGGATTGGTTGTAAAAGGCAATCTAAACATTTCACAAACACCAATCACCAAATTACCGAGAGGGTTGGATGTTCAAGGAAGCCTTGAAGCCACCAACAGCGCATTAAAAACGATAAGACCAGGGGTGAAAATTAAGGGTTACGCGAACTTACTCGGTAGTAAGATTGAGCGTTGGCCACGCGGTGTCAAATTAGGCGGCTATTTAAACTTAACCGATAACCCGTTAACCAGTTTACCCGCAAGATTAAGAGTGAAAGGCGATCTAAGTGTCATTCGAACGCCGCTTACCGAACTGCCGGAAGGTTTAATCGTGGATGGTAACCTGTACATAGGTGATTCCAAACTGACAGAATTTCCAGACACCATGACAGTGAAAGGCAATATCTTTTTGGGGGGAAATCGAGTTACGAAATGGCCAACGAATTTGACCCTAGGTGGCGCAGTTGCACCATAGAAATGGTTAGACGAAAGCTCCTTCCCAAAACCAAGCGCTCAGTGCTTTATTGCAAAGCACTGAGCGAAGTTTAAATCATTCTTGGTTGTTTACTGGGTTAGCGTAACTTGCCACCAAGTAACTGTGAGCACCGTTAGGCAGTTGCTCCAACTTCTCTTGTAACTGAGATTTCACCGACTCCGTAATCGATTCATCTTCACGACCCGCAGCAAGCAGGTTGATTGGGAACACACGGTAGTTATTGTGAATCTGACGATCGATTTCATTCGCGAGTTCGTCCGGAGTCTCAAACTCTTGGTTAATCACATCACCAAATGCAACGTGCACTTTACCTTTGTAACCAACGATACCTTGAATGATGCTTTCGATATCTTCGAATTCGCCTTTCTCGTAACTACCATTCTCTGCTTTCTCATACAGCTCTTTGGCTTTTGCGATGTCACAAGGGTCATTCTGGTAAGAGATGGAAACAGGCACAATCTTCAATGAACGCGTGTATTCACCAAAGCTTACTTTTTGCTTACGCCCTTCAACATGAAACATCTTTAAGATGGCAGGATCAGTAAAGTCATTACCGTCTTTGGCACGACCTTCTTTTTGCGCAATCCAAATCGAGTTGCCGGTATCAAGAGAGTGCTTGATGTAGCTTGATAGCAAGCCTAACGCTTTCATCATTTCGCGCGGCGCTTTCGCCGAGCGTTTAACGATAAAGCTTTTGTTCAGTCTCATTAGCTCAGTCGCGCAAGGCTTCTTAAGCAGGTTATCACCAATTGCAATACGCACTGTACGATGATCCGTTTGGTGCAAACCGTAGTTTACGAGAGCAGGATCCATCGCGATATCACGGTGGTTAGAAACAAATAAGTAAGACGTATCCTTGTCAAGTTGGTCAAGGCCAGAAAACGTCACGCCGTCAGTGGTACGATTAAGCGTATCTTGAAGGTACTTCTTCACTTCCAGCTGAATTGCCTCTACAGAATCCAATTTGCTCCACTTCGCTTTTAAGTAGACACGGATAATCGGACTCATGAGAGTTTTGAACCACGCCGCTTTGTTTGCAAAACGGTGGTTTAAAATCGCGCTGATAAACTCATCGTCTTTGATCAGGCGGTCCAGCGCAGCTGGGATTTCTTCGTCGTTATATGGACGAATTTCAATATAAGGATCGGTATTGGCAGTCATTATTCAATTCATTTCAAAAAGAGCTGGCACATTTTACGCATTGTTTTGCCAACCCGCAGCAATTCATACCATACTTTTAACATGGTCATACCAGTACCATTACAATTTCTATTCACAAAAAAATCTGTTATCCGGTTGGCAATTTAGGGGTTTAGCGTTACCCTTAGCGCCCCAAAAACTCTGGTATTCACAATGAACTACGCAATTGAATTTCACGACGCTAATTACCCTTTTCTTAATGTTGCTGCGCGTAAAAAAGCGCTAAAACACAGCTTACTATCAGTAGTAGAAGGTTTGGCGATCATTAAATTGGGTAAACATGAGTATGCCATTGAACCGGGTCAGTATTTCTGGATTCCTCAGGGATGTTTGAGCTCCCTCACTTTTTTGCCTAACACGCGAGTAACTCGCTGTGACTTTTCTGTGCGCTTAACTGACGCATTTGCTCAACAAGCAGGTTACGTGAAGCCATCTGCTCTATTGTCAGCGTTGATTGAAAAGTTGGTGACAACAAAAGCACGTAGCGAACACCAGATGGATTTACTGGCAGTTGTTAGACATGAAGTTCAGACACTAAAGCCAATGTTGACTAGCTCTCCACTGACAGACTCGATTAATAAGTGGAAGCCGGGCTGTGATTCTTCAATTTCGATAGAGCTTTGTCTTGTCTTGACCTTAAGAGAAGCACGTAAGATGAAGTTGTCAGGCAAGAAGCAAGCGGACATCGTTGCAAGATTGTTCAACAACAACGACGAAGAATACGAACAGTTGTGTTTTTTAGTGTTTGGGGAAGCACTATAAAAACGAACAAAGAAAAGAATGTAAAAAAGGACGTGCTCAGTACGTCCTTTTTGTTTTGAATTCGGTTAAAACGGCACTTCTATCTGCATCATCCAATCGGCGTCGTAGTATTCGTGCCAGCGGTAATCAAAACGCATTCTTGGTTCATCACCGCTCTTATCACCAAAACCGACGCTGAACATCAAACCATGGCTTTTTAGCCACTCTTCTGTGCTCATCTTCGCCTCTTCATCCCTCAGTTCTTCTGGCATCCAAAGCCCAAGACCAAAGTAGTTACTTTCTAGATTCTGAGTAAGAATCGGCGTGTCTTCCGATTTGATTGCCCACTGATCCCAATAGCTCTCTGTAGGCCCCTCAATCGACTTTTCAGCAATGTACCAGTTGATCGTGTCCATACTTAACACACCCACGCTATCAAAAATATCTTCACAGATAGGCATGGTGTTATCAGCAAACACGACGGAACGATCAGATAAATAGTTACAAGCAGAGCTAGCCTGTGTTGCCACAAGCAGCGCGCATGCACTAAGTACCACAACTCTGACCATGAAAATCTGACCTCTTCGTTTTCAGATTACGATTGTTTGTATAAGCCTTCGCTTAGTAATAATTCATTGACCGTTGGTGTCGTGAATGCACTGATGTCTTCACCCTCTAACAGTGCATTACGAATGTCCGTGCTTCTGATTTTGACTTTCTCAGGACACGCCATCACAGTCCAACGTTCGGTTATTTCTTCTGCTCTGTAAAATTTAGCAAATTTGAAAAAATTATCAGGACCTATGACAAAAGTTATATCGGCTTGCGTGTGGATTTCTTGAATTTTTTCTAATAACGCAAAAGTCGTCACACTTTGTCCAGGCTGGTACAAAGCTTGCTCAAGGTCAGAGCGTTGAACATTAGAAAGCCCTATGTCCTTAATGAAGGCATCAACCAGTTTGCACCGAATTGGGTAATCCAACATATTTTTGCCCCAAGCGTGTGCAATGCTTGGCTCAAGTAGCACGAGATCAAAGTGGCTCAGTGACTCGATCACGCTCTTGTGACCTAAGCTTGGCGGGTTAAATGCGCTGCCAAAAACGGCGATTTTTTTCATATCCGGTGATTACCTGGTTGAAGAGAGTTTTCTAATCCGATGATTTCGGTATGATACTACTAATCTTTAGAGCTTTTTGACACTAAAGCGACGTTTATGAATATCAACTGCATGGTTTCTCACCATTTGTGAACTATAAGCGCCTGCCGCAGTATGAATTTATTCACACTCATTTGGTGTCATACATATTTGCAGGAAAAGGAACCCTAAATGGAACAATCCATCCGCGATGAAATGCGAGTACTACCTTCTATCGATCCGCATTTCGAAATTGAACGCCGTGTCGCTTTTATCAAGCGTAAATTGCAAGAAGCAGGCTGTAAGTCTCTTGTTCTTGGCATCAGCGGTGGCGTTGACTCAACGACGTGTGGTCGTTTGGCTCAATTGGCTGTAGACCAACTGAACGAAGAGGCTGGCAACAATAGTTACCAGTTTATCGCCGTTCGTTTGCCTTACGGTGAGCAAAAGGATGAAGACGAAGCACAACTTGCTCTTGCTTTTATCCAACCAACGCACTCTGTATCGGTAAACATCAAAGCAGGTGTAGATGGTCTTCACGCTGCTTCTCACGTTGCATTAGAAGGTACTGGTCTTCTTCCAACAGAAGCAGCAAAAGTAGATTTCGTGAAAGGTAACGTAAAAGCGCGTGCTCGCATGGTTGCACAATACGAGATCGCTGGTTACGTTGGCGGCCTAGTGCTTGGTACTGACCACTCAGCGGAAAACATCACTGGTTTTTACACCAAGTTCGGTGATGGTGCGTGCGACATGGCACCACTGTTTGGTTTGAGCAAACGTCAAGTTCGTGAAGTGGCTGCAACATTAGGTGCACCTGAGCAACTAGTGAAGAAAGTGCCGACGGCAGACCTAGAAGAACTGGCGCCACAAAAAGCAGATGAAGATGCTTTGAGCCTGACTTACGAGCAGATCGATGACTTCCTAGAAGGCAAGCCTGTATCACAAGAAGTGAGTGATCGTCTTGTTGCAATCTACAAAATGACTCAGCACAAACGTCAGCCGATCCCAACAATCTACGACTAATTTACGATTTTACTCCTGAGCGATTTGTTGCTTAAACCGCTCTGAGATAAATAGAAAAACGCCGCTAAATTAGCGGCGTTTTTGTTTGTTACGGTTTATTTTTAACGCGTTCAGTCCGCGAGTGTCACGTCCGTTTGTGGGATTGCACAACATGCCAACACTTTACCCATCGCACGTTCCTCTGCGCTGATAGCAGGTACATCTGGGTGATCGACTAGCCCTGATTCTAATTGAACCTTACAAGCACCACATAAGCCCGCTCGACAGCTGTTGCTAATGTTTTTACCTGCATTCTCTACTTGCTCAAGTAGCGTTTGTTGGTTGTTGCCCATCAACTTAAAGCCGTTGAATTCAATCTCAACACTTTTCTCTGGCTTCGCTGTGGTAGCCGCAACGCCGAATGCTTCTTGATGATAGTTATCTTCCGGTAGCCCTTTTTTGATTAGAAGGTTTTTCGCCTTTTGCATAAAACCATCAGGGCCACAAACGAACACTTGGCGCTTCTCAACATCTTTGATCTGCTTGATATGAGACAGACTGATTCTTCCTTTCAAACCAAACCAATCCACCGCAGGTTGAGTTAAGCAAATCTTCACATCTAGTCCCGGATGCTGACGTCTCAGTTCATCTAGCTCATCTTTACATGGGATATCAATCTCGCTGCTGCACTGATGGTAGAACACCACATCATCAAGTTGGTTGTGATCAGCTAAGTAACGAACCATTGACAGCATTGGTGTTACACCGCTACCTGCAGACAGTAAAAGCAGAGGCTGGACAGAATGCTCTTTAAGATGAAATTGACCATCTGGCGTTTCTGCTTCCAGAACATCCCCTACTTGCAGATTATCAAGCAGTGAATTAGACACACGCCCACCAGAAACGCGCTTAACCGAAATCGCGTAGCGACCCGGGCGAGATGGGCTCGATGACAAGGTGTAACGACGCCCTACTTTCTTACCTTCTATATCCACTTCGATAGGTAAATGCTGACCCGGTAAGTACGTTGGTAGCTGACCTTTACTTGGCTCAAGCCATAAGGTGACGAAGTCACGCGCAATCTCTTCTCGTTCCACACAAGTTAACGCCATTCGATTAGGAGAATTGTCTGGATAGAACTCTGGCTCTTTGTATTCCAGCACTTCGACTTTGTCACCAGAACGAATAATGCCTTCATTAAGAGCAACAAGGTTTTGACCAAAGAACACACCGCCACGCTCATTCGCACGGAACTCTTGCAGTGTTTTAAGTGGTTCTTTGCTTTCTCGGAATGTACCGCGTTGAGTATTAACGGTGGTTAGAATACAACGCTCACAAGGTTTTACAGATTCAAATTCGACTTCACCAATGCGAATGCGCTTCCATGAATCTTCTTCAAATGGCTTGGTATCAGATACCACTAGGTTGGTTCGGAATTGATCCATTGAGTGCTGTTCAGAGCTTCTGCGATTTAACTCTTCCAGTGACGCTTCACTGATAACAAGCACCGGATAACCATCGGCAAAACTAACGTTGTGCCCCAACTTCTCTCTTACACGATTGGATTGCTCACCAGTAAAAAGTAACTCAACGCGAAGGCCTAACACTTTACTAAACCAATCATCCGCTTCGTCAGTGGTAGTATATGCCGTAAAACTGTCTTTCCAAACCGTTGCGGGCGCTTCCTGCATTTTGAAATCTTGATAACAGATCTTTAGTGGCTCTTCACCAAGACTGGTAAACACTACGCCATCGGGCAACAACGCTGACTTAATGGTCACCATTTGGGGGAATTTTCGAGCTGTCACCATTGAGCCATCTGACGTCGCAATCATAAATCGACGATCAAAACTCAATCCTTGTTTTTCTACCCAAGCGGAAGATAAGGCAACACCTCCGACGGATTTGACTGGAAAAACATTAATTTGGGACAAAACTGATTGCGACATAGCCTTCTTCCTACAGGTACTTTCTCATTATTGGACTATCATATCCTCATAAGAGTAATGACCCAAGTGCCTATAAAAACTCAATTTTTATAAGGTATCTTCCCAAGGCGATTGGCGTTGTCCTTTCATAAGCGTTCCTTTTTGTCTCACTTTATGAACAGAGTTCCATAAATTTGCACAGTATTGACGAAATAAGGATTGCCAAAACGTGACATCGCACACATAATTCGCCAACTTTTTGACACTATACATAACCTATCCGGAGCATAGACCATGGATACTAATAAACTGATTCTAATTCTACTTTGTATCTTCCTTCCACCAGTGGCGGTTTACATGGAAAAAGGTCTAGAGAAAGACTTCTTCATCAACCTGATCCTAACGTTCTTCTTCTTCCTACCAGGCACAATTCACGCGCTTTGGTTGACGATGAAGTAACCAACTGAACTCCTGCCAAAAAGAAATGTGAAAAATGGGATGAAATGAAAGTGCAATTCCACTATCATCCTGTCGCCTAAGCGCAAGCGTTTGCTCTTGAGGTAAATGCAGCGTTTAGGCTCCAAACATAACTTTTAAATGGTGGGAGCAAATAATGACAACACTGACTATTACTCGTCCTGACGATTGGCACGTTCATTTACGCGATGGTGAAGTTCTAAAAGATACCGTTCGCGATATTAGCCGTTATAACGGCCGCGCACTGATCATGCCAAACACCGTCCCACCAGTGACTAATACTGAAATGGCGCTAGCCTACCGTGATCGCATCCTTGCTGAACAACACGGTGAGCAATTCGAACCTCTTATGGCGCTGTACCTAACAGACAACACCACGCCAGACGAAATTCGCAAAGCGAAAGCAACAGGCAAAATCGTTGCAGCAAAGCTTTACCCAGCAGGCGCAACTACCAACTCTGATTCTGGCGTAACCGACGCAAAGAACATCTACCACGTTTTTGAAGCGATGGAAGAAGTTGGCATGCTGCTTTTGGTTCATGGTGAAGTGACTCACAACCACGTTGATATTTTTGACCGTGAGAAGGAATTCCTAGACACGGTTCTTGCTCCTATCGTCAACGACTTCCCTAACCTAAAAATCGTCCTTGAGCACATCACGACTGCGGATGCGGCTAATTTCGTCAACAACGCTTCTGATAACGTTGCAGCAACTATCACCGCTCACCACCTGCTGTTCAACCGTAACCACATGCTAGTCGGCGGTATTAAGCCACACTTCTACTGCCTACCAATTCTTAAGCGCAATACCCACCAACAAGCGCTTATCGAAGCAGCAACAAGCGGCAGCAAGAAATTCTTCCTAGGTACGGATTCAGCTCCACACGCAAAAGGCGCAAAAGAGTCGGCTTGTGGTTGTGCTGGATCTTACACTGCACACGCAGCGCTAGAGCTTTACGCAGAAGTCTTTGAGAACGAAGGTAAACTAGAAAACCTAGAAGCATTCGCAAGCTTGAATGGCCCTGATTTTTACGGCATCGCTCGTAACTCAGATACCGTCACGCTAGAAAAAGCAGCGTGGGATGTACCAGAAACGATGCCATTTGGCAGCGACATCGTTGTGCCAATCCGTGCAAATGAAAAAATTGAGTGGGAAGTGAAGTAATCACCCTCAAGAAATGAAAAAGGGTCATGCCACCATATTTGATATGGAAAGGCATGACCCTTTTCTTTTGGCTTTAATACAGCCTCAACAAACTGAACTCGCGCTTATTTTTCGCGGACCTTTTCAACAAGCGTCCAAGCAGCAACCACAATCAAACCAGCAATGACACCAATCACACCGTTAAGCAGTGTCGGTACGATCGCAGTAGCAATGGTGTGACCACGGAAGTCCATAATGATAGGTTCAATCAGATGATGAATTGCAGGGACGTTATGAACAACAATACCGCCGCCAACCAAGAACATGGCTGCAGTACCAACAATCGCAAGCATCTTCATCAATTTCGGAGCGAACGCCACTAACGCACCACCAAGTTTGGCTTTTAGACCTTCGCCATTGGATTTACGCTCTAGATAGAAGCCCAAATCATCGAGCTTAACAATGCCAGCCACTAAACCGTAGACACCAATGGTCATCAAGATCGCAATCAGGCTTACTACCAAAATCTGCGTCACGATACTTGTTCCTGTGACGGTGCCTAACGCAATCACAATGATTTCAGCTGACAAAATAAAGTCAGTACGGATCGCACCCGCCACTTTTCTCTTCTCGTACTCTTCCACGGATTCCCCCGTATCAGAGGACTCTTCCGCGTTATCTTCATGCTGATGAGCGTGAGGGAATAGTTTCTCTAAGATCTTCTCTGCGCCTTCAAAGCAGAGGAACAAACCGCCAATCAAGAGTAATGGCATGATCAACCAAGGAATAAACGCACTAATGAGCAACGCCGCAGGCACCAGTATCAACTTGTTTTTAAATGAACCTTTCGCGACTGCCCATACCACTGGAATTTCTCGTTCGGCTGCAACACCCGATACTTGCTGCGCGTTTAGCGCTAAATCGTCGCCCAATACACCAGCGGTCTTTTTCGCCGCTACCTTTGACATCAATGCGACATCATCCAATACAGCTGCAATGTCATCCAACAGTGTTAGTAAACTTGCTCCAGCCATTTATTTATCTCTTTTGTGGAATTGAATAAGTAACAAAATGTAACACCATTAAATCAGTCAGCAAAGTTATGATTCTGCAAAGAATAAGGTCACAAATTGTGTTTTGTGTTGATGTAGCTTTGAGACAGGACTAGTCTTGTCTTACCTTTCAAGCACACAAAAGAAAAGTATAGATGAAAAGCGGATACACTTACCCAATCGGTACCCCAGGTCAGCCATGGGGCGAAGCAGAACGCAAAGCTTGGTGTGAGCAACGTGACGTAAAACGTAGCTACCAAGAAGAAGTCGTGACGAAGATTGATGCCCTTCGCGAGCGTTTTGATGTTGAGCAATACGGCGCACTTTCTTACGATGAAGCACGCTTCCCTCTGTTTTGTATCAAGACTCGTAACTGGGATGCAGCAAAACCTGTTGTTTTGGTCACTGGCGGCGTACACGGCTACGAAACAAGTGGCGTTCATGGCGCACTGAAGTTTGTTGATACACAAGCAGAACGTTATGCAGAACACTTCAACATTGTCGTTGCGCCATGTGTTAGCCCTTGGGGTTACGAAGTGATTAACCGCTGGAACCCAAATGCGATCGATCCAAACCGCTCTTTCTATGCAGATAGCCCTGCGGAAGAGTCAGCAAACTTGATTAAGCTGGTTGTGACCTTGGGTGATGTTCTAATGCACATCGACCTGCACGAAACCACCGATTCTGATGAAACCGAATTCCGCCCTGCACTTGCGGCGCGTGATGGCCTTGAATATATCGAAGGCATGATCCCAGATGGTTTCTACACGGTCGGTGATACAGAAAACCCGCAACCAGAGTTCCAAAAAGCAGTCATCGAGTCAGTAGCGAAGGTAACGCACATTGCACCTGCTGACGATAAAGGCGAAATTATTGGCTCGCCAGTGGTGCAATTTGGTGTGATTAATTACCCAATGGTAAAACTGGGGTTGTGTGGCGGCGTAACCAACTGCACTTACGGCACCACAACAGAAGTTTACCCAGACAGCCCGAAAGTGACTGATGAAGAGTGTAACGATGCTCAAGTTGCAGCAGTTGTAGGCGGTTTAGACTACGTTCTCGCTCAGCTATAACAAGCGGTTCTTATATTGCTCCGGTGTAATGCCGGAGTATTTCTTGAACATGGCAATAAACGGACTGGCTTGGTTATAGCCTAACGTCAACGCCACCTCTTTTACCGTTTGCCCTTTTCTTAACAGCTCCATTGAATGCAGATAACGAACTCGCAATCGCCATTCAGTAAAGCTCATCCCTAACTCACTTTGGCAATGGCGAGCTAACGTACGTTCGGTGGTATGCACCTTTTCCGCCCACTCGCCCAAACTAATTTCATCCGTTGGCGCTTCTTCAACGGCTTTAAGAATGGGTTCCAGATATTTGTTGTCTGTGGTTGGCAAGAAGTGATGCTCAACCTCTTGCTTCGCTAACTGATCAAGCAGTACCTGTACGATGCGTTTGTCTTCTTCACTCTTTGCCACGTTAATGTCGCGCTGACGAAAGTCTTCCACAATCGCAGACACTATTGGCGTTACTTTGATCAAACTGGCTTTAGAAGGGAAATGCTGCGTCAGCTCTGGTGCGATATTTAAAGAACAGTATTCCAATGGCTTACGGTTATAGCTGGTATGACGAATTCCGGCAGGCACCCAAATAGCCAGATGTGGTGGTGCTAAAAAGCGTGTGTCTTCTGCATCCATTTCTAGAATGCCGCCACTTATCAACTGCACTTGTCCCCAAGGGTGACTATGAATCCGAGTCTCAGTATTCGACAGAAAGGCTTCAAAATTCATAAACACATCTGATGGTGCCTGTTCAATTGATAATGAAGGATGAAGATTCCTAGTGGTCTTTTTCAAAATTGTCTTCCTATCGCTTACGATGTCTTTCCAGAGATACTTTTCATTATAAAGACCTGTCAGACTAGCGCCATTAATTATTGTGCGATGAGGTTCTCATGGTTTATTTGCTTCCGTTTTTTACTGTCATGATTTGGGGTGGGAATTCCATCGTAAATAAAATGGCAGCAAGTGCCATCGAACCGAGTGCAATGAGTTTCTACCGTTGGTTTGTCGCTATGGTGCTTCTGACGCCATTTTGCTTACCTGCCGTAATCCGCCAACGTCATGTCATTCGCCCTTACCTGCCAAAACTCGCGTGCCTTGCGCTGCTTGGTATGGTGCTAAACCAATCGTTGGGCTACTACGCAGGTTTGACGACGACAGCATCGAATATGGCACTGATTACTTCTCTTGTTCCTCTTATCAGTGTTTTTCTAAGCGTACCCTTGTTAGGTAAGTCAATTTCTATGTTGAGCGTGGCAGGTGGCGTGATTTCACTAGGCGGCTTGGCGTTTATGTTAGGGCACGGCGATATCACCTACTTCCTGCATCAAGATATGACACAAGGTGACAGCTTGATGCTTCTTGCTGCACTTTGTTACGCGATTTACTGCGTGTTACTTAAGCGCTGGAAAATGCCATTCAACAGTATGACTTTGGTTTACATGCAGGGCTTTTTCTCATTAGTCATGCTTGCGCCATTGTGGCTAAGCAGCGATCAACTTCTGCCAAGCCAAAGCGCGTTACCTTTAATTGCTTACGCGGGTATTGCGGCGTCTATCTTTGCCCCATTGATGTGGGTGAAAGCAATTGATTTGATTGGCGCGGATTCTAGTGCCATGTTCATGAACCTGATGCCTGTGGTCTCGGTAGCCCTCGCTTCAACAATGCTCGGCGAAGAAGTTCATGTTTACCACATCATTGGCGGCATGCTGGTTATCTCTGGCGTTATCTTGTCGCAAATTAAGATTCGCAAGAAGATACAATCGCCAAGCCCAGATTTACCACCAGCGACATCGTAATTCAATCTCACAAGCCACGTTCATTAGCGTGGCTTTTTTGTATCTGACGGCTTTATCTGAAACGTTGATAGAAAAGTTAATATTTTGTTGCATTAACTATTCCAGTATCGATTCCTTATTGATACATTGAAGTTAGTAACAACGCACAAAGGAATGACAGATGAGCAGTGGTCAAAGAGATATTACCCTTCGTTTTCTTGCTGAACCGGGAGACGTAAACTTCGGTGGTAAAGTGCACGGTGGCGCCGTGATGAAATGGATCGACTTGGCCGCTTACGCGTGCAGCGCGGCTTGGAGTGGCAAGTACTGCATCACAGCGTATGCGGGTGGTATTCGCTTTGTTGCGCCGATTCATGTCGGTAACTTAGTCGAAGTCAGCGCGAAGGTCATTTACACAGGTCGTAGCTCAATGCATATCGCGATTGATGTGCAAGCGAGCGATCCAAAAGAGTTAAAAAACCGCCTAACGACGCATTGTATCGTCATCATGGTTGCGGTCGATGAAGACGGAAAACCAACCGACGTACCGAAGTGGATTCCTGAGTCGGATGAAGACAAAGCACTAGAACAATCGGCTATTCGCTTGATGAACATGCGTAAGCAAATTGGCGAAGAGATGGAAGCGCACGTCAAATATCTCAAATAGCTCAAACAGTTCAAATAACTTGCCCCCAAGGCCCCAAACTGATTATCAAGTAATCGTTTGCTCCCTATATGTGTGAAGTAATGTCATGGTTCTGTCATTCACTTCACACTAGATTCAAATTGTCATAAATCTTTCACTTTGATTTGATTAAATCCACGCACAATTTTAGTGTTGGATAGAGTTTGGATCTTGAGATTAAAAGAGACCACATTAAGTGAAAAGACATTGACCAATTTAAAGGCGGTCGAGTACCAGTGGGTGCGCACCATGTATGTGGAAGGTTATAACGAAGACGAAATTAACCACTACATCCAGACCTGCTTTGGTGGCGATACCACATTCGCCGATCTTTTCCGTCGTGTCGCATTGCAACAGGAGAGTTTGTACACACTGCTGCAATATGTAGGCTGTGCGCCATCTAGCCGCGAGTTTTAAAGCCCTCCCCCGGATTACATCACCGTTCCCTTTCGAATACCCCTACACTAATTATGTGAAGTGATACGCACGGCATTCGGATGCCACTGTGTAATGCATTGCAAACTGGTTAGTCTGTGTCTGTTATAAAGACAAAGTGAATCTATAGGCATAAAAAAACCTGAGTTTAAACTCAGGTTATGGTTACAAGAAACTGTTAGTGATTAAAGCGTAAGGAACTAAGCTAACAGCCAGCTATGCGTAACGCCAATAAAAGCGAGATATTACTGATCGGCGGCCAAACCAAAAGCGTAATATCGATTGCTAAATATAAGGGCGACCTAATGGTCGCCCTTTTCTAGTTATTCTTTTGTATCTTAGTGACCAACCAAGATTAACCTTTCACACCACCAGCCGTTAGACCACCAACAAGCCAGCGTTGCGCCAGTAAGAATACCGCTGTGATTGGCACTGCTGAAAGCACTGCTGCTGCCGCAAAGTCGCCCCACAAGTAGTTCTGAGGGTACAAGTACTGCTGCATACCAACCGCAAGAGTGTACGAGTTTACATCAGATAGCAGTAGTGATGCTACCGGAACTTCGCCTATCACCATGATAAATGACAAGATAAACACTACCGCTAAAATTGGCACTGACAGTGGAAGTAGTACCAGACGGAATGCTTGCCAAGGCGTTGCACCATCAAGCGCTGCTGCTTCTTCTAATGAAGAGTCGATACTTTCAAAGTAGCCTTTGATTGTCCATACGTGAAGCGCAATACCGCCTAAGTAAGCGAAGATCAAACCACCGTGCGTGTTCAAACCTAGGAACGGAATGTACTGACCTAGCTTGTCAAACAATGCGTATAGGGCAACCAATGCCAATACTGCTGGGAACATTTGGAAGATCATCATCGCTTTCAGGATAGTGTTCTTACCTTTGAACTTCATACGAGCAAACGCATAAGCTGATGTTGTCGATAGCGCCACAATCAAGATAGCTGAGATTCCGCCAACTTTTACTGAGTTCCACAACCAAGTCATGACTGGGAATGGAGGTGGTGTAATTGAGCCATCTGCGTTTGTTACTGATATACCTAGCGCCAGTTTCCAGTGGTCTAACGTTGGGTTGTCTGGGATAAGGCTACCCGTTGCAAAGTTACCTTCACGGAATGAGATCGCAATGATCATCAACAGTGGGAAGATAATCAGCGCTAGAAACGCCCACATTGCGATATGTGTAGCCCAAACACGATATTTTAATGACTTGCCTTGTACCATTGCCATTGTTCTGTCTCCTTAATCCTGAGCTACTTTAGTAACACGTAGGTTCAATAGTGCTAGTGCGCCAACCAATAGGAAGATAAGCGTTGCAACTGCACTTGCTAGACCGAAGTCTTGACCACCAGCACCTTCAAATGCGATGCGGTACGTGTAGCTTACAAGTAAGTCCGTGTAACCTGCTGGCTCTGATGTGCCAATCATGTTTGGACCACCACCCGTCAATAGCTGGATAAGTACAAAGTTGTTGAAGTTAAACGCGAAGCTAGCAATCAACAGTGGCGTCAATGGTTTCAGCATCATCGGCAATGTAATGCGAGTGAAGTTAGTGATGAAGTTTGCGCCATCGATAGCCGATGCTTCGTACAGATCTTCAGGAATAGCTTTCAGTAACCCCATACAAAGAATCATCATGTAAGGGAAACCCAACCAAGTGTTAACCACTAGGATCATGGTTTTCGCCATGAATGGGTCTGAGAACCACGCAGGGCTAATACCAAACAGCCCTTCCAGCAACATGTTGATCTCACCAAAGCTCTGGTTGAAGAGACCCTTAAAGATCAAGATAGAGATAAACGCTGGTACCGCATACGGAAGAATGAGCAGTAATCGGTATACAGAGCGGCCTTTCAAGGCTTCCCACTGAACGACACTTGCAAGTACCAAACCGATAACCAGTGTACAAACAACGGTCAATGCAGAGAAAACAATCGTCCAGATAAAGATGCTGATGAACGGTTCTTTAATGCCATCATCTTTCCAAACACGTTCAAAGTTGTGCGTACCGATGTTTACCACGAAACCTGGAGAAACCGTGTTACCAACAAACTGACCATTTTCGTCTACTGGTTGGTAGTAGCCCACATCCATATTAGGACGTAGTGTCTCTTGAGTACGATTGTTGTATAGAGTCTCACCATCGTCTTGCAGCGTGTAAAGAGGAACAACTGCCGCAAACTTACGAAGACCGCTCATACGGATGTCATCGCCGTTCGGCATGTGTAAATCAACGCCACTCAGAGCACTGCGGTTTTTAACGATCGTTTTAATCGGTTCTTTATCGCCCGTCGCTTCTGTGATTGGTGTTAAGTCTAAATCCGTTGCAGAGAAACCTTGCAATTCAAAGGTTGGTGTTGCTAAAAGCGCTTCACCTTTCTTCACTACAATTTGGTGACCCTGCTCAGTTTTGTACAGAGTGAACGGGTAGCTGTCGCCACTTTGGTACGTTCTGTCCATCAAAACGGTCTGCGCACGGTCAAAAGAGAGTTGGTTTTTTGCGCTGTAGTTAGTGAATGCAAGACCTATGGTATAAGCCAAAGGGAAAAGGATGAATAAGATCATCCCCGCAATACCTGGGTAGATATAGCGATGAGCGTAGGTCTTTTTACTACCAAAAATAAATAGCGCTAAACCGGTAAGAATGAGCGTAAGGAGTGCAAACGCAATCTCACCACGAGAATACATAAGGATTGTTGCGTAGCCATTGATAATGCCGACTGTGCCCAATAGTGCCCACTTGATAAACACTTTTTTGCTGCTCGGAAGGCTGGCTTCTGGTGCTGTCATAGCATTTGTACCTTGAACTGACTGCATAGGGAACCTGCTAGCGAATATAGGATAAAAATAGAAAAGTAAGGAGGAGTTGCCCCCTCCTTAAAAAGGGTATTACCGAATTATTTAGTCATTTGTTTTTCTGCATCTGCTAGTGCAGCATCTACAGTTTGACGACCGTCAACAACGTTGATGATAGCGTTCTTAGCAGCACCCCAGAATGCGTTCATTTGTGGGATGTTTGGCATGATTTCACCGTTCATCGCATTGTCCATTGTTGCAGCAATACGAGTGTCTGAATCTAGCTCTTTTTGGAATGAGTTTAGAGCAACCGCACCAAGTGGCTTATCATTGTTAACCATACGCAGACCGTCGTTAGTTAGTAGGTAGTTCTCGATGAACTCTACTGCTAGGTCTTTGTTAGGTGATGCAGTGCTGATACCAGCTGTTAGAACACCAACGAATGGCTTAGAAGATTGACCTTGGAACTTAGGTAGCGTTGTTACGCCGTAGTTCACACCAGACTTCTCGATGTTGCCCCATGACCATGGGCCATTGATAGTCATCGCCGCAGTGCCTTGGTTGAATGCAGACTCAGATACTGAGTAGTCCATATCTGCAGAGATAACACCTTTGTCTACAAGGCCTTTCACGAAGTTCATTGCGTCTTTCACGCCTTCGTTCGCGATACCAGCATCTTTAACATCGTAGCCAGTTGAAGTGTACTTAAATGCGTAACCACCATCAGCAGCCATTAGTGGCCATGTGAAGTACGGTTCTTTTAGGTTCCACATAATTGCAGACTTACCGTCTTTCTTAAGTTTTGCGTCTAGCGCAGCAACTTCTTCCCAAGTCTTAGGTGGGTTTGGAACTAGATCTTTGTTGTAGATAAGAGATAGAGACTCAACCGCTACAGGGTAGCCGATCAATTTGCCGTCGTAACGTACTGCATCCCAAGCGAAATCAACGATACCTTCTTGAACCTCTTTAGAAGGTTTGATTTCAGCAAGTAGACCAGCTTCTGCATAACCACCGAAACGGTCGTGTGCCCAGAATACGATATCAGGACCATCACCTGTCGCTGCAGTTTGAGGGAACTTATCTTGTAGGCCGTCTGGGTGAGCCACTGTTACTTTGATACCAGTGTCTTCTTCAAACTTCTTACCAACCTCTGCAAGACCGTTGTAGCCTTTATCACCGTTGATCCAGATAGTAAGTTGTCCTTCTTCGATGGCAGCGTTTGCACCGAAAGAGCCCAGAGCAACAAGAGTACCTAGTGCTGCAGCGCTTAATTTTTTCATGTTCGTATCCTTTTTATATTTTTGATGTAGGGCTAGTCCATTGAGGTTCAGCCGTATTTCGACATATATCATCTGAAATAATCCCATATGTCTCATCCTCCTAATCCCTACGCCCTTGCAATTATGACGTATTTTCGTGATCTGAATCGCCAAGGGTTAGAGACTCAAATCACAAAATGAATACTTCCTGTGATCGATTTCAACTTTAGGTCGCGCAATAATGTGACTTCCGCCCAACTCCACCTCTACTACTACTTTTTGCCTCCTCCCTGCCTACTCCCCCTACAATTATTTCGATTAGGAGGATGTAGCAGTGAACACAATCTTAGAAACTGCAGTCATCCAAGAGTGGATGGTAAGAACCCTTTCCCAGCAGTACCTACCCTATAGGTAAAAAAGATTTGCTGGTTTTTCATTGCCATACGAGTGGAATGTCATTATTGGTGTTGTTTGTGGTAATTATTTCACGGGGGAGACAACACGAATAATGTGGGGGAGAGAAACTCGTATTTGGCTATGGTGGGTAGTGCTCCAGTTCAGGACATTTGGAGTACTACCCTGTTTTTCTTACCAATCACAATAACTTACCGATTCCTACTGTTACTGCTCGCTAGATAATTCATATAATGATGAGCGGTGAATAATAAAAATTGATCGAGGACGAGCTACATGGCGAGTGTCACGTTAAAAAATGTTTGTAAAGCGTATGGCGACGTACTGATTTCTAAGAACGTAGATCTGGAAATCCACGAAGGTGAATTCGTGGTTTTCGTAGGTCCATCAGGTTGTGGTAAATCTACCCTGCTACGTTGTATTGCCGGTCTTGAAGACATTACTTCAGGTGATTTGTATATTGGTGACCAGCGCATGAATGACGTAGAACCATCCAAACGTGGTGTTGGTATGGTGTTCCAGTCATACGCTCTTTACCCACACCTAAACTTATATGACAACATGTCATTTGGTCTGAAGCTGGCAAAAGCTGATAAAGCGGAAATGGATAAGCGCGTAGAACACGCCGCTGAAATCCTACAATTAGGTCACTTACTAGAGCGTCAACCAAAAGCACTTTCTGGCGGTCAGCGTCAACGTGTTGCTATCGGTCGTACGCTAGTGTCTCAGCCAGACGTATTCCTTCTTGATGAACCACTATCAAACTTGGATGCAGCACTGCGTGTAAACATGCGTGCTCAAATCACAAAACTTCAGCGCCAACTTGGTTGTACCATGATCTACGTAACGCACGATCAGGTTGAAGCAATGACCATGGCAGACAAAATCGTTGTTCTAGACGGCGGTTACGTTTCGCAAGTTGGTAAGCCTCTTGAGCTTTACCACTACCCACAAAACCGTTTCGTAGCTGGTTTCATCGGCTCTCCAAAAATGAACTTCATGAGCGTATTCATTGAAGAAGCCGAAGCAGAGCGCGTAAAAGTACAACTTTCTAACGGTGTGTCATTCTGGATTCCAGTCGATGGCACAACAGTTAACCGTGGTGACCGTATGTCACTAGGTATTCGCCCTGAGCACTTAGTTCAAGCGGTTGAAGCTGACGCGACGATTCACGGTGAAGTGATGATCGTTGAAAAACTAGGTAACGAAACTCAGGTTTACCTAAACCTAGAAGGCGCAGACGCTGACGTTATCTACCGTCAACCAGACACACTACCAGTTGAAACTGGCGACAAACTTGAAATTGGTATCCCTGCGTACCGTTGTCATCTATTCCACAGCGATGGCCGTGCATGCCGCCGACTACACAAAGAAAACGGCGTAGATTTCGAGTAAAAACTCTTTCACCTTTGCTTGCTACCAATCCCTCTCATTCGAGAGGGATTTTTTTATCCCGCCACTAACGTATTATTTTTATTGAAGAGAAATAATACATTCGATAAGCCTCCACATAAGTCTAAATTTTTATGGAAAATCCATCCATATAATACTTTTTCTCATTCCTACAGCCTAAGTACCAACTTTGTCTTAAACCTCCAAAGTCAGCCCATCCTCTAAATTTCATTCTTATTTCCACTTACCGAAATAACGTGAGTTTTTAAACTTATCTCGAAAATTATAAGAGCCTGAGTTTATAACGTCGGAAGCAAGTCGTCTGAGTACTTCTCTGTCTATTCAAACACTAAATCAACACTATCGAGTTCGGTCGCTGAGGAAAGGTAACGTACCGAAAAGGAAATTAGGATATGAAACATAAAGGACTTATTCGTTCTCATGAGGTGGAATTTGCATTTCTCTATCGCCTCACCGACCTTGCAGTCATTGTCTCATTCATGCTGTTTTTAATTCTGAATGACGCCAATACGTCGATTGAAAAGGACTACGTTATTCTGTCTTTCGTCAGCAGCGTGACTTTCTTCATCATTGCTGAAAGTGGCAAGCTCTACCGTTCTTGGCGAACCAGCTCATTCAAAGACCAAGTCTTCATTGTTTGTGTCTCATGGCTTGTGACTTGCGCATTCTTATTTATGGTTCTCTATTTCTCGCACGTCCATACTCTATTTGAACGTTATATTCTTGCGACTTGGTTATTGATTACGCCTGTACTTCTCCTCTCATGGCGCACGCTATTTCGAGTCGCGCTGGCTTACATGAGAAAGCTCGGATACAACACACGTACCGCCATCATCATAGGTCAAACACCGCATGGCCTCACCCTTGCCAACGAATTAAAGAACCATGCAGAGCATGGTGTGTTGTTTGATGGTTTCTATGACGAGCGATCGAAAGAGCGTTTACCTGAGTCAGAGTACCCAATCAAAGGCAACGTTGGGCTAGCACTTGAAAGAGCAAAGCGTGGCGAAGTCGATTACGTCTACATCGCGATGCCAATGCATGCGAATGAACGTATTGCACTGTTTCTGAATCAGTTCTCGGATACCACTGCTAATACCTATCTCATCCCTGATTTTTTCACTTACAACTTACTGCATTCGCGCTGGGATCAAATCGGCCAAGTTCAAACCTTGAGTGTATTTGATACGCCATTTGCAGGTATCTCATCATGGGTAAAAAGATTAGAAGACATCATCTTATCTAGCATCATCTTGCTACTTATCTCTCCGATTTTGCTCGCCATTTCTATCGGCATAAAAGCGACCTCTAAAGGTCCGGTGATCTTCAAACAATTCCGCTACGGTTTGGATGGAAGAAAAATCGAGGTCTGGAAATTTCGCTCAATGACCACGATGGAACAAGGCAGCGACGTTAAACAAGCCACCAAGAATGACCCACGTATCACGCCTTTCGGTGGGTTTCTTCGCCGAACTTCTCTTGATGAGTTACCGCAGTTTATCAACGTTCTTCAAGGCACGATGTCCATCGTAGGCCCACGTCCTCATGCGGTTTCGCACAACGAAGAGTACCGTCAGATTGTCGACCGATACATGCTTCGCCACAAAGTAAAACCGGGCATCACTGGCTGGGCGCAAATCAATGGCTATCGTGGTGAAACAGACACGCTCGACAAGATGGAAAAACGCGTCGAGTTCGACTTGGACTACATCCATCACTGGTCAGTTTGGATGGACATCAAGATCATCTTTCTTACGATTTTCAAAGGGTTTACTGGTTCCAATGCGTACTAAGTTCATCAACATGACAAAAGCGGCCGGTTTTGTGTCGATTGCTTTGGCTTCGCTTTCTGCGAACGCTGACCCAATGGCGTATAAAACGGATTCTGGGATTGAGTTCATCCCGACCTTAGGCGTGTTCTACGAAGGTGATGACAACATCAACAAGGCCGATCGTGGAGAGAACATCGAATCAGTCAACATTTGGGGCGTAGAGCCAGCCCTGCTGGCTAAAATTGAACGTAATCAATATCGAGCAAACATCCTGTACAAGCTGAGTGCCGGTTTCTCTTCCGATGATCAGAATGACTACGACGACCACACCTTTCAATTTACCAACTTTTTCGAGTTCAACCATCGCAATCGTCTAGTGGTTGACTATCAGTTTCGTGCGCAGCATGAAGAAAAAGGGGAGGACTTTACCGAAGGGCAAGGCAGCTTATTAAACGAACCCGTTGAGTTTCATCGCAACGACGTGAGAACAAACTATGTATTTGGCTCTGAAGGCTCAAAAGGTAGGCTGGAATTGGGTGTTGGCTATCGAGACAAAACTTACCAAAACTACCGTGATGGCTTGCCGGGAAAACCTGACGCCAAGACCAAATACAACGACTTTCGCGCCCCAAACGCGCACTTAGAGTTTTATCTTCGAGCAACACCAAGAACATATTGGTTGGTTGGTACTCAACAAATGAGCACCGATTACCTTTCAGACAATCCTTCAGTGCCATCAAAAGACAGTTACTCTGGTTTCTACTACACCGGTGCACAGTGGGAAGTCACAGGGAAAACCAAAGGTATCGCCCGTTTAGGTTATCAAATTAAAGACTTTGACAGCCATCAACGCGAGACCTTTAACGGCTTCAGTTGGGACATCGGATTAGAGTGGCTACCTCAAGAGCACTCGTTGATTACGCTCAAAACCACTCAAGCCGCAGTGAGTCCAGATCAAGATGGTGATTACGACTTACAAACTCGCTATCAGTTAAACCTCAAGCACGATTGGAATAGTTATCTCACGACACGCTTAGGTGCGCTTTATCAAGAGGATGACTATACCGGTGTCACTCGTAAAGAAGACCGCTATGCCCTCTCTGCAGGGCTCGATTACCAAATCAAACGATGGGTTTTACTTCAAGCCGATTGGCGCTACCAAGATAAGAGCTCCAACTGGCAAGGCTACAGCTTTGACCAAAACGTTTGGTCCCTTAGTGCTCGATTCTCTTTGTAACAAGGAATGTGAATGAACTTACTAGCAACGTTATTTGGCTTGGTACTTGTGCTTCTTAGCACACCTTCTTTTGCCAGTGCCAATGAGCAAGATTACTTACTCGACACTGGTGACACAATTTCGGTTCAAGTTTACGGTGAGGAAGATCTTTCCATAAAGAACATTCTGATCACTTCAGACGGCTATTTTGATTACCCATACCTTGGACGCATCAAGGCCATCAACAAAACCCCTAAACAGCTTAAATACGAAATAGAAACGGGATTAAAAGGCGACTACCTGATCAACCCAAAGGTAATGGTAACCATCAATAGTTTTCGACTTTTCTACGTCAATGGCGAAGTGAGAAAACCTGGCGGATTTGAATATCAGCCCGGCTTAACCATAGAGAAAGCTATCGCCCTTGCCGGTGGCCTAACCGATAGAGCCTCTCGCAAAAGCATTAACCTAACCCAACACAACACGGGTAAAACCGTGGAAAGCGTCAGCATGCAGCGCTCTGTAGAACCTGGCGACATTGTATTTATCGATCAGAGCTTCTTCTAATGACAGGCAATTCAATGAACGGAACTCATTCTACTCACCCTTCTTCGAATCACGTCGAGTTGATTCGTTTTGGGCATCACTTTAGAACACTCAAAAAAAACTGGTTGAGCATCCTCGCTTTCACCATCATTTTTTCTTTGACCTGTACTTGGTATATCTATTCTAAGAAGTCGGTATACCAAGCCACGGCAACCCTTCTTATCCAAGAAGAGCAGAAAAGCGCCCTTTCGATAGAAGAAGTTTACGGTGTAGATACGACCAAAAAAGAGTACTTCCAAACTCAAATTGCGATCCTGAAATCAAACCATATCGCAGACAAAGTGATCACACAGTTGAACTTAACCAAGCATCCCGAGTTCACCAGTGCCAGCGGCTTAAAGCAGAAAATAGATGAAGTAAAAGCCATCCCATTTGTACAGGACTTACTTCATGTTGCACCGAATCCAAAGGAAACCTCGCAACACACTAAGCCTTATTATCAAGCACTCCAAACCTTCAAGAGAAAGCTTGAGATTGAGCCTGTACGCAATACTCAGTTGGTGAGAATTCGTTTCCGCTCGACTGACCCTCAATTAGCGACAACCATCGCAAACGCCGTTGGTCAGGCTTATATCGACGCTAACTTCGAAGCAAAGCTCGTTGTGACACAAAATGCAGCGACTTGGTTAACCAATAACTCACAGAAGCTCGAAGAACGATTAAGAGCTTCTGAACAAGCTTTACAAGACTTCTTGATGCAGGAAGGACTCATCGATATTAATGGCATTGATGATATTTACGCCAATGAACTCGAAGAACTCAACCGTAAATTGAACGCCGCAGTCAATAAACGTATCGAAGCCCAAACTCTGATTGAATTGCTAAAACGTAAGTCATCTCAAGACTTAGATAGCCTATTGTCGATCGACGAATTTGCCAACCAAGCACAGATCCGTGATTTAAAGCTTTCAGAAGCCCAAGCGGCCAAAAACGTCTCTGAACTCTCTCAACGATACGGTCCAAAACACGATCGTATGATTCAAGCGAAAGCACAATTAGCTTCGATTCAAGCAAGAACGCAGCGACTGATTCGCGAAATTTCCTTTAGTAAACAACAAGACTTACTCGCTGCTAAGTCACAAGAAGATCTATTACGAGCAGAACTAGACAGCAAGAAGTCTGACTTCCAAATGTTGGGCTCACAAAAAGCGCGCTACGAGCAACTCAAGCGCGAAGTGGAATCAAACAAAGACTTGTACGAAGCATTCTTAAACCGCGAAAAAGAGACGAACGCGACCAGCGATTACAAAAACGTTACGGCGCGATTTACCGATCCTGCAATCGTGCCACTCTTCCCTATTGCGCCTCAACGCATGAAGTTAGTCCTGATTGCGACCCTCTTTGGTTTCGCTATCGCGTGTGCGCTTGTGATCATCTTGGAAACATTACGAGAAGTGATTCGCACCTCATCGGATGTACAAGACAAACTTGGAGTCACTTGCCTTGGCACTATTCCAAAGGTGAAAAAGCGCAGCTTAAAACAAGGTGGAGTGACTTATTCAGCATACTTAGATCAGGATGAAAAGCTCTTTAGTGAAGCTTGTCGCTCGGTTCGAACCTCACTATTGCTGAGATTGACCAACACGAAACAAAAAGTATTGCCCTTTACTTCTGCTATACCGGAAGAAGGCAAAACATCCACCAGCATCAATATGGCCGTCTCTTTCTCGACGATGGAGAAGGTGCTACTTATTGATTGCGACTTACGCAGACCATCATTGGCTAAGCGATTCAATCTTCCTGAATCAAACCCGGGACTGACCAATATCCTCACCATGGATACGCCTTTGAGTGAGTGTATTGTTCGTAGTGACGAAGCGAACTTGGATGTGTTGCCGGCAGGCATTATTCCACCAAACCCGCAAGAGTTATTAGCTTCCGAGCGGTTCGAAAAGCTCCTTGAATACCTCAAGAGTAAATACGACCGCATCATCATCGACACCCCACCACTGCTTTCAGTGAGCGACGCGTTAATCCTTGGCCAAAAAGCCAACGGGCTGATTACGGTCATTCGCTCTGAATCCACCAAAGCATCACTGGTTAACGTAGCGTTATCTAAGCAAATTCAACACTCAATACCATCACTTGGCGTTCTGATCACTCAAACAAAATCTAAGGAAGGAGAAGCGCTTTATGTCCAAAAATACGCCTACTAATCAAAGTATGCAGTGGTATCAGCTCCTCAAAAGCCAAGCAGAACCGGTACTCATTTATCAAATGGGCAAAGTGGGCTCTAGCGCATTGGAAAAGTCGATCCCAAATTCGCTTCACCTGCACGATTTGATGTCAATTGAAGCTGGGAAACAGATTTCACCCGTTCGAGCTCAGCTGCATAAACCCATCACGAACCATGTGAAACGCATTTTGAAGCGAGCCATCATGGTCAATATGCTTAAGCGTAAACAGCAGGTACGTATTATCTCCCTAGTTAGAGAGCCGGTGGGTCGAAACATCTCCATGTTCTTTCAATCACTGCCGTTTTGGATGGCGGATAAGTACCTGAAAGACGACAGTGCCGTGCGTTCCGAGCGTCCTCAATTGCTTCATGAAGCGTTTGAAGAACACGTAAACCACCAATATCCGCTCCAGTGGTTTGATAATGAAATCAAAGCACTGACAGGCATCGATGTTTTCGCTCAGCCTTTCGATCAAGAGCTTGGTTATCAAACCTATCAAAATCGTAACTTCTCACTCATGGTGATTCGTATCGATAAGCTCGATCAATCACAACAGGCTATTAGTGATTTCCTGCAACAAGACATCACCGTCGTTCACGAAAACCAAGCCGACAACAAATGGTATTCGCCATTGATTAAAGAGTTTAAAAGCTCATACCAGCCAAAATCCGAGTTTGTTGAAGAAATGCTTTCGTCAACGCTGACTAGGCATTTCTTTACCGCGCCTGAAATTGAAAAGTTCAAACAAAAGTATCTAGCGGCCAAGTCATGAAAACTAAAATACTTCACATTATCAATGATCTATCTAAGAACGGCGGTGCTCAAAAGTTTCTCGTTGATTTGGTTATGGAGCACACATCTGAGTATGAGATCAAAGTTCTCGTGCTCTGTGATGACAACGATTATTTAGAGCAACTCACTTCCAAGAACATTGAATGCTTTAACTGGCAAACCCTCTCCCTCAAAGAGAAATGGACTTTGTTGCGCTGGCCAGATCTCGTGCATGGGCATTTATACCCATCAATCTACCTCGCATTACTCGCTGTGGGTAAAAAGCGAATTCAGACCGAGCATTGCTCATATAATCGCCGTCGTGACTACCCATTGTTTAAGTTTATGGAATTCCTGCTGTATCGCGGCCATAACCTTACAGTGAGCATCAGTGAAAAAGTACAAGAAGAGCTGGTTAAGTTCATGCCGCATTTTGAACATAAATACCGTGTCGTGCATAACGGTGTGGATTTAGCTCGCTTTCCTCTTACGGTAAAGTCAGGCAGTCAACTTACGAGCAAATCGACGATCAACATCGGAATGGTGGGTCGTCTGCATGAACACAAAGACCATGAAACGCTGATTCGCGCCGTTGCCCAACTCCCCTCACACTACCATCTCCACTTAGCGGGGGATGGCGTTAAGCGAAGTGAACTCGAATCTCTAAGCCGAGAGCTCAATATTACTCAGCACGTTCACTTCCATGGTGTTGTCTCGGACATTCCCGCCTTCTTGTCTGATATGGACGTATATGTTCAGTCTTCACATGTGGAAGGCTTCGGTTTAGCCGCGGTTGAAGCCATGGCTGCTGGTTTGCCTGTTCTCTCTTCTGATGTGCCTGGGCTAGATGAAGTCATGGGTAGCGATACTTACCTGTTCAAAGTCGGCCAACCAGACCAACTAGCCGAGAAGCTCACGCAGCTATGTAACACCGCAGAGCTTTACCAACAAGCAAGCGAATATTCAGTGAATCGCGCCAAGCTCTACACTATCGACAAGTTCCGAGATGGATACTATGGCATTTACCAACAACTTTGCGCCAGCAAGTAACCGTATCGCGCTACTGGCGGCGATAACTCTGGCTCTTTTCTTTGTTCCAGTAAAAGTTAGAGCAGGTGGAGTTGCATTAGCACCATCTGATATTGCGAGTTTGCTGTCATTAGGATTAGCAGCGCTTGTGGTGATTGAAGGTAAGGCGCATAAGCTCTTTCACCCTTGCCTCGGCTTCGCACTGCTGTTTACCAGCTATGTATTTATCAATGGCCTGCTCAACCGTGTCCCCCTACTACCGTTGATTACCGAGACGGTACAGTGGATAGCGATCCTCAGTTTATTAGGTGTGTTGTTCGCCTATGGAGTATTTGATGATGAACGGGTGATGGTATACCTCACCTATTGTCTTGTACTGATTTGCTCTCTAGTAGCAGCATGGCACTTCGCACAAGGTTACCACAGCGGTTTTAAGCTACTTGGCGTAAGTAAGTATGCTTTCGGCGTACTCTGTTCCCTACTCTATTTGTATCGTGACCGAATTAGAGCATTCCCTTTCTTAATGCTGTTTGCTTTTGCTCTTCTTCTACTCTCACAAGAGAGAAAAGCACTACTCGGTTTCTGTTTGTTAGTCTTCGTTGATCAATTGGTGATTAAAAGGCTAATACGCCAGACTATTAGCGAGACTTATACATGGACAGTATTAATCGCGAGCGCTTTAATTGTCTTGGCAACCGTCTCTACCACCCTTTATTTTGGCTTTGATCAGTTCGCAGACAAGCTTGAAATAACCCAAGAAGACATCCTGTTTGCGAATCAAAGTGAAGCTCGTTGGATCTCCAATTTACACCGTAAATTGCTGCTAGCAAATGGCTTAGACATCTTACTTCAACACCCTATTTTAGGCGTTGGGGCAAAGATGCTACCTAACTATATGATCAACTACTTCAATTACGATGAACTCGCGATTTACACCCATAACTTCATTCTCGACACTTCAATCGAATACGGTTTGCTTGGTATCGCTTTGTTGTTTGGTGGTTATTTCTTATTTATGAAGTTTTGCTTCAACACATTGAAAGAAAACAGAAAAAGCCTATTACTTTCCATCTATGCGCTGATTATGGTGTTTTTCGTTGCCGTCAACACCACCATCATTTTAATACTTTTACTACCCGTCATGATGGGCAAAAAACGGCATCATAGTCTTCAGACAGAACAGCAAAAACAAACTGATCATCACCATCAATCTGAATTACCAATTCCGCCAATAACAAACAATCAATAAACGCCGCGGAACAACGAACTTATAGTTATCAAGGATAGGATAAATGAAATATTCAATCTCTCGACAATTTGAAAAAAACCGAGAACTTCAAGCCGACAATTTCGTATTGGTTTATCAAATGGGCAAAGTAGGTTCTTCGTCTATTGAGCACACGTTAGGTGAAAGAAAAATACCGAGTTACCACATCCATACCTTTGATGATCATGAAGAATTTCACATGTATCACAACAAAAAGGATGTAAGTAAGTTCTTTGATTTTAAGAATCGCACCATGTATCGCTTAGTCTTAAACAAGCGTAAACGCATCTTGCAAAAACGTGAACACATTAAAATCGTCACACTCGTTCGAGATCCTATCGCGACCGTTTTCTCTCGATTTTTCCAAGACTTACATCTTCAGTTTATTGAAGGTAAGAAAAATGACGCGATTCATCGCGATATGGATGTGACCTACAAACACTTGGAGCATTGCTTCGATAACTACATCAACCTGAATTACTTCGCTAACTGGTTTGATAACGAACTTAAGCGCAACTTCAACATTGATGTGTTACGCCAAGAACTGGATAACACACAACCTTTCTATACGTTTAATAACGATCAAGCGAGCGTTATCTTGATCAAATGTGAACAACTGAGCTCACTCGATCAAGAGATTGGTGAGTTTCTTCAACTCGATGACTTCATTCTTAAAAACAGTAATGAAGCAAAGAACAAGTGGTATTCCAACATCCACCAGTACTTCAAAGAACACTACGACTTTTCCAAGCTTTTTTACATGTATGACCTCCCTCTTTATCGCCATGTTTACTCAGAACAAGAGCGTGAAGCTTTCAAAAATAAGTGGAAGCAAACACCAGGGACAAAGTCAGCATGAAAAAAGTATTGCACATTACCGAAGCCTTTGGTGGCGGGGTTCAAACGGCACTTTATAGCTACGTCCATTCGTCACGTTCTGAACCTTTCGAGCACTCATTGCTCGCCCGTGCACGCTCAAATGATATGACGAACGAATCCAGTAATCATGTCTTCCAACATACGAAATGGGTCGAAGGTGGCTTATTACAATTTATGAAAGATGCGAACGCCTTTATCAGTGAATTAAAGCCAGACATTGTTCATTTGCATTCGAGTAAAGCTGGCTTCTTAGGGCGCTTTTTAAAGCTCGGTGGAGCACGTTTAATCTACACACCACATTGCTATGCATTTGAGCGTGAAGATATCTCCGGTTTTGCTCGCCACGTATATAAGACGTTAGAAAAAGTCCAAATGAACAAGATTGATGTTGTCGCAGGTTGCAGTCAGCGTGAGTGCGATTTGGCTGTCAGCATTGGTGCAAAACGAGCAGAGTTGCTCAATAACTACGTGACTTACGAGAGTAACGAACGACCAAAAAGCGAAACGCTATCCAGCTTAAAACTTGTAGTACTTGGCCGGGTCGCCCCACAAAAAGATCCGCAATTCCTGCTCGACACGTTAAGTCATATCAAACAATCCGACCTAACACGCGAGTTCGATATCACTTGGATTGGCGGAGGTGATACAGAACTCGAAGATCAGTTGCGTAGTCATGGGATAACAGTAACAGGGATGATTCCACGTAATGAAGTCGTGAGCTTACTGAAAAACTCAGATTTGTATTTGCATACCGCCGCTTGGGAAGGAATGCCACTCACCATCCTTGAAGCAGCAAAAATGCATTTACCTATGGTTATTCGTTCTATCGGCGCAACGAAAGACCTGAATTATCCGTTCTTAGCGCAAAGTCCTCATGACATGGCGAAGCAGTTGACTCATTGCATCAACCACTACCATGAAATTGACTTTCATCCGTACACGATTGGGCTCAACGAAGCGTTCAGTGAAGAGAAGCAACGTTTGGCGTTAAACAGCATCTATAACTAAGGTTTTCTATGCTTCAATCCATTAGTCAAAAGCTCCAAAACTTACCGAGTGAAAAGAAGCAGTTCTTCTCACTCGGTGCCGCGACCGGGATAGTCAAAGCCCTCGCCGCTTTCTTCGCTTTCTTACTCACCCTAGTAGTATCAAGATACTCTGACGCCAACACCGCGGGTCAGTTCTTTTATCTGTTTAACCTTGTTTCCTTAGTCGCCATTATTGCTCAATTGGGCTTCAATATTTCTTTGGTTAAGTTCAATGCCATTGCGTTTAAAAGCCAAAACAGGAGTGAGCAAAGTAACAATTATCGGATTGCTTTAGTACGCAGCCTTTTTTTCAGCTTTCTCGCATGTGCTCTTATTTACTTGGCGTTTATCACCTTCCCAAGCCAACTCAACACCACTAACGTATCTGATTTCTCACTTATATTCGCGCTTGCGGCTATTCCTCTCCTCGTGATCGGTCAAACCAACAGTCGAGTACTACAAGCAAGCAAGAGAATGATTTCATCTCTTATCGCACTGCAATTGGGCGTCAGCTTTCTTATGGTGCTATTGATTATTGCTGCGAGACCATCATTGTTGATCAGCACAGATACTTTGATGGCCTTACTCTTAATTGCAGCAGCGATTGTTGCATTACAGTCGACGCTTCAATGGGTTCGTTCTGGCGAATATCAACATGGAAAAACGAGAGCAAACAGCAAACTCTCCTATTCAGCCAAACAAGTCTGGATTGGAAGTATCTTCACCAATTTGGTCCAGTGGGGAAGCTTAGTCATTGCAGGGTTCTTCATCTCAACTTCTGAGCTTGGCTTACTTGCCGCAGCACAGAGAACATCATTGCTCATTGGCTTTGTCCTCATCACCATCAACTTCGTTGTCGCGCCTATGTTTGCCTCACTCTACAAAGAGGGCAAGATGGATCGATTACGTAATCTTAGCCGCCTTGCGTGTCGTGCGAATATCGCAGCCGCAACCATTCCGGTGATTGTTTGTGTCTTGTTCCCTGAGTTTGTGATGCAGTTATTTGGCAAAGAGTTTGTTGCTGCTGCCCCACTCCTTATCGCACTGTCTTTAGGGCAATTAATCAACGTAGCAACAGGCTCGGTTGGTTTCCTATTACTCATGAGCGGGCACGAAAAAACGATGAAATACATCACTATCATGTCTGGAGTTGTTTCAATCTTGCTGCTGATTGCTCTATCTCAATTCTATGGCGTTCTGGGGGCTGCTTGGGCCATCGCTATTGGCTTAGCGATTCAAAATCTAGCCGCGCTGTATTTTGTGAAACGTTACTTAGGCTTCTTTCCTGTGGGGTAAACATGACAAATACGATTGCAAGAGTTAGCTTTATTGGCGTATTGCTACTGACCGTGTCTCTATCACTTTGGAAGAGCTCAGACATCGACCATAACATGTATCAAAGCATGGAGAACTACGTCGGTGGTTCGAGCACGTTACACTTCACCTTTAGCCTATTGATTGGGTTTCTTGCAGTGTTTAACTTCCCTAAATGGGTGAAAGCAACAAAAGCAGATATGTTTGGCATTCGCCTACTGATTATTCTGCTGTGTATCGTTTCTCTTGAAGAGTTTAGTCAGCTGTTTATCGAAACTCGCTCATTCAGTTTTGATGATTTAAGCACCAACTGGATAGGTATCATTTTGGGCTATTTCTGTGCCAAACTTATAAAACTCTTTGCTAGTCAGTGATTTTTCCGGCGTACACGCCACTCTAAATCGACAAACTACACGCCTGTCCTCCACAGGCGTTATACTCTCTCTATCCTTTCTCCATTCTGTACAGCGCCTTGATTTTAAAAAGAACACTTTCTCGAATTGCATTCAAATCCGCTATTGCCTTAGTTGCTACGCTCTCGTGCATAACACAAGTACAAGCACAGGAAGGCAAACTCACTGTCATCAACAGTTATATCGACGATCTCTTCACATACAACAAAGCCATGGGCAGCTTCACTATTTTGGATAAAGGTAACGTGGTGTTGGACAAACAAACTGGTTACTCAAACCGTAAAATTGGTTTATTAGCCAGCCGTGGTTATGTTCCTGCAGACAGCTCAAGCCCATACAAAGTAGCATCTATCTCCAAAACCATGACGGCGACCATGGTGATGCAGTTAATTGAAGCAAATAAGCTTAGTTTGAACACCAAACTGAACGACTTCTTTCCTGAGATTAGCAACGCTGAGCACATCAGCATCAGAGATTTGCTCCAACACCGCTCTGGGTTGGTGAACTTTATTGATGAACCCGACTTTCTGAGTTACTACACAAAACCTCAAACGCAAGCACAAATGATTGCGAGATTGGCCGCGCTGCCCTCTAACTTTCCGCCAGGTAGTCAATATGAATACTCAAACGCAAATTACCTTTTGCTAGGCTATATCATTGAAAAAGTGACGGGAAAGAGCTTTGACGAGGTACTCTGCGATCAAATCACGCAACCATTGAACTTAACGCACACTCAGTATTGTCTTGATCTCAAGGCGTGCGATATTCACATTACTTCGTTCTATTACTGGAACAACGCATGGGTGGCAATCACACCACACTGGTCGCCAACCGTAACAGGTGCAGCGGCGAGCATTACATCAACAACACTCGATGTTTCTCGGTTTATTCGGGCACTGTTCCAAGGTGAGTTGCTTTCGAACGAAACAGTGAAAATGATGACGAAGAAGTATTTTGGTATTTACAGCCCTGAATACTCGCAGCTGGAGCGCTATGGACACGATGGCATCTTGGAAGGTTATCGCTCGTCAATGTTGTACTTCCCCAAACAAGATGTTGCGATAGTCATCTCAATCAACGGACTTCATGAAACCTATGACGACATTGTGAGAAATATTGTCGGTTTGTACTTTGATGAGAAGGTTGAACTGCCAGATTATGACCGCCCAAACATGACAATGAATGAAGGGCAACTTAAGGCCTTCACTGGAACATACAAAGCCTTGGATGGCCAAAAGGTAGTAGAGGTATTCATTGATGATGGGGCATTAAAAGCTCAGATGGTAGGTCAACCTTCATTTACTTTCATTCCAATGACGGAAAACGAGTTCGAGAACAAAGCTTTCGGCATAATTTTAACCTTCAGCCCTGTCAAAAATGAACAGGGAAAGACCAATAACGTTAAAGCAAAAAGTGGTAATCATACTGAGACCTACTACCGACTACGCTCCTCGAAATAGCAACTCAGCGCAGGTTTCCTCGGTTAGCACTTTTTTGGATATTTTTCTTAAAGGGCGAGATATACTCTTGCCCTATTACATTAATATGAGCATCGGTTATGTCTTCACATCCAACTAAAATCACTTTCTTTGAATTCCTAACACCACTTATCACTGCGGGTAAAAAGACAATCACGATTCGTGATGAATCAGAAAGCCACTACGTGCCAAACACTGAAGTGGAAGTGTTCACCCTAGAAACAGACCGTAAGGTGTGTGACATCAAAATCCTATCAGTGGCACCACTGAAGTTTGATGACATCAACGAGTTCCACGCAGAACAAGAAGCGATTGAACTGCCAAAACTGAAAGAGCTTATTCGCGAGATCTATCCGAATATCGATGAACTGTATGTGATTGAATACGAACTGATCAAATAAGAACCATAATTTACTAGACGACTGGTCTAATTGCTTTTATAGTATTGCTCATGAACGCAAAAACGAACGATACACGCCAACACATTCTCGATGTCGGCTACCAATTGGTAGTGACCAAAGGTTTTACGAGCGTTGGGCTCTCAGAACTTTTAAAGGCAGCGGATGTGCCGAAAGGCTCTTTCTACCATTACTTTAAGTCGAAAGAGCAATTTGGTGAGGCATTGATTGAAGATTACTTCTCTCGCTACCTTGAGATGATCACAGCCCACTTTACTGAAAGTGAAGGCTCTGGATGCGACCGCCTTTTGAGCTATTTTGAGCGCTGGATGGCGATTGAAAATGGCCAATGTAACGCCAACAAATGCTTGGTCGTGAAGTTGAGTGCTGAAGTCTCTGATCTTTCAGAAGCAATGCGCGTAAAACTGGCTTCGGGTGCCACTCAAGTGGTGAAAGCCATCGAAGATTGTGTCCAAGCAGGCATTGAAGACAGCTCTATCCAAGTCGAGTCAGCAGAACAAACAGCCCACTTGATTTACCATCAATGGATTGGCGCAAGCTTACTCAACAAACTGTATCAGGATCGTTCCGGTTTAATGCGTAGCTTTGAGAGCACTCAAAGTATGCTAAAAGGCAAATAACGAACCACACTTAATCCGCCTTATCTTTACCCAAAAAGTACGGCGGATTTTTTAGGAATCAAAACTAGACGACTGGTCTAATAATTAATATAGGAACTTACCATGACCCAAACGCTCAACCGTCAAATCGTATTGGCTAACCGTCCAAAAGGTTCGCCAGTCCCAGAGAACTTCCGTTTAGAACAGGCTGCCATCCCTACCCCGAGTGAAGGGGAAGTGCTTTTACGTAGCGTGTACCTGTCTCTTGACCCATATATGCGCGGCCGTATGAATGAAGGCAAATCCTACGCTGATCCGGTAGAGCTAAACGATGTGATGGTTGGCGGAACCGTTTGTCAGGTGGTGGAATCGAAGAACTCTGACTTCCAAACTGGCGAATGGGTGGTAGCTTACACAGGCTGGCAAGATTACGCGCTATCTAACGGCGAAGGTCTGTTTAAATTAGGCAGCGAGCCGACACATCCGTCTTATGCCCTGGGTGTGCTTGGTATGCCTGGCTTTACCGCTTATGTGGGTTTATTGGAAATTGGTCAGCCTAAAGCTGGTGATACTCTAGTTGTCGCAGCTGCAACCGGTGCGGTTGGTTCTATGGTTGGTCAAATCGGTAAGCTAAAAGGTTGCCGCGTGATTGGTGTCGCAGGCGGTGCAGAGAAGTGTCAGTACGCAAAAGAGACCCTAGGCTTTGATGAATGTCTTGACCACACCGCAGATGACTTTGCAGAGCAGCTAACAGCAACATGCGACAAAGGTATCGATGTCTACTTTGAAAACGTAGGCGGTAAAGTCTTTGACGCGGTATTGCCTCTGCTTAATGTCGGCGCTCGCGTACCACTTTGTGGTTTGATTTCTCAATACAACGCGACAGCGTTACCAGAAGGTCCAGATCGTATGTCGATGCTGATGGGTAACATTCTGGTTAAACGCATCAAGATGCAAGGCTTCATCATTTTTGACCACTACGAGCAAAGCTACACAAACTTCGTCAAAGATGTAAGCCAATGGCTAGCAGAAGGCAAAATCCACTATCGCGAACATCTAGTAGAAGGTTTAGAAAACGCGCCAGAGGCATTCATCGGTCTACTGGAAGGCAAAAACTTCGGCAAACTTGTTATTCAAACCAATCAACCTGTATAAGAAAGGATTCTTCTATGATTAAACTGCATCATTTAAACCAGTCTCGCTCAAAACGCATCATTTGGTTGTTAGAAGAATTGGGAGTGGATTATGACATCGTGCCTTACCTTCGTGACAGCGTCACTTTCCTTGCGCCACCTGAGCTCAAGAGCATTCACCCACTCGGCAAGTCACCTGTATTGGAAGATGGCGACGAGGTCGTTACAGAGTCTGGTGCTATCACTGAATACTTAATTGAAAAGTATGCAGATGGACGTTTTGCACCAGTGCGTGGCAGCAAAGCTTACACGCAGTACATTCAATGGCTGCATTTTGCAGAGAGCTCAGCCATGGTTCCCCTGCTGCTCAAAATGTTTGTTGCTAAAGATGGCGCACAGACCAATTTCCTTGCGGACTACGCCGATGCGGAAACCATGAAAGTCATGGGCTACGTTGATCAAAGCCTAGAAGGGAAAACCTACTTTGTAGAAGAGCGACTAACAGGCGCGGATTTCATGATGTCTTTTGTCGTCGATGTCCTAAACAAGTTTGGCGTCATTGAGCGCTTCCCAAACATCCAACGTTATGGTGCACAGCTCGCGACTCATCCTGCGTTTACTAAAGCAGAAGAACTTGAAGTGAAATTCGGTTAATCGAGCTGAGACCTTCTCAAACCGTTGAGAATTTCTGTCTATTTCGGGAATCTTTGAAATAGACAGAAATCATTCACACCAAACATGCCTGAATGCCATTTATAATCCACACGACAAATAATGTTAATTGACATAAAGCCATTAATTAACAAACACTTAAAGCATAGGTGATACCTATCACACTGATTGCTAATAACAGTTTTTTTCTTCTCAATTGCAGCGTTATTCTCCTCGCATAACTTTCGGATTCATCCAAAAGACAAGATTTATTATCACTATTGCAAGGAAATTCAAATGAGCAAGAAATTGACTACAGCAGCAGGTTGCCCTGTCGCACATAACCAAAACGTTATGACTGCAGGTCCTCGTGGCCCTCAACTATTACAAGACGTTTGGTTCCTTGAAAAATTGGCACACTTTGACCGCGAAGTGATCCCTGAGCGTCGTATGCACGCAAAAGGTTCTGGTGCTTACGGTACGTTCACAGTAACGCACGACATCACAAAATACACTCGCGCTAAAATCTTCTCTGACATCGGCAAAAAAACAGAACTATTCGCTCGCTTCACTACTGTAGCTGGTGAGCGCGGTGCAGCAGACGCAGAACGCGACATCCGTGGTTTCGCACTAAAATTCTACACTGAAGAAGGTAACTGGGACTTGGTTGGTAACAACACACCAGTATTCTTCCTACGTGACCCACTAAAATTCCCAGATCTAAACCACGCAGTAAAACGCGACCCTCGCACTAACATGCGTAGCTCTACCAACAACTGGGATTTCTGGACATCACTACCAGAAGCATTCCACCAAGTGACTATCGTAATGAGTGACCGTGGTATCCCTGCGTCTTACCGTCATATGCATGGTTTTGGTAGCCACACATTCAGCTTCATCAACGCAGAAAACGAGCGTTACTGGGTGAAATTCCACTTCAAAACTCAGCAAGGCATCAAAAATCTAACTGACCAAGAAGCAGAAGCAATCGTAGGTAAAGACCGCGAAAGCCACCACCGTGACCTTTACGAAGCGATTGAGCGTCAAGACTTCCCTAAATGGAAGATGTACGTACAGATCATGCCTGAGCTAGAAGCGGATGAAGTCAACTTCAACCCATTCGACCTAACACGTGTATGGTCTCAAAAAGACTACCCACTGATCCCAGTTGGTGAGTTTGAACTGAACCGTAACCCAGAAAACTTCTACGCAGAAGTTGAGCAATCAGCGTTCAACCCAGCAGCAGTCGTACCTGGTATCGGCTTCTCTCCAGATAAGATGCTACAAGGTCGTTTGTTTGCTTACGGCGATGCTCAACGTTACCGTCTAGGTGTGAACCATCATCAAATCCCAGTGAACGCACCTCGTTGCCCTGTTCACAGCTACCACCGCGATGGCGCAATGCGCGTTGATGGCAACTTTGGTTCAACACTAGGTTACGAGCCAAACTACAAACAAGAATGGGCAGAGCAACCAGATTACTCTGAGCCACCTCTACGCATCAACGGCAACGCTGATCACTACGATCACCGTGTAGACGAAGACTACTTCAGCCAAGCGGGTGACTTATTCCGCCTGATGAGCGAAGAGCAACGTCAAACTCTGTTCGACAACACAGCTCGTGCAATGGACGGTGTGCCAGAGTTCATCCAACAACGCCACGTTCAACACGCATACCAAGCGGACGAAGCGTACGGCAAAGGTCTTGAGATTGCACTAGGCTTAAACAAGTAAGCGAATGCGGTAATCATCACACTGTGTGATTAAAAGACATAAAAAAGGAGGTGCCCAACAGCACCTCCTGATTTCAAATCACTAATCCTTAATCACTATCCACAACCAATGCTCAAGGTGATTCATTATGATCAACTTAGATTTCTTTAAGCTCTTTGATACCAAAGAACTGTTTATCTATTACTGATTCATCAACTACTGATTTTTAGCGACCGCTTTGATCAGTACTGATGTATCCATGCGACCTAAACCATCACGTTGAAGGTCTGCGTATTGCTCATCCACTTTCTTAGTCAGTGGAAGCTCTAGACCCACTCGCTCTGCTTCTTGCAGACAGAAACCCAAGTCTTTGCGCATCCAATCAATAGCGAAGCCAAAATCGAACTTATCTTCCGCCATCGTATTTGCGCGGTTTTCCATCTGCCATGAACCTGCAGCGCCGTGCTTCAACGTTTCTACAACTTGAGCGATGTCCAAGCCTGATTTTTGTGCCAGCAACAAAGCTTCACTCAGCCCTTGTAAAACGCCACCAATACAGATTTGGTTTACCATCTTACAACGTTGACCCTGACCGTTTTCGCCCAGTAGCGTCATCTGCTTCGCGTACACATCCATCGCCGGAGACACACGATCAAAAATGCTTTGTTCACCACCACACATGATGGTTAGAACACCATTTTCTGCGCCCGCTTGACCACCAGAAACTGGCGCATCAATGAAGTGATTGCCGTACTTAACACACGCTTCAGCCAGCTCAACCGCTAGGTCTGAAGAAGTCGTTGTGTGGTCCACTAACACGGCATCCGCTTTCAAGCCAACCAGAATGCCTTCTTCACCGTAAACAACGCTACGAACGTCATCATCATTACCCACACAGGTAAAAACAATGTCACAGCCTTCTGCCGCTTCACGTGGTGTTTCACAAGCCACGCCTTGGTATTCTTCAGCCCATTTGTCGGCTTTCGCTTTTGTGCGGTTGTATACTTTGGTTTCAAAGCCCGCTTTACTTAGGTAACCAGCCATTGGGTATCCCATCACACCCAGACCAACAAATGCTACTCTTAGTTTTTCCATTGCAAGCCTCCTTGAATTCGAAATAAGTGACGTTTTGAAACTATTACTATTTGAAACAGTTAATATTTGAAACATGTTACTAAAGATTTCAGAACATTACTTGCAATAATTTCGTCTTAAATAAGCGCAACAAACTCAATCAAAGGCGAAGCCACCAAAAGTGATAATAAAAGCGTCACAATGGACGGAATCGCATCTTTCCAAGTATCAAAACGAAAATGGAAAAACATCGCACCAACTGAGGTGAAAACAATAAAACTTGCACCTATCGCACTTAACAAGTTGTTCGTCGATAACAAGCCAATTAACATCAAAATTGCACCCGTTACTTCAACCAGTCCAACCAAAAACATAGCGGCACGGTTCAGTCCATATTTATGAAAGAAAGCGAGCTGAGGCTCAAAAATCGGCTTCACCCAACCGATGATTTTGATAGAACTGGCAAACAAGAAAAACGCGATTAACAACCCTTGAATCAACACCATAATTTTAACTCCCGAACAGATGATGGAAGTATTAAAGCATTCCACTTAAAACTTAAGGAGAGTAGTATTTCGCTACTTATCATTCCAAACAGGAATGCATCATGGATAAATTTGATTGTTTGAAAGTCTTTTCTCGTGTTGCTCAGTTAGGTTCATTTACTGCCGCGGCTAACGAACTCAATACCACTCAGAGTGCGGTGAGCAAGAAGATCGCTTGGCTTGAGAGTGAAGTCGGCATCACCTTGTTTCATCGTCATGCTCGCGCTATCAGCTTAACTTCTGGTGGAAAACAATATCTCGAACTGGGACAAAAACTCATAGAACAAATGAATTCCTTCGAGTCGCAGCTTAGACAAGAACAAGCATCGGTCTCTGGCGAGCTCAAGCTTTCAGTGCCGAGTGCGTTTAGCGTTCGCTTGTTATCTGCGCCACTGAATGAGTTCCTCAACCAACATCCAGAGCTTAGCGTTGATGTGTCGGTTTCGGACAAGTTTGTCGATTTAGTTGAAGGCAATGTTGATATCGCGATTCGTGCCGCCTACCTAAAAGACTCGGGTTTAAAAGCTCGTTGGCTGATGGATAACGAATTAGTTTACTTCGTGTCTCCCAGTTACCTCGACAAGCACAAACCTATTCATACCGCTAACGATTTGAGCAAACACCTTTGCTTAACCTACTCACTCTCCAATCCGTCTAACTTATGGCGTTTCAGCGATGGTGATGAAGCCATTAAAATCAAAGTGAAAGAGCAAGTTCGAAGTGATAGTCCTGAGATGTTGGTGCAAATGGCGAAGCTTGGGCAAGGTATCGCTGCAATGCCAAAATGGATGGTAGAACAAGAGCTTAATAACGGTGAGTTAATTCAAGTACTAACGCAATATCAATCAGTTAAGCTACCAATGTACTTGGTTTACAAAGATAGTGAGTACCAACCTCAGCGCATTCGCACTTTCATTGATTTCTTGGTTAAGCACTTTTCTCAGGGATAAAAAAAGCTCCATCAAAAATGATGGAGCTAACTAGCAGATAGCCTTAGTTAGGGGGCTACATACTTAAGGGATTCTTTTCGCCTGCAACAGTGCTGCGGCATTGAGCATCGCGTCTTTAGTGCTGACATCCAGCACCTTCATTTTTCTGAATCGTTCTGGCTCTTTGATGGCGACATCGTGAGCGAAGATAACAAACCTCGCCTTGGCGATATCTTTGTCAGTGATTCGGTTAATGATGCCGTTCGCACCTTGCGTTTCGACCTTGATCTTAATGCCTAACGCACAAGCAGCTTTTTCTAATGACTTCGCCGCTAAGAAGGTGTGTGCTACACCAGATGGGCAAGACGTTACAGCAAGAATGTCTGCTTCGCCCTCGCCTTGCACAGACGTGTAAGCTTGAGATTGACCAACCGGACTGTCGTCTTCTGTGACTGTCTTCTTAAGCGCAATAACAATCAATGCTGTGGTAAACGAGCCTGCGATTGTGCCGACTATGTAGCCAATCTTGCCATCTACAACTGGCAGTACAATCCAGCCGCCCCACGGAGCATGGTTAATCACATGGAACATAAATCCAATCACGTTACCGACAATGCCACCAGCAACAATCGCAGGCAGTACGCGAGCTGGGTCACCGGCAGCAAACGGAATCGCCCCTTCACTGATGCCAATCATGCCCATGATGCCCGCGGCTTTACCGGCCTCACGCTCATCACGTTTAAACTTACTTGGCGACAAGAAGGTCGCTAACGCCATGCCCAAAGGCGGGGTACAAATCGCAATACCGACACCACCCATTAGCCACGGCTGAGTATTCACTTGAGTCTGAGCAAACAAAGTCGCCACTTTGTTGATAGGACCGCCCATGTCAAATGCGGTCATTGCACCCAGTACAGTGCCCAACATCACTTTGCCAGAGCCCGCCATACCTGTGAGCACATCGTTCATGGTCGTCATTGCGCTCGCGATAGGTGAACCAATCACCCACATCACTGCGCCACAGGTGACAAACGTACCAACCAGTGGGTAGATAAAGATCGAGCCGAGCGAACTCATGCTGTCCGGCAATTGAATCTTCTTCAGCAGCCAAACAACAAAGCCGGCGAAAAAACCGACCACAATCGCGCCCAAGAAGCCGGTGTTGTAGTGACTAACCGCAATCCATGAGCCAATCATGCCCGGAGCCAAACCCGGCTTATCCGCAATCGAATAGGCAATGTAACCACCCAATACCGCGGTAAACAGCGTCAAACCTGCGATACCCATCTCAGCGATATCTGCCAGAATACCTTCTTCCGGAACACCGCCATGGCCTGAAATCATCACGGACAGAGACAATAACACGCCGCCCGCGACAATAAACGGAATCATATGAGAGGTGCCAAACAGCAAGTGTTCTTTCATTCTGCCGAGCTTTTGCGCCCAAGGGCTTAGAGGCTCAGACGCAAACTCTAAAGGATCGATACCCGAGTCATTCGCGTTTGATTGAATATCAGTAAGTAGCTCGCGCGCTTCCTCCACTGACTCCGCCGCTTTTAACTTATTGACGAAACCATCTTCAATGATTTTGGTGGAAATTTGTGCCAAGACTTCGATGTGGTGATGGTCATCCCCATCCGGAGAAGCCAGCATAAAAAATACGTCAGACAGTTCGCCGTCATCAGCACCGTAATCAATCCCTTTTCGGCTGATGCCCACTGCGACTGCAGGTTTAGCGACCGCATTACTTTTGGCGTGAGGAATGGCAATACCCTCATCAAAGCCGGTATTGCCAATCTCTTCTCGTTTCCAAATGTCCGCCAAGAACTGACTTTTGCTAGTGAGCTTGCCCGCCGCGTCCAACAATTCGACGAGCTCTTTGAGCGCTTCATCTTTGGTTTGAGCCTGCAAATCCAAGCAAATGGTTTCCGGCTCAATAAGGTTTAATATGTCCATTGTTTGTACCTTGCAATGTTCACGCTCGTGAGTCATGAGTTATTTGTTCCATCTATGACTGTGTACAGAGTAACCAACACTTTCTGTTTTCAATACAGGATAAAAAGTGCATTAACTGGATTAATGTAACATGAGATTTAAACTGTGATAGAGCTCTTGCGATTATCTGCTTTAAATCCATCCTTTCGTCGACCACTATGCTAAAATCCACAAAAAATAAAATGGATAGAACATGAAAATCGTAGCGGTGACAGCGTGCCCTACAGGCATCGCTCATACTTATATGGCGGCAGATGCTCTAATGAAAGCTGCGCCTAAGCATAACGTACAAATTAAGGTCGAGACGCAAGGTGCGATGGGTATTGAGAATCAGCTCACTCCCCACGACATTGCACAGGCAGATCGTGTCTTAATTGTGTCCGATATTGAGATTGAGCAACCAGCCCGCTTTGAAGGCACCAACAAAGTCCAAATCCCAATTGAAGATGTGTTACTCAATGTCGATAAAGTGTTCCTCGTGCACTGTCGATGATACGCTGCGCTGATGAACGAATACCAAATCACCTTTTTTGTCGACGATATTAATGCCAGTGCTCACGTAGCGCAGCCCCTCAATCGCGTTGCCAAAAAGTTCAAAAGCACGATACACATCATCAACATAACCCAAAACCGCATCGCTGAACTCACCAAGTCAGTCGCGGTTTTACAGGTCGGCTTACAGCAAGGCGACCTGTGTCAAATCACTGCTATCGGTATTGATGCCGAGCTTGCCTGTTTCGTTATCAAAGACATCATTGCTGAGAACTTTACCGTTGTGGGTTCCCACATTAATTACGAGTTCTCAAGCCAACTTGCAGAGCGACTTCCCCAGATTTGCCCACCGTGTGAAATCCAATGGCATTACGCCAAAGCGCACACTGAGCTCACCAAATTTGAGTGCTTGAAAGGGCTAGCGCAGCTTATTCATCCGATTCACCCAGACGAACTCATTCTCGCCTTTATCAAACGCGAAGAACGATCTTCGACCGCAGTAACACCGGGCGTTGCCCTGCCCCATGTTATGTTCGAAGGTGTAGACCACATTTCTATCGCAGTGATCGCTAACGAGATTCCGATGGATTGGGCATCCAAAATGGGTGAAGTGCATCTTGCTATAGCACTAGTAATGCCAGCGAAACCCACACGCGAGCACATCATCGCGGCAACCAACTTAACCCGTAACCTGCTGACCGACCAAATGGCTGAGCGTTTACTGCTAACAAAAAGCAGCGTCGACTTGCAGGCGCTTCTGATGTACGCCATGTCGAGGCTGCTTGCTTAGGGTCTGTTCTAGATTGAACCGCGATATTCCGTCGGCGTTCTGCCCGTGCGGTTCTTAAAGACTCGGCAGAAGTAGTTCACATCTTTAAATCCACAGCGCACCGATACCTCATTCAACTTAAAGTTGTATTTCTTGAGCATAAACTTCGCGCGATCTACTCGAACCCACGTAATGTAATCGGCTAGCGTCATATGACCTTGTTGACGGAACAAACGCGACAAATGGTTAGAAGAGATGCTGAACCTCGACGCAATACTGTCACGCGTAATTGGGCGGTGGAAGTTCTCTTGGATGTAGATACAAATGCCCTGATACAGATCTTGTACTCGGCTATGCGCCTGCGTCTCTATAGGTGCATCTAACATCGACTTAGCGTATTGCAACAAGGCTTGCAGCAACAACTCATCCATTGGCTTCTTATTACACTCACGAGCCAATGAACTCAGCGCTTCCAAGATATTATCAATCGCAAATCCAGAACGAGTTTGAATACTGTGTTTTTGAATATCGTAAAAGCTCGCTTCCCCTTTACGTTTGGACACGAGACTCAAACCCAATTGGCGGCGACCAAAGAGAATACTTAATACCGAGCAATCTGTATCCCAGTCAGGTTTATTCCAACAGTTAGGCGGAATAAATATCGCATCACCAGTTTTCGCCACGATATGCGTCACTTTGCGATCATGACTTTCCATTTCATTAATATATTCACCAGACAAGACCAATTCTAATCGAGGGAAGTTAACCTGATAGCTAAATTCAGGTGGTGTATGAAAATCACCAGCAAACCATATATTGTGGAATGGTTCTCGCTCGTTTAATACTGATGAAATCAAATCATGAAAAATCATTTTACGTACTCTTAAACACGCATCCATGATGCTATACCTATAGATATACACCCTACTGGATTTTTGTGCTATTGAGCAAAATCACACTTCCATTTTAAGGTTACAAAAATCTAGTTAACGCATCAATTATCCAGTCTATCAAATCATCAACAAAGCCTTTAAAGCCTTATATATTGGAGCAATAACACATTTTACTTATGGTTCACCGACTTCCACATAATGTCACAGATATGCAGTAAGTTTATCCAGTAGACGATCTACATCACACTCTAGTCGGGCGGTTACAATCGTCCAGTAAATGCATTTTTTCTTCACTACTGTCTCTGCTTGGTTAATTTCAAAATACCCCTGAAATAAAAATTATATTTATAGGGGTTCGACAATGATCACCAAACTAATAAATGAAGACTTGATTAAGCTTGATCTTCAAGCGACTTCAAAAGAAGACGTATTTAAAGAACTGGTTGCAGTTCTACACGCCCAAGGTCGTATTTCAGACCAAGAGCAATTTCTTGCAGATATAAAAGCACGTGAAGAATTAGGTAACACCGGATTTGAGGATGGCGTTGCTATCCCACACGCGAAAAGTGCCGCGGTTCTTGAACCAGCGGTTGTGATCGGCGTAAGCAAATCAGGTATCGAATACGGCGCGGAAGACGGTTTGCCTTCAAAACTGTTCTTCATGATCGCTTCTCCAGACGGTGGCGATAACCACCATATCGAAGTACTTGCAGAGCTGTCTTCAAAACTGATTGAAGATGGTTTCATTGATGCGTTCTTAGGTGCAGCAAACAGCCAAGACGCACTGGCACTCCTACTTGCTAAAGAAGAGCCTCAAGCAGTGACAGACGCACCAGCAAACCAAGGCTTCATCATTGGTGTTACTGGTTGTCCTGCGGGCGTAGCGCACACTTACCTAGCGGCAGAAGCGCTAGAGAAAGGTGCAGCGGCGATGGGTTACGAAATCAAGGTTGAAACGAACGGTTCAATCGGTGTGAAAAACAGCCCAACCGCAGAAGAAATCGAGCGTGCAGACGCAATCATCGTGGCATGTGACAAGCAAGTCGACATGAACCGCTTTGCGGGCAAACGCGTGGTTAAAACCAACGTAAAAGCCCCTATCCGCGATGCTCAAGGTCTGATTAACGAAGCGTTAAGCGCTCCAGAATACCAAGCAGAAGCAAGCAGCAATGCACAAGCGTCTGTGGCAAACAAAGCCTCTCAGGCTCGCTCTGACCTCTACCGCTACTTGATGAACGGTGTATCACACATGATCCCATTCGTTGTAACGGGTGGTCTGTTGATTGCACTTGCTCTTGCAGTCGGTGGTCAGCCAAGTGAAGCGGGCATGGCAATTCCTGAAGGCAGCATGTGGAACCAAATCCTCAACGTAGGTGTGGTTGCCTTTACGCTGATGATCCCAATCCTAGCCGGTTACATTGCTTACGCGATTGCTGACCGTCCTGCTCTAGCTCCTGGCTTGATCGGTGGTTGGATTGCAAACAACGGTTCTTTCTACGGTGCAGACGCAGGCACAGGCTTTATCGGTGCCATCATCGCTGGTCTGCTTGTGGGTTACTTCGTGAAGTGGATTACGTCGATTAACTACCACAAATTCATTCAACCTTTAGTGCCAATCATGATTGCGCCAATCACAGGTTCGTTGTTCATCGCTGGTCTTTTCATCTTCGTTATCGGCGCGCCAATCGCAAGCCTAATGGACGGTCTGACTGCGCTACTAACGAGCATGAGCACAGGTAACGTCGTTCTGCTGGGTATTGTACTTGGTGGTATGGCTGGCTTCGATATGGGTGGTCCATTCAACAAGGTCGCATTCCTATTCTCTGTGGGCATGATTGCGAGTGGTCAAACTCAATTTATGGGTGCGATGGCGTGTGCAATCCCAGTTGCACCTCTAGGCATGGCACTGGCAACGGCGCTTGGTCGTAAGTTCGACCTGTTCGAAGAATCAGAAACAGAAGCGGGCAAAGCAGCTGGCGCTATGGGTCTGGTTGGTATCTCTGAGGGTGCGATTCCGTTCGCAGCGCAAGATCCAATGTCAGTGATTCCAGCAAACGTACTTGGCTCAATGGTAGCGGCAGTAATGGCGTTCTCATTCGGCATTACCAACAGCGTTGCTCACGGCGGTCCAGTTGTCGCTCTACTTGGCGCGATGAACCACCCAGTACTTGCTCTGATTTGTATGGCAGCTGGCGCAGTGGTTACCGCAGTAACGTGTGTAACTCTGAAGAAAGTTCGTAAAGCAAAAATGATGCAAGCAGCCGCTTAATCACCCCTACCCCCAAATGGCTCCTATGGCTTGGGCAATGTCGCCCAAGCCATGATTTTCTCTCATGGTGACACTCTATGTCTGATTTAACGATGTCCGATACACAAACGATTCAAACTCAAGCTAAGCATCCGATGTTTTTCCTGATGAACAACGTGATTCAAAACTACGCTTGGGGCAGTACTACTTCTGTTAACCAACTGTTTGGCATTGAAAACCCAACGGGTGAACCACAAGCAGAAGTATGGATGGGCGCGCATCCAAACGGTTGCTCATTGGTGATGGTAAACGGTGAGGAGACCAAACTGTCTTCACTGATTACTCAAGACATGAATGCCTTTCTGAGTGAAGAAGTCGCAAACCGTTTTGGTGAACTTCCATACCTGTTTAAAGTGCTTGCCGCTGAGAAAGCACTGTCGATTCAGGTTCACCCAAACAAACAACAAGCAGAGCTAGGCTTTGCACTGGAAGAAAAACAAGGCATTCCCCTAACCGCTGCAAACCGTAACTACAAAGATCCAAACCACAAACCTGAGTTGGTTTACGCGCTAACCGAATACCAAGCGATGAATGGCTTCCGCCCAACAAGTGAAATCATCAGCTTCTTCTCTGAGTTGGCGATTCCTGAGCTGCAAGGCTTGGTGGATGACCTTATCGCAAACCAAACGCCAACAGGCTTGGCGACCTTCTTCTCGGGTCTACTGTCACTAGAGGGCGAACAGAAAGAGATGGCGTTGACGGTGCTATTGGCTCAAGCTCGCATCACCGACTTACCTCTGTTCAACCTTATTCTTGAGCTAGAGAAGCAATACCCTGGCGATATTGGTTTGTTTGCGCCACTTATGCTTAATGTGATTACCCTACAACCGGGTGATGCCATGTTCTTAGATGCAGAAACGCCACACGCTTACTTAAAAGGTACAGGTCTTGAGATCATGGCGAACTCAGACAACGTACTACGCGCTGGTCTGACACCAAAATACATGGACGTGAAAGAGCTCGTTGCGTGCACACGCTTCAACGAGAAGCCATTCGACAGCCTATTGCTTGCACCAAACGAAATCGACGATATGTTGGAATACCCAATCCCAGTCGACGATTTCAAATTCGCCATCGTTAAACAAGCTCACCAGCGTACTCTAGAAGTTCAAACCGCTGAGATCCTTATGCCTCTGGATACCAAACTTGTGCTAACTCACGCAAACGGCGAAACATGCGTAATTGAAAAAGGACAATCTGTTTTCATTCCGGCTTACGCAAAACAGGTTACTTTGGATTGTGAAGGTCGTGTCGCACGCGCTTACAGCTAATCGTTATTATTGATAGTACGCCACTAAAACCAACGCCTCGCCACTCGCGGGGCGTTTTGCTTTTAACCCTAGTCTTTTTAACCCTAGTAAACCAATGGTTAATTAAGCACTATAGTCTTGATCCAAAACAGAAAAATTTCCCTACAAAACCAAGAAACTATGTAAGACTTATTGAGTAGCCCTGTTGATAAAGGTGGCAAGATGACTCATAGAAACGCTCGCTCTCTTCATGCCATTATCGGCGCACTCGTCGGTGATGCAGCATCTCTCGGATTTCATTGGCTTTACGATCAAGAACTCATCAGGCAGTTTGGTTCTCCGCATCCGGAATTTCATCAACCGAATCGAACTGAATACCATGACAAAGGTTATTTTGCCCACGGTAGCAAGCAAGTCGGTGACCTCACCCACTATGGTGCGCAGCTTGTTGCCATGTTAGATGCTCTGGTTCAAACCGGACACTACGACGAGGCGCGTTACATTCGCTCCTTTCGAGAATGGTTTGATTTTGGTGGTAAATGGCAGGGCTATACAGACAAACCGACAAAGCAAACACTGCTCAACATTCATGAGTTGGAAACCAAAGAACTGCGTGTAACCCTATGTGGAGCTGACGACACGCAAAACCCTGCATTATCTAAGCTTCCGCCGTTGGTGGCTTTTCATTCAGATGATGACAAACTCGCTAAACTGGTCGACTCCGCCGTGCGGGTTACCAATAACAACGACACCGCAGTTATGTACGCCCAAGCTATCGCAGTGATGATTCAGATGGCGTTGCAAGGCGCTGCGCCCAAAGCGTGTGTAATGGCAGCTCAGACGGTTTCTCCAAAGATTGCTAACGATATTCAACGTGCAGAAGCGATGAGCGGCAGAACCGCCACCAGCGTTGCGGAGTCCGTTGGAATGCATTGCGGTTTAGACGCTTCATTTGTGGTGATTTGTCATTTGTTGATGAACTCTGAAAGCTACGAAACCACCATGCGTGAGAACATTTACTGTGGCTGCGATTCAAGTGGACGAGCTATTCCGCTCGGTGCCATTCTTGGGGCAAGTTACTACGACACACCAATGTCGATTCCAAATCATTGGATGGATCAAACCGCGCTACCTCGCCGTTTACTGCAATGTTTATAACCCTCTTCAACCAACGAAAAGAACAGAACCCAAACTCTGGTCTTTTCGTTGGTGATGATTTGAATCTCGCCTGACAGAAATAATCCTCGAAATCTTTACGCTATCCACCTACATTGAAGATAAAGCAAATCAAAGAGATAGCCTATGGACCTTAACTTGTAAAAAACGTTTGATGCGGTCATGAAGTCAAAAAGCGTCAACGATGCCGCTCCCGCGTAAAACATCCCTGCCCCCGCCGTGAGTCACGCACTCAACAAGTTAAGAGATCAATACCAAGATCCCCTCTTTGTTCGTCAAGGCAGAGGCATCGTCCCGACGAATTTCGCGATTGAGCTACACGCAGAAATCAAAGAGCCTTTAAGCCTATTGATCAACGGTTCGAAATCTCGTCAAGAATTCACGCCAGAAACCAGCCAACGCACGTTTCGAATCTCTAGCCATAAAGATATCGATTTAATGCTCGTGCCAGCCTTGGCGAAATACAAATCTCAGCATGCGCCATTGGTGTCTATTGAAGCGGATGTGGAACACTTAAACGAACAAGACCGTCAAGACGACTTAAGACGCCGACGCGTGGACGTGATTCTTGCTACCGTGCCTTTAACGGATCATGGTTATTACAATGAATTGTTGTTTGAACAAGAACTTATGGTGACAGTGAGCCAAGATCACCCTCGTATTCAGGACGCACTCACGTACGACGACTTCATGCGTGAATCTCATGTAACTTGGCGAACGCAGCGACTCAACACCAACGCTTTAGACTCTTTGATCATCGAAGATACGCTGCCCCCGAGGCAAGTGGCTTATTCCACCGGCTCGACCATGACAGCGCTACAGTTAGTGTCTCAAACCGATTGGATATGCGTTACCTCGCGTTGGTTCTCCGACAACTTGGCAAGCAAGCTCGGATTGAACGCTTTCACTTTGCCCTTTGAAGCCAATAAGGTGCCTATTTACATGACTTGGCACCAATCACAAAAGAACGACAAAGGGCATGAGTGGCTGAGGAATGCGATTAAACAAGCGGTCACTCAATCCATTGTGTAACAGACGAGCAATAGCAGTACACCCACAGAAAAAGGGCGAAGCCTGCTGCTTCGCCCTTGATGTCATTAGCCTTCGAATAACCAGTTTTGCCAACTCTGCATTCTCAGAATCACTTTACGTACGATGCTGAACATTTCCCATTTCGGTGAGTACACCGCGACGTGTGCATCTGTGCCGGATGGCAATGGCATGTCTTTGACTAAGTTTGGATTATCCAATTCCACTTTCACTAAGATTCGGCCACCCGCAGGAATTTGCTCTGGGTACTTCATGTTACCTGATGGTGATATCGCGCCCTGAGCAAAAATGTCATTCACTTGTGTCACATGCGCCTTGTATGCATGACCGGGAATGGTATTGAAGGTCAATTCCGCCGGATAACCGACTTTCACATATCGTGCTGGCGCTTGTTTAAATGCAGCAAACAACTGTTTGTCTTCTTTATGGACGAAGGTCAGGTTGCCTTGAAACGGCACAATACGACTCTTCATACCCGGACGCAGCGCCACTTGCGTGACATACCCATCCGTTGGTGCGGTAACGGTGGTTTTGCTCAGATTAAACTGTGCAACCTCAAGCTCTGATTGGTATTTGCTTTGATTGGCTTTTTGCTCAAGCAATTGGTTCTCAATGTTGTCGATTTTCTCTTGAGAAGAGTAACCTTTGCTGCCCAGCTTTTTGTATCTCGCTAATTCAGATTGGTAAAAATCAATCGCTGATTCCGTACGTTTGATGTCACCTTGAATACGGTTCACTTTGTCTTTAAATGGCGTGTCGTCAATTTGGTAAAGTGGGTCACCTGCTTTCACTTGCTGGTTTCCTTGCACATACACTTGGGTAACCATGCCTTCTACCTGAGAAGTGATTGGCGTCGTCACGCTATACAAACGCGCCATACGAGAAACCGGTTGATACATCGCCATGTAGAGAAAAATCCAACCAACGATGAACATGCCAATGACCGACGCCGTGGTGAGTGTCCACTTGGTTTTAGGCACACGAAATACTCGAAACACGATAACGCACAGCGCTACGTAACTTAAGATGATGAGTGTTTCCATTATTCTTCCCCTTTCGCTTGCTCAAGTTGATTGATGCGGGCTAACAGCTGCTCGTAATCTTGTTGAGATATCGAAGGCTTAGCACCTAACCAGTCTTTCTTCTCTCCGTCGTACATGGTTGCCCAGATCCAAAGGAACGGCCAAATCACATGAAGGAAGAACAAGCTCACCCATCCCGCAACATGAATCGCATCGGCATGAGGGTGGTTACGTTTTTTCGCAATTTCGTAGGGAATATCGTGCAGGGCAATCAATCCAAAAATCAGAATCAACAGCACCACAAATAAGATCGCCAGAGAGGCGTAGTCCAGAGTCAAATTCATTGTGGAAGCTCCTAGTTTAAGACGTTCTAGACGTTTAAGACGCGCTAAACACTGCTAAAACGTAACTGAGTGATGACTTTCCTTAAGCTTGTCGCTCCGTCGCAATGAAGAAATAGTAGGATGAGGCTTACATCAGGACTATTGATTCCTGTTTAAATGACAGTTTAGTGATATTTAGTTGTCCATAAAATCATCAAGTTAGACCTCTATACCCATTCAAGTTCTGAATAGTTTCAGAATAAGCAGAACAGGATTGAATCTAGCTTTCTACAAGCAGAAAAAAAGCGATACCAATATTGATATCGCTTTGGATAAGGTTGCAAGACCAGTAAATATTCCGAAAAAATCGATTGGACCCCTCCATCTCTCTAAACGGGTATTAATAACCCGGCACAAGCAACAAACCTAAAATCACTTTTATCTGTTTACTGACCTAAACAAGTGTCACCAATACGCGCTGGGGCGATCTGGTCTAAGACTTTGTTTAACGCTTTCCAATCACTTGCCATCTTGTTGGCTTGCTCTTGCGTTAGCACCGTGCCATTGGCAGCAATGCGGTCGTGCTCCACCTTGGTGTAGTGGAAAATCGTCATATCGATCGCTTTGTCGTCTTTGTAAGCATTTTCCATGTTGACGACGTTCTTTTTGCTGTCATCGACAAACACGACGTCACTGAAACTTTGACCTGTTTTATCCAGAATGTACTCAAGCATGGTGCCCTTGTTCATTCCCGTGGTCATCATGACGCCGTTGATGTAACTCATCGGACGCTCAGGGTTATCAATATAAACCGGCAAAGATTCCGCCCCTTTTTCCTTAAGCGCGGTACGAGTCATATCGAATTGGTTACGCATTAACTCTCGTTCGGTCGCGTAACGATAGTTCGGAGAGCGAGACGTTAACGCCATAACCGTTAAGCCCTCATCTTGCCAACCACGAAGCATGGCAGGTACATCACTTTCAATGGTTTTCATCGGAACCAGTTCGTACAACATGCCAATAGAGTCTTGGAACAGGCAGTTTACTTTGTCAGATTCTTTTGGCTTCACATCGAGTTTGCCTCGTTGCCATTGGTACCAAATATCACCACCGATATCGGACGTTGAAGTCAGCAATGTGTTATCAATATCGACCACAATCAGGGGACTTTTTCCTGCTTGTTTGAGTTGGTTTACTTTAGCCGCAACGTCGTTAAAGCTGTTGGTATCTTTGACAACCACATCCGCCATTGCATTGGTAGCAAAAGACAGAGCGCAAAATAGAACCGCTTTTTTTAGCGTCATAGTATTTCCTTAGTTTGATTGTTTCGACTAGCTCGAGTTCGTCAAACAACATTTACGTTATAACATAACAAAAACACAGTAACTTGTTGTTACGTTCCGACTATATAGTTGATGTCCATCACATAAATGGGAGCAAGGTTTCATTTTGGAACTCCGCTCATCGGATCTCCCACAAAGTTTCTGTGCTTCAAGGCGCCAGCTTGCGACAAACAAAAAAAGAGCAGAGACGAATCTCTGCCCTTTTGCCTACGCTTAATGATTAAGCTTGATAGTAAACGCTTCTTCCCGACAAATTAGCACTGTATTAACTTCTGTATGCGTTATTTCTTCGCGTGGAACATCGCTTGCCCACTCTTGTCTTTATTCGACCAGAAATTGATGTTGAACTGAGCATCACCGCTCATCTCAATACGATGCCAGTACTGCGGTGGGCTGGTAGCAAACTGGCCTGCATTAATCACCACCACTACTTCTGCTTCTGTGGCGTGTTCATCAGCAAAGCCGTAGTAAGTCACTTGCCCTTCCATGACACACAACTGTCCAAACACACCCTCAGCGGTATTGTGATGAGTCAGTAGCGCTGGTGGCACATTGTCTTTAGTGAAGAAAGGCGTTGAACGTTGAACAGTCCAGTCTTTAGGAATTCGTAGATGCGACATAATGATACCCTCTCTAATTACAATTCTTTTCGTTTAAATCGGTTAAGCCTGACCGGCTTGAGACAACTCTCGAAGTAATGGAAATGCTTGCGTAACTTGTTCTCCCGTCACGACGAAGCCCATGAATCGGCGATTTTCATCTTCTGCCTTAGCGGCAATGCCTGTTTGAGAAATCTGCACGCTCCAATTCGTCACCGAACTAAAATCGCCTGCCAATTGAATTGGATAACTCGGTGTTTTGACCTTTACCATCATAGGCGGTAGTTTCAACTCTGCTTCTTGCCCTAGTAGCTGTTTGCCTAAAGCATTGGCACTTAGCACGATCGGTTGGAGATAAGGCATCATTCGACCTTGGATTTCAGCACAATCGCCTAATGCGAACACATTGGCTGCTGATGTCTGTAATCGGGCATCTACCTCGATGCCTTTATTGACACTCAACCCACAAGCCTTCGCTAACCAAGTGTTAGCACGTAAACCCGCCGCTGAAATCACTACATCAGCTTCAATTGCTTTACCTTGGCTCAAGCTTGCCACCAGCGAATCATTTGAGTGATTAATCGCAGCAACTCCAGTCTCCAAGGCAAGTTGAATACCTTGCTGCTTAAGTTGGTTTTCAAGCGGCAATGCAACGAATTCAGGAATCAAGTTAGCGAGCAAACGGGGATTTGGCTCAACCACCGTAACTGCTTTACCACTGGTTGCGAGATCCATAGCGATCTCGACGCCGATCAAACCACCACCCATTACAAGAATTCGTTTCGCACGGCTAATTTGCTCTTCCGCTAATTGATATTCTTGTAGCGAGTTCAGCGTTATCACCTCTGGTGCTGCATCACCAGATATTGGCGGCACAAAGGCTTTCGCGCCTGTCGCAAACACCAGTTTGGAGTAAGGATAGGTTTGGCCGTTGGCGACCACTTGCTGAGCTTGCACGTCGACATGCTCAATCATGGTATGGGCGAACAGTTCGATGTTGTGTTCCTGTGCAAACGCCTCACCACTCTTAACCACTAAGTCTTGGGCGGTTTGCTTGTTACTGAATACATGGCTCAAATCAGGCTTGTTGTATTCCGCGCCATCATCAGCAGTAAACACTTGCAGCGGAATATGTGCATCCATTCGACGCACTGTTTTCACCAATTGGTAAGCCGCAAAGCCGCTACCAATAATCACAATAGGTGCTTGCATATTCGCCCCCTTACCCGTTGTATTCGACAAAGACGTCTTTACCCAAGTGACATTCTGGACACAAGAAGTAATCTGGCACTTCAGACCATGCTGTACCCGGTTCAACGCCTTGATTAGGCTCGCCTTTAGCTGGGTCGTATACCCAATTACAAACGGTGCAAACCATGCATTGGCAATCTGCAGGATGCGCCTCGGCGCTAGGGTTGCTAGGAGCAGCATCTACTACCGCTTGTGTTGCTACTTGTGCAGCGGGTTGTGATTGAACTTGTGGTGCAGACGCAGCAATCGCCGGAGAAATAACAGGACTTGTCAGGTCATGCTTCGCCCACAACTTCGCGATGTTCTGACCATGTTCGCGACATTCACGCATCGCTTTACCATCTGGTCGCCATTTGGTTTTCAAACTCACTGCGGTTTCAAAGCCTGCGTCAGTCAATCGAGCATGGATACGATCTACCGCACCACCGTTCCAACCGTAGCTACCAAACGCAGCGGCTTTCTTCGCTTTGAAGCGCAGGCCGGTAATTTCTTCTAGCATGCCTGCGATCTTCGGCATCATGACGTTATTCATGGTAGACGAGCCAACCAAGATGCCTTTTGAGCGGAATACATTGGCGAGAATTTCATTCTTATCATGCTTAGAGACATTAAAGACTTTGACCGCCACCCCAGGGTCGACATCGTGAATGCCTTGCGCAATGGCATCAGCCATCATTCGAGTGTTGTTTGACATAGAGTCGTAGAAAATCGTAATGCGATCTTCTTGATAATTGTCTGCCCACGCCAAGTATTGCTCGATGATTTGAACTGGATTATCGCGCCATACAATACCGTGTGACGTTGCGATCATGTCGACAGGTAAATTAAAGCTCAGCACTTCTTTGATTTTAGCGGTTACCAAGCTGCTGAACGGCGTTAGGATATTTGAGTAGTAACGCAAACACTGTTCCATCAACTCATTTTGATCTACTTCATCATTGAACAGACGTTCATCGCAGTAGTGCTGACCAAATGCGTCGTTACTGAATAGCACCGCATCACCCGTTAGGTATGTCATCATGCTGTCCGGCCAATGTAGCATCGGCGCTTCCACGAACACCAATTGCTTACCGTTACCAATATCAATGCTGTCGCCCGTTTTTACGGTTTTAAAGTTCCACTCAGGATGGTGATGATGACCCACAATCGAATCAATCGCCGCTTCTGTACAGTAAATTGGCGTGTTCGGAATCTTCTCCATCAAAGCCGACAATGCGCCTGAGTGATCTTCTTCTGCATGGTTTACCACGATAAAGTCGATAGACTTAAGGTCGATTTCCATCTCTAAATTTTGGATGAATTGTTGACTGAATCGATGATCGACCGTATCAATCAATACGGTTTTCTCTTCACGAATTAGATAACTGTTGTAGCTGGTACCTTTTGTCATTTTGTATTCTGTACCGTGGAAGTCTTGAACTTCCCAATCGCGTTGACCTACCCAGTGGATGTTGTTTTTTACGTGAATTGTCATAATTACTACCTTGAATGACGGGATAAACAAAAATAATTTCTTCTTGTATTGCACTGGGCGTGCCAACTTTTAATTTCTATATATTTCAATAACTTAATTAAAACTCAACTTTAATAACTGTCATTTAGACACAATTGAAAATTGTCATTAAGACACCACAATAGTCATATTGACACAATCGGTATTGGCTATGACTTCTTTAATCGCGCAATGGCTACACATCACGCAAGACCTTAACTCGGCGCTCACTCAACAGGCTCGCTTCGATACGTTATTAACGACGATTCGAGACGTATTGAAGTGTGACTCTTCTGCCCTTCTTTTGTATGAAGACCTGCACTTTAAACCTTTAGCAATCAATGGATTGGCGAAAGAAGTGCTTGGACGCCGTTTCTCCATTGAGCAGCACCCAAGATTAGAAGCCATTGCCCGAGCAGGCGATATCGTGCGCTTTCCCTCCGACAGCGACTTACCTGATCCATACGATGGCTTGATTCCAAACCACGATGACAAACTGCATGTCCATTCCTGCATTGGTTTACCTCTGCTGATCGACGATCAACTGATTGGTGCCATTACGATTGACGCCTTCGACCCCAATCAATTTGATGGGCTACGCAACCAAGAGTTACGTTTTGTCAGCGCGTTGGCAGCAGGTGGCCTACACACTGCACTCCTACTAGAACAACTAGAGACACAAGCGAGCCTGCCACGTGACTCTTACGCCGAGAAGCGCACCTTAAGTAATGAAATCATTGGTAACTCTCAGGGTATGAAGAATCTTCAAGAGCAGATTGATGCAGTCGCCGATACGGAATTGTCTGTGTTGGTCATGGGAGAAACGGGCGTAGGTAAAGAGTTGGTTGCCAGCGCTATTCACCATCGCTCTAGTCGCTCTAGCAATACTTTGGTTTACCTCAACTGCGCGGCGCTGCCGGAGTCAGTCGCGGAAAGCGAGTTGTTCGGCCATATCAAAGGCGCATTCACAGGCGCAATCAGTAATCGTAAGGGTAAGTTCGAACAAGCCGATGGCGGCACACTGTTTTTGGATGAAGTCGGCGAACTGTCGTTAGAGCTGCAAGCCAAGTTACTTCGAGCTCTACAATACGGCGACATTCAACGTGTGGGTGATGACCGTCATATTCGAGTCAACACACGCATTGTCGCCGCCACTAACCGTATATTGCATGAAGAAGTGACTGCTGGTCGCTTCCGAGCCGACTTGTATCATCGTTTAAGTGTCTTCCCGCTTCATGTTCCACCTCTTCGTGAACGTGAAGACGATGTGGTACTACTCGCAGGCTTTTTTGCCGAACGCTTAAGAAGCAAATTGGGATTAAACAGCATTCGTTTGTCCCCCACGTTAGTGCAAGCACTCAAAGACTATTCATGGCCAGGCAACGTGCGAGAGCTTGAACATGTCATTAAACGTGCTGGTGTTTTGGCAAAGGCGCGCACTCACGCCATGGACATTGAGTTAGTTGAGCAAGATTTTGATATTCGAACGCCGAATCAGAACATCAAGAACATTGAAGAAGGGGAACAAAACTCTCGGCTTGAGCTACCAGAAGGCGGATTGAAGCCTGCCACAGACGCCTTCCAAAAAGCGATGATTGTTAGAGCCCTGGAAGAGAATCAAGGCAACTGGGCAGCAACGGCACGTCAACTTGAATTAGATAACGGCAATTTGCACCGATTAGCAAAACGCCTAGGGATAAAATAGGGATTGGGTAAAAAGCGTGTGAGATGGTGGAATTCCACAGGAAAAACGATGTTGCTTGTGTCAAAATGCGCCATCTCAATCGACAAGTCATAAAGTAATGAATTATCAAGCAGCTATTTTCGACATGGATGGGTTACTCCTCGACACCGAACGCGTTTGTATGCGTATCTTCAAAGAGGCATGCGAAGCACAAAATCTTCCTTTCTTCGAAGAGGTTTACTTAACCATCATTGGCCGCAATGCCGCTGGTGTTGAAGCGATTTTTCGTAAGACCTATGGTGATGACTTAGACCGTCTGCACAATGAATGGCGTACTCGTTACGATGCGGTCGTGAAGCATCAAGCCATTCCGGTAAAAGAAGGTGTGGTTGAACTGCTTGAATGGTTGAAAGAACAAGGCTTACCTATTGCGGTTGCTACTTCAACTGCAAAAGAAGTGGCACAGAAGAAGTTGGAACTGGCGGGCCTAAGCAAGTATTTCGACAACTTAACGACAGGCTGTGAAGTGTCCCACGGCAAACCAGATCCAGAGATCTACCTGCTTGCAGCAAGTCGTCTAAACGTAGATCCAACCAAATGTATCGCATTTGAAGATTCCAACAATGGCGTACGTTCTGCAGTAGCGGCGAACATGGTCACTTTCCAAATCCCAGATCTTGTTGAACCTTGCGAGGAAGTTCGTGCCTTTGGCCATGCGATTGTTCCTTCCTTGCATCACGCATTAGCTGAGTTAAAGCAGGCATAACCCGTTTTCTCTCATCTAACTGACTAAAAACGCTCCATCTTTTGGGGCGTTTTTTGTGGATAATATTTACCCAACTTTACACTGAGATGTGTAGTTCTATTCACAACATTGATGGATAATTGCTCGTATAACCACAAATAAAACGAGGATTAATTCATGCTCAACAAGAAGCCATTAACTTGGCAAACCATTACATTGCATTGGATAACGGGGCTTGCCTTTATCGGTGTATTCGCGCTTGGCCTCTACATGGTTGATTTGCCACGTAGCCCAGAAAAGTTTGAGTGGTATGGCATCCACAAATCACTAGGCGCTATCATTTTAGTTGTCGCTCTTATCCGTCTAGTGTGGCGCTTAAAAGAAGGCGCTCTGCCACCCGCTTCGGAAATGCCTGTATGGCAAGACAAAGCGGCCAAAGCAATACACGGTATCCTTCTGCTTGCTACTTTGGCAATGCCTATCTCTGGTATCGCAATGAGCGCAGGTGGCGGCCGAGCGGTCGATATCTTCGGTTGGGTTATTATCGCAGAAGGTCCAGAAACCCCTTGGCTTCAAGAACTTGGCTCAACCATTCATCATTCAGCAGTGGAAATTTTGATTGCCGTGTTTGTTCTCCACGTTGCTGGCGCCATCAAACACCAAGTGGTCGACAAAGATGGCACCATTTCTCGAATGCTTGGCCGCTCATAGAATCCATATAGATACAAAAACGCACTCTCGATTGGGAGTGCGTTTTACTTTTAGCTCATCAACATCTCAGAAGAATCGAGCGATTGAGGTTCTACCGCCTGCTTCTTCTGCCAACGGTCGATGACAAGCGTCGCAATCAAATCCCCTTCCACATTAACAGCGGTACGGAAGGTATCTAGCGGTCTTTCTATCACCAATAAAATCGCAATCGCTTCCAGCGGAATACCCGCTGCTAGCAGCACTAACTGCATCCCCGACATGGAGCCCGAAGGCATGCCCGGCGCACCAACGGAAGAAACCATTGCCATGATGAAGATCATTACCAATCCAGTGGTACTCAAATCCACACCAAACAACTGTGCTAGAAAAATCGCAGCGACACCTTCAAATAGCGCGGTGCCGTCCATGTTCATTACAGAGCCGAGTGGCAACACCATGCTGCTGACTTCTGGCGCGACATCTAAATTGTCTTCCGCACTTTGTTTTGCCAAAGGCAGCGCCGCCGCACTTGATGACGTCGCAAACGCCATGGCTAATGGTGCTGAAATCGCTTTAAACAGCGCAACAGGAGAGATGCCCGTCATGACCTTAGCAATCGTCGGTAACACAACTAGCCCGTGCACCATAGTGAGGACAAACACCAGTATCGCGAACAACGCGAGTTGCTGAATCAGATTCCCACTTGAAGTCAGCGTGATATCAAACACGATCGCAAAAATAGCAATCGGAGACAGTTTAACGATGCCTCGAATCATGGTGTTGACGCTTTTGTTCAGCCCCGAAATCACTGCTAGCAACGGATGACCTGACGGAACAGAAAGCAAAATCGCAACGCCTGCCATAAAGGAGAAAACCACGATCGCCAGTAAGTTGCCATTCGCCAGTGCTGCAAACGGATTCACCATCGCCATCTTGACGAGGTTAGTGAGTATCGCGACACCACCAGCGCCTTGCTCGTCAATCAAATGGACATCACTACCCACAGAAATGCTTTGGCTAAGTGGCTCCCATGCAGGCAATGCTAACGACGCACCAAGCCCTAAACTAATGGCAATTAAGGTGGTGAAACTGTAGAAGAGCAGTGTTCGCCCACCCAGAGCTTTAAGACGAACAGTTGAACCAATATTGGTGATGCCCTCGACAAGAGAAAACAGCACCATCAAGCCCACCACCATTTTCAGTAAGCCGAGATAGACCGTTTTGCCCAACATTAAAATTTGGTAGTAATCACTCGACAGTAAAAGCGATTTGTCTGCCAACCCATGGTCGACTAAAAGAAGGATGGCCTGAGCCCCACCCCACGCAAATAGGGCAGAAATAAGAAGTTGAACGGGCAGAGAGAGTTGCAAATGACGCATAAAAAACACCTAGCGCCACAAATTCTGATGATTTGGGCGCTCGATAAAAATGAAAAAATGGAAGTGGAGAGCCTCAGCTTGGATTAAGACCAAGAGCCTTTGTAGTATGGGTTCAATAAACCTTTTACGCGTTTGAGCACTACCAAAGCCGACACACGGAACCAACCGAAAATAACGCGCTGATGCAGCCTAAAGATCGTGTCGTACAAGCGGCGAACGTAGCGTCCACGCAATACGAGTTTGTCATTCATCAATGCGCCAACCGCGTAGTCATGCCCAAGAGCAACGACCATTCCGCCGTCTTTGAATACAAACCGTTTTAACTCTTTGCCTTTCACCAAGCGTTTAAATTGCTTCGCCAAATGTGCAGCGGCTTGGTTGGCGGCTTGCGCTCGTGGTGGTACAACACGTCCATCCTCTTGTGGACATTCTGCACTATCACCGATGACAAAAACGCTCTCATCAAGAGTGGTTTGCAACGTTGGCAACACTTTAAGCTGGTTAATGCGGTTGCTTTCAAGACCATCAAGATTCGCTAACCAATCCGGGCATCGAATCCCCGCCGCCCAAATTTGTAGATCAGCAGGAATGACTTCATTTTCCGTCACGATACGGTCTGCTTCTGCACGCTGAACTTTAGTGTTTAAGCGAACGTTAATACCCTGATTTTGTAGCTTCTTCAACACTTTTGTAGACATACACTCAGCACTTGCAGGTAAAACACGATCCGCCGCTTCGATAAGCGTAATCGAAAGCTGAGTATCATCTTGATAGCGGTTTAATTGCTTGCTGACTTTCGCCCACTCGGCTGCCAACTCAACGCCAGTGGCACCAGCACCCACAATAGAAACACGATGTGAACCGCCGTTCGCCAGCATTTGCTTCATCTGTTCCCACGCTTTTTCTGCTTGAGAGGCTGAATCTAAGAACAAGCAATGATCGCTTACGCCCGGAATCTTAAAGTCGTTACTGATCGCGCCAACGGCAATCACGAGGTAATCGTATTTCAATGTTTGCTCTGGAGAGAACTCTGCGCTCACCGTAATGGTTTTATTTGCTCGGTCTAAACCTGACATACGAGCTTGAACATATTGGTAACCGTGGCAAGCAGCATGAAGACGAAACGCAACCGAATCGAGCTCATTATCAAACGTGCCCGCCGCAATCTCATGCAGTCTTGGTTTCCATAAGTGATGAGAAGATGGCTCAACCAAAGTAACGGTATGGTCAGATTTGCCAGCAAAACTGCTCGCTAAACGCGTGACCATTTCTAGACCCGCAGCACCACCACCGACAACAACAAAATTCGACATACTCCCCTCCCGGAAACCATCCATCGAAAGATAAAAATCAAAAACGCAGCAAATACGCTTGGAATGGCGGGCATTATATTGAGTTACAAATAAATGATAATAAGCTGAAAAAGAAAATAACTATTACGAATTTGTAATAATGAAAACTAAGCATCTGAGCCAAATGCTAAAAACAAAAAAGCCACCACTTTTCAGTGATGGCTTTGCTTTATCTTTGTTGCTTTGTCTTAATTAGCGAGGATCAAGACCTAGCTTTTGTAGTACCAGTTTGAAGTTCTCGCGGCGCTCTTTCACGTTGTGAACATCACCTGTCGAACACGTTAGATCCGGACAGCCACGGTTAACGATGCCTGAAACGTCATCGATAAATTGAGCACCTTGTAGACCACTGTCCACGTACTTCTTCAGTTCGTTGTGGTAGTTCCAATCCGCGTACTGACCGCCTTCATCGTTGTATGCCTGAACTGACGTTACCCAGTAGAACAGACCTGCGATCCACTTGATCTCTTTGTTCTCTTCCGAGCTACAAATCAGACCTGGGTTAGAACAGAAGTCTAGCTCAGCATAAAGTGGGTTCGCCGGTGGCGCTTCTACCGTTACGCCATCAATTGTCTTACCAATGGTTGATGGATCAACGTGCGAACGGCCTAGGTAGTGGTTAAGCGTACCGAAGTTCTGGCGACCTGTGGTTTGGATAACACCACGCCCCCACCAGCCACAGCCTTCAACGCTCTCTTGGCTGCTGCCGTCCCAAATGAACTTACCTGCTTTCTGACCAACGTAAGTCTTACATTCGTCGCGTTCCCATACTTGCTTAGACGTATCTACGCTTTCTGGAACATCATTACAGTGACCGTTGTTTGTCCAACGACCTGCTGCACCGTTCACCAATAGACCACGCTCTTCAAGTACTGCATCAGGTGCTGCAAAAACTGGAGCTGGAGCCCCATACCATTTCGCATGAGTCAGAGCACTAACTTCCATTTTGTCATCACGAGGACAAGAGTACGCATGGTCCAAACCTGAAACTGGGTTTACGCCGTAATCTGCGTATTTCTGACCCAATTGACCACAGCTTGCTGTCATTGGGTAATCCGCAGGCGCACCGTATTTCACTTCAGACCAGTTGTTTTCATCACACGCGTTGTAGCGGATGGTCTCTTGCATACTTTGCGCAAGGAACGCAGCAATCGCGACTTTCGCGTATTTGATGTTTGTTGCGTCATCAACTTCATCGTTCATTAGCCAGAACTTGTTGCCCGCTACACCAATGTTGTGCATTGCGTTCAAGCCATCTAGGAAGTCGTTCCACTTGTAAACCGTTGACGGAACCCACTGAGATTGCGGTGTTTCGTATAGGAAGGCTTCGTTATCCATCACGCTTTCAGCATTTGCTAACTCTTGGTTCAGCGCTTCAATGCGAGTCAATGAACCTTTCTCTAACTCTTCACCTACGTAGTACAGTGGCACTTTCGCCGTTTGGTAAAGCTCAATTTTGCTGGTTAGAGCTTGAGAGTCTTGATCAAACATCAATGCAAACACGTTGCTGTACGCAGCTTTACGGATTTGCTGATCGGTTTGCGTGTTGCCCATGAAGTAGTTTGCGGTTTGCTCTGTCGGCATATTCGCTAGCATTGCAGGCGCATCAACGTAATCTGTCACCTGTTTTACGTATTCAAGTGCGTGGTGCCACTGCTCACTATTTAGCGCAGCGGTTGCGTTCGATTTAGTAAACGCCACAAAGTCAGCTTTGTTCGCATCATCGGCTTTGTAGAGCTCGAAGCTATCAAGTAGATCTGCCGTGAAAACAGATGCTTCATCCCATACAGACTGACGACCAGAGTGGGTATCGTAAGCAAACTCGCCAATGCTTAATGACCAACCAAATGTCGCTTGTGGCGCAAGGGTTGTGAAGATCAAGTTGTAAGCATGTGCCCAGCCTTTCACGTCATCGCTCAGTACGTTGATTGCATCAATATCAATACGGCTACCCGTGATATCAATAGCATTCGTCAGTGCTTGTTTAACCGCAACTGCGCCAAACGATGCACCTTTGTCTTGCGTAGCCAGATCCAGAACATCCGATTGAATCACGATTGATGCTGTACCCGCGTTCTCTGCTTGTTCGATAGCCGACACAAATGAACGTGTAAGCTGCTCTAGGTCTGTTAGCGCATCATTGCTGCTTGCTGCGATAGTTAGTGTGCTTGGTGCTTGAGTGGATGGGCTCGCCACTACGAATGTGTTTGGCCAACCTGCCACTTCTAGACGCACTGGGTCCATTGGGTTGCGCAATGATAGCGCTGGCGCTGTACCCGGCTCAGTACCATCACAGTTTAGATGTAATGACCATGAGCTATCGCTGCCAGGAACAGATTGCGTCCAGTACACCGCTGAGTAAGCAATGTTCTTATGAACCATAATGTCACCGCCTGTCGCGTGATCACCACGAGTCCAGTCTGGGTACACATTAAAGTCAGCACACAGTCCACCTGTTGGCGGAGGTGTCGGTGTTTCTACTTTTTCAACTGTGATGTTTACACGTGCTGTCGCCGTTAGGTTCTCAGCATCCGTCGCAATCGCTTCTAGCTTAACTGCACCAACTTCTGACGCCGTCCAGTTACAAGAGAACTGGTTTGTGGTTGCTGCGTTGAAGTCACAGATTTGCTTGTTGTTTGCTTTCACGATAACGCGAGACAAATCGTCATCAGCATCCGTTGCACGAACAGAAATCGAAACCGCTTCGCCTTTTTCAAACTTAGAACCGTTTGCAGGTGAAGAGAAGCTCACTTCTGGCTTAACAAAGCTTGGAGCTGCTTCAATAGCAACAGCGATACTGCGTTGTTCAACCATTTGGTTGTTCTGATCGAGAACCACCACTTTAAGTGTCGCATTGCCCACTTCATTTGGCGTCCAAGATTGAGAATACGTCGTTTGACCTGCAGCGATATTACGTTGACCTAGCTTGCGGTCATTCGCCCAGAACTCTAGTTTAGAGATCAATTCACCATCAACGCGTGCTTTGATCGTCGTTGCCTGACCCACCATCAATGTTTGACCTTGTGTAGGCGCGACGAACGTCAGCTCATGCACTTCTGGCTCCACAGGTGGCTCAACTGGCTTCTCTTTTACTGAAATGCTGACCGCTTGTTGCTGTGTAAGACCTGAGGTGTCTTCCACTACAGCTTTGATCGTATGAGCGCCTGCGCCAACAGAAGTCCAACTCGCTTGGAATGGAGCTTGTGTTACGCGAGCTACTTGTTTGTTGTCGACAAAGAAAGTCACCGCTTTAACGCTGGTATTAGTCGCCGTTACGTTTGCTAGCATGGCAACCGCTTGACCTTCTTCAAACTCAGCACCGTTCACTGGCGATGCCAATTGAAGAGAAATTTCTGGTTCGCCGACTTCACCTTCATCGTCAGCAATCAGACGAATAGTATTTTGAAGAAGTGTCAGATCCAACACGCCGCTCACACCAAGCGTTAGCTCAATACGTTCACCTGCCGGAAGTTGAGATTTCACCCAGCTACCGCTATCAAAAGCGAGCGCAAGTGTGTTCTTGAACACGTTACCTTGCGCGTCGCTGGTGAACTTCATTCCCGGGTAGCTGATGCCAGTCGCAGACCAAGAAGGTGTCGACATAGATAGGTTTGAATCAAACGTCACTTTCGCATCACGCAGTTCAACTGGCTTTGAACCGTCGTTCGTTAGGATCACTTTGTAAGTGTTCCACCACTGGCTTTCTGAGCCGACGATAGTTGCGTCTGTGATCACTCCTGCGTGTGCAGCAGGCAACCCCATACCGATCGCCAGTGCTAAAACACTTGGCATGATCGCTAGCGTATTCTTTCTCATAATTAAGGACTTATACAAACAACAATAAAAAGGAACAACATTATAGAGGGGGACTTTTTTCGCGCCGCAGCGGACAGATGTAACCAAATGTAACCAAAGTTACAGGTGTAAAAGTGCCAAAAATAAAGCGTCTTTTTACATCAATTTGACGACATTTAGCACGTCATCGGTAAGCAAACAAAAATCTGGGACTCTAGTTCAATTTTCTGAAAGTGTGCGCAAGATTAAACAAATCAATTTATCCGTTTCTACAAATAGTGGCATTTGTGTTTTTCACACCTTTATGCATCTGAAAATCAATAAGTTACAGAATAAATACACTTGAAATACTTAGTTACATGTTAGCGAAAAAAGCACCAAAACTTGGGCGTTCTTAAGACATAAATGAAGCGCCTAAAGCGGTTATCAAGATCGTCTTCACACTTCTTAATTGAAGCGTTAAAAATAAGGTATATGAATGATCATCCAGTGAAAACGATAAGTATAACTTTGCAACAAAACGTCAATATCCGGATTGAAGCACGGTTTCAGATTGAATATTCGATGATAATGAGATGCATTGGATCGGTTTGAATCCAAGTCAGCCCAAAATAAAATATGGAGAGTGTTATATGTCTTTACGTTTAGTAGCAGCAACCTTTGCACTAGTTGGAATGAGCTTTGGCGCACAAGCGAGCGCAGAGTGTGAAGTGTCTATCGATGCAAACGATATGATGCAGTTTTCGACCAAAACTATGAGTGTTCCAGCAACGTGTAAAGAAGTAAAACTGACGCTGAACCACACAGGTAAGATGCCAGCACAGTCAATGGGTCACAACGTGGTCATTGCAGACACGTCTAACCTACAAGCAGTCGGTACAGAAGGCATGTCAGCAGGCCTTGAAAACAACTACGTAAAACCTAACGATGATCGCGTTTATGCCTTCACTAAAGTGATCGGCGGCGGCGAGAGCACATCCATCACGTTCAGCACAGAGAAAATGACTCCAGGGGGCGATTACTCGTTCTTCTGTTCTTTCCCTGGTCACTGGGCAATCATGCAGGGTAAGTTTGAGTTCAAATAAACGTTCACGCTCGAACTTAAGCCTCTGAAAAAGAAAAGGGAAGCACGATGGCTTCCCTTAATTGTATCTGTAGTTCAAGAGTTAAAACGCGAAGTGATCGTACTCTGAACTGTCGTCTGATTGGGTGTATTCAAGTTTCGTAATGTCATCAAACGGCATAGGTTTATAGAAGTAGAAGCCCTGAATCAAATCAATCCCCTGCTCTGCCATAAACTCTAACTCACGCTCCGTTTCGATACCTTCCGCAACGGTTTCTGCACCAGTGATTTTCACCAGTTTAGCTGTCAGTCGGAACAACTCTCTTCCGTTCTTGTTATCAAGGTTGAGCACTAAAGAGCGGTCGATTTTCACCTTATCGAAATCGTATTTCGACAAGTAGCCGATCGACGAATAGCCGGAGCCAAAATCATCAAGCGCGATCTTCACTCCTGCTTCTCGTAACTCACTCAACACACGGTGGGTACGATGCTCATCTTGAATCAACATGTCTTCGGTAATTTCAAACTCAACTTGCGAGTAAGAAAGTGCGCTTTGGTGAATCATCATCAACACTTTCTCTGTGAAATCTGGCACCAAACACGTTTCAGGAGACAGGTTGATCGACACCTTAAAACTTGGTCGATTCGCTAACGGCGCAACTTCTCGCAGCGTCGTTTCTACCACCCACAGGTCCAACTCACTCATCAAACCGACTTTGGCAAAATCTTCTAGAAACGTTGGAGGCGTGATCTCACCCGTTTCAGAGCGATGACGAATTAACACCTCAAGCGAACGAATCTCACCAGTGCGAGCGTTTACCTGCGGTTGGTAGAACAGGAAGAACTCACCGTGTTTCTTCAAATCGCTAATGCGTTTCTGAGCAGCAAATTTATTGGTAATCTCCGGGAAGAAAGCCCCCGCGACTTTGCCATTGTCCAAGCCCTCATAGTTGAAAAAATCATCAGAGGCTGACTTCGCAAGCAAAGCATTTGAGCTGCCAATTTTGTCCATCTGTTTAAAGAACGGATAGTAAATCACAATGCCAACCAGAATAATGATCAGCTGCAATATCGCCCCCGTCCACGTGTAACCTGTACCGATGTAGCCACTGGCTAATGGCGGTGTCATCCAGCTAATGATTTCTGTTATCGGCGCAACTAAGCCCATCACCGTGGCAATGTACGCAATGATAAGACCGATAATAGGCGCAATCAGAAACGGCACAATCAGGACTGGGTTGAACATGATTGGTAAGCCATAAATGATCGGTTCGTTGATGTTGAACAAGCTTAATACTAACGCCGTCGCCGCCAATGCTTTGTAACTGCGATTCTTGGTTAGAAACAGCATACACAGCACCAGAGAAATGGTGTTTCCTGCCCCACCCATTCCCGCATAAAAGTCATAGAAGTTGGTGGTTAAAATTGGCAGAGGTGTGCCAAGTGCTTCGTGGTTCTCTATCGCGACACGCGTTGTCTCATACAGTTCTGCTTTGTAAGGAGCAAAGATGATGTGACCATTGATGCCAATCGACCAAAACAGGTTACGTACAAACTCATAGATAATGCCATCAAGCAAAGAGTTTGGGTCAAGTTCTGGAAGCAGAAAACTCGCGACATCTGCTGCGCAAACTGCCTTGCCAAGCACGTAGCCAAGGGCTGAGTAACCGACCACCAATACAATGGTTGCCACTACAAGGTTGTATGATTGATCCACCACATTTGGCAAATCTGAACGCATGAACCATTTTCGGTTTTGCATCACACGCACAGACCAAGCGATTACTGTTGGTACAAGGATCGCCAGTGGGTAGTTACTCGGAACGACGGAGCCTTCTTGCAGCAAACCCCATTCGTTACACACGATAAAGTAAACCATCAGCGATGGCGTGATGACATTTACACGAGAGACTTTCAGCAAAGAAGAAAGAAACTGCGAGAAATACACTAACAGTAAGATCGGGAAAAGCTTCCAAATGATCGCGCTTGCCGTGCCGATCGTGATGCCAAGTTGCTCATAACCAGCAATCATAAATAGGTTACTCAGCAAGGTACTAAATGCTGAAATGAGCGACACGGGCAATAACATCACGAGGACATTACACAAACCGTTAATGTATGAGTTGGAAGAAATTAAAGTAAAAAGCCGATTAATGTATCGATTATTCATTTGGCTAAGTAAATCCATCAAAGTACGACTCAAAGAGCCGTTCAGGAAGTTCGCCGCAATTAAATCCGTTTAGTTTGTTTCGCAATGAGGGAGAGTTTCGACATGCTCGTCGAGGACGGTATCATTCGAGTAACAAAGCGTTGATCGTTCAACGTTGCGAATAGTCACTCAACAAAGGTAGCCATAGCCAACTTGTTGTTTCTTACCAAACACAAAGAGCACCAATCATTCCCATTGACACTCTTTTGTTTGGTCAAAACGCGTTGTTTCTCAGGCCAACGTCGTTTGTAAATTCGCCTGCTTTTTAGGCAAGGGCGCGCACATTAGCGCCTGTAAGCCTATATTTCCACTCGACTTTGTAATTGTGACGATAAAAGTGGCTTGTCTTGTTGCTCGTCAAGAATGTCCTTAAGCGGTGACGGACGAGCAAAGAAATAACCTTGCACTTTATCGACACCACAACCTTTCACAAAATCGTACTCCTGTTGGGTTTCCACCCCTTCTGCAACCACTTCGCAATGAGTAATATGCCCCAACTTTGCGACCAGTTCGTAAAGGTCTCTGCCCTTTTGATCGTTGGCATCGAGCAAGAGAGAACGGTCGAGCTTGATCTTATCAAACGGGTATTTCAGCAAATGCGGGAACGACGCATAAACCGTACCAAAGTCATCCATAGCGATACGAATACCTTGAGCTTGCAGCGCTTCCATAGTTTTAATCAAAAACACCTTATTGCTAAGAATCGCTTCTTCGGTAATTTCAATTTCCAACCACTCTGGCGAGATGCCGTAGTGGGCTAAACGCGATAGTAGGTGCGGAACAAACTCTTCTTGCTCAATCGTCGCTACTGCGATGTTGATGGCAATACGGCGATCTTTCGACAGCGTCATCTGCTGCATATCTGCCAAGACTCTTTCAATGACCAACTTATCCAACAGCGGCATTGAGTTGAGCATTTGGAAGTCACTCACAAACGTCGGTGGGCAAAGGTTTCCATCTTTATCGATATAACGAAGTAACGCTTCATACGAGAACACGTTGACCTTCTTAGTCGACTGAAGTTTTTGATAAAACATCACCAACTCACCTTCTCGCAATATCGTGGTTAAGCGCTTTTGTGCAGTCGATTTGCTGATACTGGAGTTATTGGAGTCTCTTACGTTGTTCAACAATGATTTGAATATCGAACTTTCAATACCGGTATAGGCGGTATTTGCACGAAACTGCGCCGAAAACTTCCCTGCGTATGCCAAGTAAAATGGTCGGTAAATGAAAACACCCAACACAATGATTAACGCTTGCAGAATTGAGCCTTCAATTTGATTTCCCATTGCCATGTAGCCGCTGAAAATGGGTGGCGTCATCCAGTTCACGATGTTCTCTACCGGTGGCACTAAACCAAACGAGATACACGAATAGGTGATAACAAAACTTACTAAAGGCACCAAAACGAAAGGCACGATCAGGATTGGGTTAAAGATGATCGGCAAGCCAAACAGCAATACTTCGTTGATGTTGAAAATCACCAGTGGCATTGCTGCCAGAGCAAGCATCAGGTGGTTACGCTCTCTCGCGAACATCAGCACACACAGCAACAAGCTAATCGAGTTACCAGAGCCGCCCATCGACATGAATGCATCATAAAAGCCTTGGCTAATGACGTTGAGTGGCGCATCCCCTGCTTGCCAAGCCATCATATTGGCTTCTGTGGCAGCAAAGATCTGCTGCTTAATCGCAAACAGCAAGTTGTGTCCGTTGATACCAATCGAGCCAAGTAACCCAAGCACGGTTTGATACATCAATCCGCCACTGAGCGTCAGTGGGTCGACACCCAAATCACGGACCATGCCACCAAACAGCGCCATAAAAATCGCGGTGAAATGGGACATGACCAAGGCCACCAGCACAAACAAGAAGAAGTGCACCACGTGCTTGAGCAAACGGGACGAAAAATCGAGAGCTTGCGGCTCTAACAAACGTATCTTGAATAGGCTGCAATACACGTACGTCATCGTCGCGCTCAATAAAGCGAGTAACGGATTGTTTGGCAGCATATAAGTCGCTGACAAGCTGCTGTTTTCTATCGAGACCAAATAAAACATGATCAGCGAGTAGATGATGAACAGAGCGCTCGAAACATTGGTTTTGTGGGAAAGGTAGTACCCTGCAACGACACAAAACGCACTTGGATAGAGGTTGATCAAAATGTCGGAGACGTGGAATAACAGCTGCGACAAATCAGCCAAACCAGTAAGCCTGAAAACGTGTCCGAGAAATATAGCCAACGCATTAGACAAAGTCAGTGGAAGTAACAGCAAAGCAATAGACGCCAAATCCGTTAAATAGGACTTGGAGCTCGCTCGCCATTGACTCACCACTGCCAATAAACGTTGGGCAGGTGCAAATTTGAGTGTAAAGCCAGTTTGCATGGAGCATCTTATTATAAATGGGGGAGTGAGCTGTTAAACGAACAGCCGTAATTGCAACCTGTGCCTTTTTTAGGCGTGACCATCTATGTAGTCTTAGTTAGTAGTAATTTTTAGTGCTTAGCAGCAAGCGTAAGTTGTGCGGATAGGTTGCGATGCGTAATTTAGCGATTATATGCGCCTCGATCCATTAAGATTATTTGTCGTGACGATAAGTGGACACATAAAAATAACCCTCACTGTGAAAAGCGAGGGTTAACATTTGCCAGATGATTATTGAGCGAGAACTTAATGCTCAGTATTCATTGGAAATCGCTGCTCATAGAGCTCCATAAAGTCTTTACGAATCAGATGCTCTAAATGGTTTGCCTTGTCAGTCGGGCAGAAAATCATGATGTGCAGGATTTGCTCGCCGTTGATGTTACTTGAGATATGGATGTGCGGCTCAGCACCCGGCAGATCAACACCAGCGTGCTTTTCGATCATCGCATTGTAACGGTGAGCAACATCAGCAAAGTAACTGCAATGTTCATCAATCTTATCGGTCAGTAACGGCAAAAGTGGGTAGAGATTGACGAAGTCTTTCACCACGACAGAAAAGTCATGGTAGACGTAACGCTTCATGAAATTGAGGTTCTTCACTGGGTAGGTGAAGAACATGCTGTTGGGCAACGTCGCGGTTTTCCCCGTGAAATGGTATTGCCCATGATGCAGATCGATTTCTTGAATCACTGTCGCCATCATGTTGTGCTCAATAACCTCACCACACAGCTTGCCGACTTCAATCCAATCACCAATGCGGAATGAGCGCGAACTGGCTCGCTGAATCGAACCGGTAAAACAAAGAATAATCTCTTTCGATGCGACCACGATCGCCACTGCAATCGCCGTAACACTTAGAGCGAATTCGCTGATTTCAGATTGCCATAAGATGAACAGCAGAATCAGTGTGATAGCAAATGTGCCGTTTTTGGTTCTCGACATCCAACTGCGTTGTTCTTCCGTAATGAAGGCATCGTCGCCACGAATTCGAGACAGAATCAAACGACGTAGAACAATGATAAACAGCAGGATTAATGCGGAAAATAAAATTTTGTGAGTGAGAAGAAAATCGACGACTAACTGCACTTTCTCCATTACCCGACTCCCTGTTTGGTTTAGATAGGTTGACCTTTCATGCTAAATATCGCTCAGAAAACAGATAGCTAGCTTGCGAGAGGACAACCTTACCAAATTATTCAGTCGGTTGCCCCAGTTCGCTCTCTTTAAATACGATAAACGCACGGCGGTTTAAAGCATTGGCTTCCGGAGATTCTTCGTTGATCACAGGTTGAAGCTCACCAAAGGCTTTTACTTCCCACACAAACTGCGATGGTTCGAGTTTCGTCTTGAGATACGCCACCACGGTTTGCGCTCTTCGCTCCGCCAATTGTTCATTATAAGAGAGCGAACCCACTTGGTCGGTATGACCAGCCACCATAATGCTACCTTCTAAACCTTTCAGTTTTGCGATGAAATCATCTAATTGTGAAAGGTCTTCCGGTTTTAATTCCGACTTATCGAAATCAAAGTGTGGCGTCATCGCCATGTAGATCTTACGTTCTGGTTTTGGCGGCTCACAGAAAGGCATCTCTTCGTACTTCTTCGCCTCTTCAAACATCACGTAAGCACGACGGTTTTCGGCGCGAGCTTGCTCCGATTTACCCAACGCTAGCGGCTGCGACTCACCAAAGTGCTTCACTTCCCAGTCGTATTGCTCTGGATCGAGTTGTTGCTGGAGATACGCTTCTACCGATTGAGCACGGCGCATAGACAGCTTCTCGTTATATTCGTCAGAACCTTTAAAATCGGTGTGACCAACAATCGTGATGCGCCCGCTCAAACCTTGAATATCACGGATAAACGCATCTAGACTTGCCGCATCGGCTTCACGAATGATGGATTTATCGAAGTCGAAATGCTCGGCAACCGCAATATGGATTTCGCGTTGCGGCGCTAAACATTCACTGATCAGAAACTTGGAGACATTGACATCGGCAAACTTTTCTCGGTTCTCTTGGCTTACATACGCATCCGCCGAACAACCTGCCAATATTGCCCCTGCGATCATGCCGCTTAACAAACGAATCGTCGTTTTCATATCGCCCTCTTATAACTTACCAACTAGGTTAATGAACACGCCTGATGCGTCGTAATCGTCATCATTCGCTAGGTTGCCATCAAAGCCTGAGAAGTTGTAACCCACGCCGACTTTGAAGTTGTCGCTCAAATGTTTGTTAACCGAAACCAATGCGCCCTGCTCTAGCTCGTCGTAGGTGCTGTCCGTCTTCCAGTGGTACTCACCAGTCACGTCCCAATCTTTCATAACACGGTAAGAGGCACTCAAACCGTAGAGAGAAATTTTACTGTCGACTGGAATGTCTTCGCCTGACTGACGAGTGAAGATTTCATGCTTGTCCTTATAAGCGTATTTCGCGCCTAAATCCCAGTTTGCATCCAACGAGTAGATACCTTCGATTTCGATGATGTGGCTTTCTTCATCTTTGTAATCCACATCGCGGTTAAGTTGGTCGAAGTCCACCAAATACGTGTAGCGAGAAAGAACGTTCAAACGGTCGTTGTAGATTGGGCGATATGCTAAACCTGCAGTGGATTCAATAAAACGAGCCAACACTTTATCGCTCGATTTACTTTCTGAGCGTGAGTAGTTGAACTTGCCAAACAAAGTGTACTCTTCCGTTAGATGGTGCGTGTAACGGTTGGTCGTCACCCACTGGTCGACACGTTTTTTATCTGGATCTGCGGAATCATCGGTCTTGTCGACACGGTACTCGACTTTGTTCTTGAACAATACGTCATCTACATCAATCGAAGTGCTCACACTCACGGCTTGACGCTCTGTGGTGATCTTCTGGTCGTCTTCGATTTCGCCTTTTTGGTAGCCGATGCCCATGTCGATGTCATCATTCATGTCGTAACCAAAACCAAACGAGTCAATACGACCTTTGCCGTTGTTCTCATCTACAAATTGGTTTTCTTGGTAGAAATCGACGGTTGAAGTCAGATCTGCACGTTGCCCGACAATCACGTTGTTTTTGCCTTCGTATGTGTCGTCTACGTAGGTTAAGTACGTGCTGTAATCTTCGGTTACGTCATACGTCACGCTTGCTTCTGCCGCATCACCACGATCACCCGTGGTGTATTCTGCACCAACCACAAAGTCTTCTAGGATGCGGGTTTCACCACCTAGCGTAACGCTGTCGTTCTCGTCGTATTCGTCGGTTTGGCCTACGGTTTTCTGGCCTTTTATGTACACGTTGTTGTCGCTGTCCCAGATGTAGTCAGCACGCAGACCCGCTAACGTCCCTTTGCCTTTTTCATCTTGGTTGTTTAGCTCTTCAACTTGTTTACCCGCTGCTGAGATCTTGATGTGTTTGGTGACTTTAACTTGGGTTTCCAATTCCGCTTGCTGAGTATCGGTTCGCAGATCACCATCGGATTCACGCTCCTCAACCGAGGTAAAGCGCGTCTTCACAGCAACTCGGTCAGTGGCTTGAAAACGAATTTCAGTACCGTAAGACTCTTGCTCTAAGTCGTCATCTTGGCTAGCAAAACTGTAACCTGCGTCTTTGGATTTGTACCAAGCTTTAACGTCGTTACCCACCGCAGAGAATACGTTGGGTGCTAAGTCGTAGAGGTTCATCACCCCTTTCACTTGGTAGATATCACCTTCACGATCTTCCGCGTTGCTACCAATCGGAGTAAAGGTTAAGCCGCCATCGAAAGATACGTAGTTGGAATCGGTTTGGCGACCTTTACTGTGTCCGAATTCGGCTTTTAAGTACGTCCCTTCAGATGCACGCAAGGTTAAGTCCGTGCCGTACGCTTCGTAATCTTGGTTGTCTTTTTCTTCGGTTTGGTAGTTAGCACCCACACCAATATAGTCGTTCACCCAACCTTTCACACGACCACCAGCAGTCATTGCGTCAAGCGCGTCACTGCCTTGGGGAACGTATTCGTAGTCCACCGAAAGGTAGTTGTCATAGCCAGATGCTGGTTGATCGTTGATGACCGTGCCGAAGTTATCCGAAATGATGTTGTTCAGCGGTCTGGTCAGAATAATGCGGCCTTGATACGGGTCGATTTCATAGTCACGCCCCGATTGCAGCGGCATTTCTTGCACTGTGATGCTGCTGTCTGGGTCGACAACTTTCACCATCACTTTGTCACTGCCCGGTACCACTTCACCATGACGCAAGAAGTACAACGAACCACCAGTGCCTAGGAATTCATCGTGAGCAAAGAGTGAATCAGATTCAGCCGCAAAGCCAACAATGTTTAGACGATCTTCACCAAATTTAGTGGTTGATCGGGTACGATAATCCCCTTTGAAACCGTATAAGCTACGGTTGTAATCGTTGTTGTCGGTGCCAGTAATGCCAGTGTTGTAGTTACCCCACAAGACATTGGATTTGTCGTACTCAACGTTGAGGTAAACCTTACCTTTGGTGTTCACTACTTTGTAGATGTTGGAGCTGTCACCATAGTTGCCGTAATACATCTCATCGTCGTCTTCGAGAATGTCGAATACGCTGGAAGAATCAGAGGCAAACGGGTTCTTAAACATGTCTCGCACGTCACTCTCTTTAGTATCAAAGTGAGTGGTAACTCTGAGTTTGTCGCCAAATTTACCCTGACCAAAGTACGCCAAGCGTCCTTGGTTATAGATGTCATCTTGGTATTGCTCGTCGACAGCTAATGCGGCGGAGTTGCCCGTCACTTTGTTTTTACCGATGTAGAAATCCGCAAGACCTGCTTGTACCCAATACTCATCAGGAATACGCACGTACAGTTGGTAGCGACGCTCTTCGCCGCTGTCGAATACCACACGAGTTGGGAACAAGTAAGCGTCTGCTGGCAAGTATTGTTCTGCGTATAACTCGCCCTCTTCCACATCAAACTCGTCTTCGCCAATCACGACTTTATCAACGCCTTTTAGTCCCGTACCCATGAACCTAGCCAGACCAGCAGAGGTAGGAATGTTGTGACGCATCAACTGAGCTTTGCCGAGCTTGCGGCTTTGCTCTTCTTCACCGTCGTTCTTATCGATATCGACTTCAGAATCTGGCTCGACAAGGTCAATCACACCAACCGTCGTCACGTCCATGTTGCCGTCTTTATCGAAGGCTTTTAAACGGAACAACAGCTGTGTGTTGGATTCAAATTGATACTCTTGGTCGGTCGTGCCATCCCAAACAATGTTGAAATCGTTTGCAAATTGCTGACCTTCAACCACTGCTAAAGGGTCAACCAAGCCACGGTCACCACCACGGAAGACTTCCAGTTGGTAATGGTCTACGTAGTAGCTGAAGTTGGTTGTAATAGCGAAGCTCATCTCTTGCAATGGCTTGCCGTCTTTCACTTCAACATCACTGCTAATGCTCAGGTCGAGAACTGGGTCAAATCGCATGATGTCGCGGCTTACCCAAATCGCACCTTGGTCTAGGTAGATACGCGAGTTATCCGTTTGTTCGTGAGCTTTTACTTCAATACCCAGTGAGTCACTGTCAAGTTTCTCCAATTGGCTGGTGTCTTTCGCGTACGAAAGTATCGGCAACGCAGCCGCGATACACATTGTCAGTTTTGATTGTCTAAATCTAATCATAATAATCCTGCTTAACCGCTTGAGTGGATGGCTGGAACTGGCCCAGCCTGCGTCTGTACTGCGAACGGTTAATCATCCCCACTGCTTTGAATACTGAAGTTAAATTTCGTCAGTTTGTTTGGTGTGATTCGGCGTACTTTCGGGTTCTCACTGACCACCGTCATGCCTGTCGGTAGCGAGTCTGTGTCGACTTTGACCAAGAACTGCTTACCTTTTTTATTCAACACCCACTGATCTGGAACGTGGTATCGACCATATTGGTCTGTCTCGATGATGATGCCTTCAACCGTTAACAGTCGAACACCTGGGATACCGTCTTCGTAAAGTCCTTTGTTCTCTACGATGATTTCCCATAAGTACATATCACCATCTCGGTAGAGGTTTCTCACCACGTCGATATTCTCTGCCGACAGACCTTTTTTCTTATCTCCTTTGTGCTTGGTAATCGCGTTACCTTGCTTATCGAACTCAATGTGCGTGCCGTTATCCGTTGTCACCTTGAACGGGAAACCTTGGCGAGTTCGAGTATTAAACTGGAACACCACTTTGTTGCTGTGTTCGAGGGTACGGTTACGAGATAGGCCGTACAGCTCATCGACTTCATAGCCTTTATCCACACTCGACATAACAACGTCTTGGCCTTTGTGTTTCACCTTCACATCTTTGAGTTGGGTTTCAACACCATCTTGAGTAATAAAGGTTGAGCCCGGTACGTAATCGCCCGCGGCAAGGTCTACATCGATATAAATGTCATCTGCCGTTGCGTCTGCTTGGAAACCGTCACCGTTGTGGTCTTCGAACACCTTGCCGATGATTGAAGCGGTATCGAATACCTTGTCTGGCATGACTTCAACCGTTGCACTGGCGAGGTTCGACTTCACAACATAGTTGGTCGTGGTGTTTTGTGCCGAGAAGCTTTCTGCCGGTGGCGCTTCAGCCCATGCGGTGTTGGTGTAAACGCCAAAAGTGGCACCAACGCTTACACGCATTAGGTAGCGGATACGAACAGCATCAGCGGTTTTCGAATCGCCCTTGCCGTAAATATTCATGTCGCCGACTTCGAAGAACAGTTGATTGGTCTTCGTTGGCTCTACGGTGATTTGGATGTCATCCGAGGTATCAAATACGCCATCAGGACCACTGTTGACCATCTCAGTCGAGTCTGGGATGTAAGCAAAACCTCCCGGATAGCGGTCAACCAAACGTACACCCGTGAATGGGTTGTCGTTTTCATTGGTAATCACGACTTCGTATTCGACTACCTCACCGACGCTCGCCTCTGACTTGCTCGCTACCTTGGTCACTTTCAGCATGCCTTCGTTGTAAGCTTGCTTCTTAACCTTAATCGTGACGTTGGCGGAAGCGACTTCACCTGTCGATGCTTTCGCGGTAAAGACGTTCGTAAAGTTGTCATCAATGCCTTGGTTAATTTCACCCGTCACTACGATTTCGTATTCATTACCTTGGTACGCCTTCATAGTGTGGTTTGAATCGACATTGCTATCTGAATCGACAGAAACCACCACACCAGACTTGAGCTCAGTGATGGTCGCTTTCCATGTGGTGAACAATGGATTGCCGTTGTTACCAATAAGCTTATCGATTTCATCCAACAGGTTGACGCTTTCTGCATCTGCAGAGCCTCGGTTGGTGGCCGTCATCGTGAAGGTAATCTCATCGTCGTCGTTGGTGTATTCCGCTTTATCTGCCACCTTGGTCACCGACAAAATAATCGGCAGTGGTTTGATAGTTGCGAAATCATCCGCCAGAACATCGCTTTCTGACTTGTCGTAGGCATACGCGTGGTTGGTGATTTCTCCCATCGCATCTGCGTTGACAACACCTGTGATTTCAATGTCCAACTTATCGTTTGGCGCAATAATCACACGGCTATTCACGTCCAGATTGTCGCCCTGAATTTGTGGTAAGACGATGGTGCGGTCATCAGTGTATGAGCTTGTCATGCTCCAACTGGTAAACGCTGGCGCTTCGGTGTCGTGAATCGTATTTACCTTCAACTCTGAGATAAGATCTTTAAGTACTATCTCTTCGGTAAACGAGCCAGATTCATTACTTAACACCACGTGGTAAGTGACGTTTTCACCCGGACGGTAGTACTCATCATCGACGGTCTTCTCTAGCTTGACCGACTCTGGCATCGCCAATAGCATCGCGCTTGCTTCTTGTGTTTCACCACGGAATGTTGCACTCGCGGTGTTTTCAATCTCACCCGTTGCGTATTGATTCACCAAACCCGTGATAACGAACTCCACCTCATCATTCGCTGCAATGGTCAGCGTTGAATCGATGTCCGTATTTACACTCGGAATATTGGTAATATCAGTATCGGAACTGCCCTTGTTCACTTCGATACGCCACGAGTCGAACGCTTTGACTGTCGTGCCATCTAAGCGAACCACTTCAAGGTCACTGATGGCATCTTTCACCTCTACGTCTGTTGCTGGCACCGTACCTTCATTCTTTACTTTGACGCGGAACGTCGCTTCTTTGCCCGGAATGTAGAACTCAGTGTCAGCGGTTTTCTCGATAGAGATACCTTGCGATTGAGGTTGAATCGTTGCACTTGATTGCTGTGTGGTGCCGTTTAAGTCTGCAATTGCCGTGTTAGTGATTTCACTCGCTGCCAATGGATTGGTTTTCGCCGTAATGGTGAACTCAACAATGTCATGTGGCGCGATATCGATCACCGAACGGATATCTTGGTCATCAACTGGCATTGGCGTGATGGTTGTTCGACTGTCATTGTTAGTCGTCTCAATCTTCCAACTCTCGAAAGCACGTTCATTTACACCGTAGATATTGACCGCTTTAATACCTGACAGAATGTCATCGAGCTCAATGTCGTTGTCGAAGCCATCAGTACCGTTGTAAACGCGAACATGGAACACCGCTTCCTCACCCGGAATATAAATTGGCGATTCGGCTGTTTTCTCTATCCAAACCTCTTCAGGTAGGGTTTCTAGCGTTGCCGTTGCATCGGTAGTCGCACCGCCAAACTCAACCGTCGCTGTGTTAACGATGTTGGCTACCGCACTGCTGTTGACTGTACCTGTGATAGCAAATTCAACCGTGTCGCCAGGTGCAATATCAAGGTTGGTAGAGATGTCACCGTTTGGTCCCGGTACCGTTTCGATATTGGTGCGTGGGTCGCCTTTCGTGGTCACAATCGTCCAATCATTCAACGCTGCTTCCATCGCACCACCCGAGGTTTCTACTTCAAGCGAAGAAATGATGTCTTCAACTTTCACAGCCGCCGCAAAGCCCGAGCCATTGTTGGTCACTTTGACTCGGAAGGTAGAGAACTCACCCGGTTGGTAGTAACGTTCATCAGTAGTTTTCTCCAGAACGATATCACCCGGACGCGGTTTCAATGTTGCTGTTGCCGTCACGTCTTTACTGTTGTGATTCAACGTTGCGGTGTTAACAATGTCACCCGTCGCTTCTGTATTGACTAAGCCAATAACGTAAAGAGTGATGGTGTCGTTCGGTGCGAGGTCGATGTTGTAATCAATGTCCTTGTCGACAACGAGTGAGTTAGCATCCACCGTAGTCAATGAACTTCCAGTCACGTACTGAACAGCCCATTGCAGGAAGGCTTGGTTCACTGAGCCATCAACGGTATCGACGGTTAGTGCACCAATTTCATCTTTTAGATTGATGTCATTCGCGTAGCTGTTGCCTTCGTTGACGATTTTCAGGATGTAACCTGCCGCTTGGTTAGGGCTATAAAACTCGACCATAGGCTCTTTGGTGAAGGTTAAATCTGGGATCTTCGCGGTGCTGGTTGCCTCTGCTGTTTTTGTTGCACCGTTGTAAGTGACTTCCACTTGGTTAGTCACGTCACCTACGACTTCAGGGTCAAGCTCACCTTCAACAGTCAACGTCACCACATCATTTGGACCGATGTCCAAGCTACCATCTAGGAATTCACCCGTTGCTGATGGGAACTTAGTATCGCCAGTTTGAGAGGCCGCATCGAAGAAGATGGTTCCGGATTCAAACGCTTTCACTGTCGCACCAGTGACACTGGTAGACGTGATGTCATTGACTAAATCTTTAACCGCGACATCACTTGCCCAGTTCGCCGTCGTGTTTTCTATTTTGATGGTGTAAGTGAGGGTATCACCAGATTCGTATTGGCTCTTGTCGACCGTTTTTTCGACCGTTAAATCAGCCGTCGCAGCCACATAAGTCGCATCGGCCGATTGAGTACCACTTGAATCACTAACTTCAACCGTATTGGTAATGTCGCCAACAAGATCGTCTTTCACAACACCTTCGACATGAAGTTTCACCGTGTGATCTGGGTGAATGTTGTAACGAATCTGATAACCATTGTCGCCAGTCACCTCAGAGCCCGCAATTGGTTGAGTCAGCGTTGGATCTGTACCATCAACACTCACAGATGTTGCTGACCAAGAATCAAACGCGCGCACAGGCAATGTCGCCCCTGCTTTTTCAGTACGAATCGTCTTCCAAAGGTCTGAAATCAGAACATCGGTCGCATAACCTGTACCGGTATTTTTCACCTCAATGTCGTAACCGATGGTATCGCCCGGATGGTAAATCGCAGGAGTCGTTGAGGTGACTTTGGTGACCGTTAAGCTGCCCGGCTCTGGAACGATCACTTTCTCTTTCAGGTTATAGCTAAAGTACGTAGTGCCTGAACTCAACTTACCTTGAAGTTGGTTAGTAAACTCCCCGACCGCATCGTCACGTGCATGACCAACAACTTCGATCAGGATTTCTGTGTAAGTATCATCGGCCGCTTTACCACCCATCTGAACCGTCACATCAATATCGGTGTTTGGTGCAATGGAGTTTAGGTTGCTAATGTCGGTATAAGCTGGGTTCCCGTCAGTAATGACTTGAGCACTGACCGTCCAGTCTTTTAGAGCAACTTGCTCTGAGCCATCAGCGACTTCAACTTTGTAGTCACTAATAATGTCTCGGATATCAATTAGCTCATTATTGGCAGTCTCGTTGCGCACACGCATTTGGTAGCGAACTTCAGAGCCCGGTGTATACGTTGGTGTATCTGTGGATTTCTGAGCAATAAGACTTGATGTACCAGGGTCAAGAACGACTTCATTACTGTCGACATCGTTCACTTTGGCGACGTTGGTTATTGTCCCAGTCGCGTCCGCTGCAACTGTGCCATCAATCTCAAACACAACCGTATCACCTGGCATCAAATCAAATGCAGCATTTAGTGGTACAGTTCCTTGGTAGTTACCCGTAATAGAGAAACGGTCTGCATCAGGCGCACTTACGATTGCCACACTGTAATCTTGGAATGCAGGTTTGCCATCAGAAGTGTTAATCGTATTCAATTCATCAACAATCGTTGCACCATTGGTAATACTGTCACCCACGTTGGTCACGCTAACTTGGTATTGAACTTGGCCATTTGGGTTGTAGTGACAATCAGTGCCCGTGGTTGATGGGAAGGTACAAGTGCCACTATCTGCCGTCGTGCTCAAAACAGACTTTTCAAAATCTAGTACAGGAACAACTGGTGGAATTACATCAGTGGTATCACTTTGATTGCCAGCTTTACCCGTGTTGCCATCGATATCACCAAGTGCGTCTGGGCGAACTTTACCGGTAACCGTAAACTCAATGACTTCTTCTGGGGCGATATCGACTAACAGGTCAAGATCATCGGTTGCATCATAAGATTCGATGTAAGTGTCTTGTGTTCCCGTTGTGCCTGTTGAAGTAAAGGCATGGGAGATGTTCGTCTCCGAGAACGCAGCTTTCGTCGTTCCACCGATCACCTCAACGCGAACGTTAGAGACGATATCTTGAATAACGGTTTGGTCACGCCATACTGGTTCAGTGTTGGTTACCGTAAATTTGTAAATGACTTCGTCTTCAGGCTTGTAAGTATCTCCGGCAACGTAGGATTTTCCGGCAATAGAAACAATTTCTTTGTTTACCGAAAGGTTGCTGCCTTCTGGCGTCACTGTTGCTGCACTGAAGTTAGAACCGTTGTATTTAGGTTTCACGACAATCTGATCAAGTGCATCTTGGCGGATCTGAGATTCCATAACGAAGTCAATCCAACCGCCCGGTGCAATTGATAGTGTCGGAATATCGATGTCTGAACCAGCACCACCCGCATAGCCACCAATGTCTGTGGTTGCTTCTCCAGATGTCGTTACAGAAACCGTCCAACCATACTGCTGGAATGCCTCTAAAGTCTGGGAATCTGATTCGCCTGCGGCATTTTGCGCGACACGAACTTTCACTTTTGAAAACAATTCTTGCAGAGACTTATTGTATTCCAAGCCTTTACCTGTATTTTCAATACGTAAGTGATAAACGATCTTCTCACCATCAGTCGTATGGTTGTAGGTCGTTTTATGTGTTGCTAGCGTCGTGTCTGTGTACGCTTTATGCGTTTTCGAGATTTTCGCAGGAAGCATATTGACCGGTTCAGCCGGGAGGTTGTGGCTGTTATCAACGACAGCAACGTTGAGAATTTGACCAACAGCTTGCTCACTGATCTTCGCTTTGATCGTGTAGGTCACGAAGGTTCCACCTGTCGCAAAACCGTTCGCGGCTAGGTTGAATGTCGTATCAATGTCGCTGTTGTTGGTTACTGTGCCAGCATTACTGATACCACTCGTGTCTACACTTGTCGTGATTGTCCATGAATCAAACGCTTGACCAGTTCCGCCACCAAAATACTGTGTTTGAACCTTGCTAATTTCATCTTTAATTGGCATGTCATTGATGTGAACGTTGTTCAGGTTCTTCAACGAAATTTCATATTCGATGTAGCCGCCAGGGGTGTAGCCACCGCTTAGCTCAGTCGTACCATCTTGGTCATAGATTTTCGTGACATGTTTAGAAAAGTCGTATTTTTCGGCGGATGCTTTTGTCTCGGCACTAACGGTATCGCCATCCACCACGAGCAAGTTAAGAATGTTACCAACAGCATTGTCGTTCACTTTTGCTGTCACTTTGTATTCGATCTTGGTGCCAGCAGGAATTGAAGCATGTGTGTTGATGTCGGCATTGTTCGCAATTGTGCCGTCTAAATCGACGATCGCTTTAGCGCTTCCACTAACAATACTCGTCTCGACAGTCCAGCCAGAATCAAACGCCTTACCACTTGAACCATCGACAAGCTCGACATTGACGTTAGACAATCGGTCAATAACAGGAATGTTGTAAGCGTTACCTTTACCATCGTTTTCTATCGTTAGACGGTAAACAAGGGGTTGCCCCGGTTCATAGCTTGATTGATCTACCGTTTTGGAGAACGCCAGATGATAGCTGTTTGGAATCACCGTGATGCCGCCAATAGTAATCGTACCTGTCGCGTCTTCACGGACTACGCCTTCAACTTCGAACGTTACGGAATCACCACCTGCAACGTCGATCGTAGTCGCAATATCTTTGTTATCTTCAACTGTCCCATCTAATGTGCCGTCGGTTGTGCCGTCACCACCATTTGAGTCATCTTTAGAAACATCAACCGTAAAGCCAGTGTCAAACGGCGTCGCTAATGAACCATCAAGCAACTGAGTCGTCACGCCGGTGATGTTTTCATTCACACCATGATCGTTGACATAACCAGTTTGCGAAGACACTGTCACTTGATAGGTAAGCGTATCGCCCGGAGAGTAGAAACGAGACTCTACGCCATTTACTAATAGTTTTCGTACTACGTCTCCACCATTGAAAGCGCGCTCCATTTCATGGTGAGAAACGTGCGATTCTTCGGTCACTTCACCAAAATCACGATATACGTAAGCGTCGTTTTCAATTTTGTCGTTTAGGTTCCCCATTGAATCTTGAGAACCAATAACGTTGTCTTTTACGTGAGCTTTAATTCGGAAAGTACGAAGCTCACCCGGTTCAAGCGTCATTGTGTTAGAAGCTGCACCCGGTGGGTAAATAAAGTCTTCGGTAGTTTGAGGTTGAAAGCCGCCACCGTCATCGAAATCAAACTGCCAGTATTCAAACGGAGATTGATCAGGGTAGTTTTCGTATTGGTTGTCTTTGTCGTTCGCTAAAACAGAGCGAATCTCTGTCAGCAAATCAACGACCTTAAGACCATTTTCGACATTCGCGCCATTGTTCAAGACACGAATCTCATAAGTGACGTCATCGCCTGGGACAAAACGGACTTTGTCAGCGGTTTTTAGAATCGAAACGTTCAGCTTTTCACTGCTCGTCCCACCAATTTCTGCAGAAGAGGATTGGTTTAGATTGGTCGAGGGATCGTAGATTTCAGCTGTGTTCGAGATTTCATCTTCGACGTAATCGTCTTTGACTTTACCTCTCACATTGTAAACTACGTAACCTTCTACCCCATTCACTTTCGGGTCGATATCGATGCGACTATCAATGTTTCCATTGTTTGGATAGCCCGACTTTTCACCAGCGTAACTGCCTGTTTTAAAAGGTGTGTTATTGGAATCCGTGTACGAAGTTATTTCCCATTCCGAGAATGCATTTAGACCTTTGATGTCATCTGTGACACGTACTTCGTTCGCATAACCTGGCCCCGTGTTCACAATGGTGATTTTAAAGTTAACCCATTGTCCCGGAACAAAAGCATCATCTGGTGTTGTTTTTGCCACAATCACTTTTGGATCGTGAGGGTAAACAATAACGGTATCAGACGCGGATGACTGAACCGTAGAATCTGGTGTTTTGATCTCTGCGGTATTGTCGAATCGAGAGTATATGATCTCGTCTTCATTAGAACGATCAATCTGCGCTACGATGGTATACAACACTTCAACGTTGGGTGGGATTTGTGCTGTAGTATCTAGATCCGTGTTATCGCTAAAAGTACCAACATCGGTATAAGCAGGGTTTCCATCAAGTTGAGGATCATCCGAGATGATCTCAGCGCTGATCGTCCAAGAGCTGAAGACTTTTTTGGTCATGCTATCTGGCTCTAGTACATTGGCCGTAATACTAGAAAGCGCATCTTTTACAGCAACATTGGTCGCGTATCCGTTTTCTTTATCGTTCTTCAGGCTGATTTGGTAAGTGACCTCAGTATCCAGCTTAGAGTAAGCCGTCTGCTCACCATGAAAACCTGAGTCGGTATTGGTCTTAACACGTTTATTTAGCTCAATCGCAAAGTCACGAGGGTCAGAGCCTCGGTCGGCATATACGGTTCCATCAACCGTTACTTGGTTGGAAATATGGCCATTAGCAATCGGGTTAGTGTCCGCAACGATGGTGTATTCAATGTAGGAGTGAGGCTGGAGCGTTGCTATCACATTTAAGTTATCGGGATAATCGATCTCGCCGGAGATGCCAGTATTTGAAGCCGTCGCTGGCGTACCATCGTCTTTAAACGCTTCAGCGGTGATCGTCCAATTTGAATAAGCATTGATCTCGTTACCGTTGATATCGGTTGTTTTCACTGAATTAAGGTCATCTAGCACCTGAACTTGGTTTGCAAAACCATCACCGTCATTCGTCACGGTAATGGTGTAAGTAAGAGTCTGGCCAGAAGAATAAAAACGGCTATCTACATCTTTACTTGCGCGCAAGTTGTCATCTGGTGTTTGAACACCCGAGCCTTCTTCAGTGACGTTATCGTTAGAACAACTCAAGCTATCATCCAATATAAGACCTGTGCTGGTCTCGTTGGTTTTTGCAGTTAACTTGTACTTGATGGTTTGACCAGGCGCGATATCTGGAGTCAAAGTAATTGGACTGGATGTCCAAGAGTTATAACCAAAAGACCCCGGATCTGAACCAATTGAATCTTCTCCGGAAATGACTTCGACTTTCCATTTTTCAAAGGCTTGACCATCTCCCGCTCCACCCGCTTGTTCTGTCATCACACAGGTCAGGTTGTCTTGCACTAACAGGTTGTTAGCGAAATATTTTGAAGAGCCATTGGTCACCGTGATCTCGTACTCGATATCACCACCCGGTACGTATTCAGAAGCCGAGGTTGTTTTGGTAATCGAGATATCTGAGTCCGTTACGCTTAGTACTTTTTCCGCATCAACTGTGTCTGAAATGCTCGTACTTTTGACCAGAGACCCAGAATCATCTGTGACCGATGCAGTAAAACCTTGCAAGGTGCCAATCGTGATTGGTGTAAGGGTTGCTTTAATTTGGTAAGTGATCGACTCACCCGGGTAGATAGAAACGGTATCGTCAAAATCGACATCCGTTTGCGCGCTGCCTTGATAAGTCGAAAGAGAATTGCTGCCAATGCTTGAAACCGTGATATCCCAAGTCGTGAAGGGGTTACCGTCCACATCGGTGTTGTTGTAAGAAGGAGATAAATTGTTAGCTAAACCATTGCTGCTAATTAGGTCTTTAATGTTCTGTTTTACATGATAATTATGGGCAATCGCGCCACCGGTATTGCTCACCTTCACTTCAAAATCCACCTCACCATTAATCAGGTATGGCGATGTTGAGTTGAGCTTATGTTCCAGTGTGATATTAGGGTCGGCTGGTGGTGTCGTTAATTCATTACTGTCAACTGTACCAGAGCGAGTCGTTGACGTTGCTTGCGTTTGAATGTCAGAGACAAGATCTGCAGCAACTGTTGCCTGAATCGTATAGGTGATGTAGCCACCCACTGAAATTTCAGCATCCGAGACAGATAAGTCTCCGGTTGTCGAAAATGATCCCGCATCACTTCCCGACGACGCAACCGCGCTAATGCTCACGTTGCTAAATGCATTACCAGTTGAACCATCTAGCTTTTGACCAGTTAAAGACGCAAACTCCTGTTCGATATCTAACCCTTTGACGGTAAACGTGCCATTGTTCGTCGCCGTGAGTGTATAAGTGAGTGTGCCGCCAACATCATATTCTGTTGGGCTGACAAAAGCGTCTAGCGTGTAATCGTATTCTGCTGGGGTATAAGTAATCGTATCAGTGTTCGTAAAAGTCGTTTCTGTGCCGGAAACCGTTCCTTTCACCTCTGTGTTGCCGAGAACAATATTTCCTGCCGCATCGTCAGTCACCGTCGCTTCTATTTGATAGGTGATGCGCCCCAAGGGTAAGAGGTTTGCTCCGGTTACATCGAGGTTACTGTTGCTTGATGTGTAACTTCCGGGGTCGGTTCCTAATGTATGGGTATCCGATATGCTTACCTTGCTAAATGCTTTGTTGGTCCCCGACATCACATCCCAAATAGCGTTCGTTACTGAAACGTCGCTTATGGTGGTAATCGTCGTATTTCTTACTTCGATGGAGTAAGTGATCACTTCTCCATTTTCATAGTAAGTTCCTGAAGTTGGACTGAAAGATATTTCAATTTCCCCTGCTGCCATTGCTTGGACAGGGAGTAAAAACATCAACAAAAATAAGATTAAATAACGTTGAACAATTGGCACAATACTTTTCCGACTCATATAAAATATTAATTATTCAGATGGTTATGACTAAGCTAACGATAGCGTCAAAAACTAGGCACCGAGATATTGGCGACAGAAAAATTAACATTGTCACGTTTCTGTCATTTTTTATTCGGCATCAGTTAAAACTTTTTGGCTGTCAGCTCTGGTTCAGATTTGCGACAGATTCGAGCTGCGCAGAGGTAATAAATTCACCAAATGTTTCACACCAAATAATAACGGTCGTGTAGTTGTCTAAAGGCAGATCTTGAGGAAGAGTGACCATAAAACGGTCAAATGTTTTTACGTCACCCACATTAATCATTTGCGGCTTCAATCGATTGAAATCAGCTTCCGTTTCAACGAATGTTGGAGAAAGATAAACTTTATAATCTGGGCCCGGAGCTAGCTCACCTTGGAACGCAATGGTGTCCTCTGTTAACCAGATCTCCCCTTCTCCCCAGTGTAGGAAATCACTGTCAGTTCGGTTGCGATCAAAAGAGCCTTGATACAGCACACCTTCAGTGGAATTAGAGATGACGGAAACATCAGGCGAATCCGGCTGAATAAGAATAGGCAGAGCGTAAATACCCGCAGCAAAACCAGCCAAAACACACAAAGTGTGGCTTACAAGCAACAAAATCCATTTCATAGTTATATACCTAGCTTTAGCTAACACGACGTCACTAATAAAGTTAGTCTATAAATCTCGCTAAATCAGGGTATTACCCAAAACTCAGAAAATTCCTATATGTTTTTCAGGTCAATATCACAATTCTCGTTATCATATTGCGATTCTCGATACTTAAATCGAATAATTGTTATTCAGCTAAATGCAACTCATAGAAATATAAATGAAAATAATTTGTGCTAAGGGCAAAGCGGTTTTATTTCATCTAGCGTGTATTTGCCAGCGCTTGAGAAAGTAGGAAAGGAGGATGAAATAGAGTGGAAATACGAGAGAAAGGTAAAAAAGCCAGCCTTTATTGGTTCAATCCTAGGCTGGCTTTTTAATTATTGTTTAGGTTGGATAGTTGTCTGCTCTATCGAACCTTCTTTGAATACGATGAAGGCTCGGCGGTTAAGGGCATTGGCCTCTTTCGAGCGTTCATTGATAACCGGCTTTAGCTCACCAAACGATTTCACTTCCCATAAGAAGTGCGATGGGTCGATTTTGGTTTTCAGATACTTCACCACTTCAGATGCTCGGCGCTGTGCCAAGTCCTCGTTGTATGACAGCGAGCCAATTTGGTCAGTATGGCCTGCTACAAGAATACTGCCCTGCAAGCCTTGCAACTTATCAGTGAAGCTGTCTAATTGGGCTAAATCTTCTGGCTTCAGTTCGGACTCGTCGAAATCGAAGTGCGGTGTCATCGCCATGTAGATTTTACGATCCGGTTTGGGTGGCTCACAAAATGGCATTTCTTCATATTTTTGCGCTTCTTCGAACACCACAAAAGCACGACGGTTTTCAGCACGATCTTCATCGGTCTTACCTAGCGCTAGTGGCTGCGTTTCACCAAAATACTTCACTTCCCAGTCATAATGGTCTGGATTGAGTTTTTCTTTCAGGAAGCTCTCCACTGATTGAGCGCGGCGCAGTGACAAGGCTTCGTTGTATTCCAGTGAGCCTTTGTAATCGGTATGACCAACAATGGTAATTCGACCGCTTAAGCCTTCGATTTCATGCACGAAGGCATTCAGACTCGTCGCATCTACGTCTCGAATGTTGTACTTATCAAAAGCAAAGTGCTCTGCCACAGCAATGTGAATCTCTCGCTCTGGCGCTAAACATTCGCTGATTAAGAATTTCGATACGTCCAAGTCGGTAAACTTGTCTCGGTTCTCTTGGCTTACGTAAGTATCAGTGGCGCAACCTGCGACAAGCAGCGTGCCCACTACCCCACCAAGAAGACGAAGGGTTGTTTTCATAAATTCCTCTCACTCATTCACAGATGGGGTTATAACTTACCAACCAAGTTGATGAATACGCCTTGCGCGTCGTAGTCATCATCGTTGGTTAAGTCGCTATCAAAGGCAGAGAAGTTGTAACCAATACCGACTTTGAAGTTGTTGCCGATGTGCTTGTTCACTGACACCAAGGCACCATGTTCCAACTCATCATTTAAGGTGTCCGTTTTCCAGTGGTATTCACCGGTGACGTCCCACTCTTTCATCACTCGGTAAGAGGCGCTTAAGCCATACAGATCAATGTCACTTTTGACGATTTCGTTCTTACCGGATTCACGTGCAAAGACTTCTTCTTTGTCTTTGTGTGCGTATTTCGCGCCGACATCCCAGTTTTCATCGATGCTGTAAATCGCTTCGACTTCGATGATTTGACTGGTTTCATCTTGGTAATCCACATCACGGTCTAGTTGGTCATAATCCGCAATGTAGGTATAACGGCTCAATAAGTTCAGACGATCGTTGTAGATTGGACGGTATGCTAAGCCACCTGTTGCCTCAACAAAGCGCGCCATGGTCTCACCTGTGGTTTGACTCTCAGTGATCGAGTAGTTGTACTTACCAAACAAGGTGTGCTCTTCCGTTAAGCGATGTGTGTAACTGTTGGTCGTCACGATCTGCTCCAGCTCTCGCTGTGCGACATCGGGATCGTCTTCGTTCTTGTCGACACGGTATTCCAGTTTGTGACTCAAGTTGATGTCATCCAAATCGATTGACGCGTTCAAGCTGACGGATTGTCGCTCGGTGATTTGGTTTTCATCGTCTTCGATTTCACCTTGTTGATAACCAATGCCCATTTCGACATCGTCTGTCACATCGTAACCAAATCCGTAGGAGTCGATACGGCCGTGGCCATCGTTTTCATCGACAAATTGGTTCTCTTGGTAGAAATCCACGCTTGAAGTTAGGTCAGCACGTTGGCCGACAATCACGTTGTTTTCACCTTCGTAGTTGTCATCCACGTATGTGACATAGGTAGAGTGGTCGTCAGAGACATCATACGTCACCGTCGCTTCGGCAATTTCGCCACGATCACCCGTGGTGTACTCACCGCCCAGTGATAAGTCTTCCAACACGCGGAACTCAGCTCCCACAGAAACGCTGTCGTTATCGTCGTAGTCGTCCGATTGATTCATTGTGGTTTGGCCTTTGACATAAACGCTGTTGTCGCTGTCCCACATGTAATCCAAACGTAAACCCGCCAAGGTTGCGTTACTTTGCTCATCGGCTTGGTTGAGCTCATCGACCTGTTGGCCTGCTGCCGATAGCTTGATGTGCTGAGTCAGTTTGAATTGGGTTTCTAGCTCAATGGTCTCAGAATCTGTTTTCAGATTGCCATCCATGTCACGCTCTTCGTTGGCAGAAAAACGTGATAACACTGCAATACGGTCGGTGGCTTGCAGGCGCAATTCCGCTCCATACGCTTCTTGCTCAAGGTCATCGCTGCTACTTGCATAGCTGTAACCGGCGTCTTTGTCTTTGTACCAAAGTTTGACGTCGTTACCGACCGCACCGAAGATGCTCGGCGCCAAGTCATATAAGTTCGCAACGGCTGTCACTTGAATGCTGTCACCTTCGCGGTCTTCTAGACTGTCACCAATCGGCGTAAAGGTTAAACCACCATCGTACGAGACAAAGTTCGACTCAGTTTGTCGACCTTCACTGTGAGCGAATTCCGCTTTAATGAACGTTCCTTCCGTTGCGCGAAGCGTTAAATCAGAGCTGTAAACTTGGTAGTTTTGGTTGTCTTTCTCTTCCGTCGCGTAGGTGACGCCAAGGCCGATGTAGTCATTCATCCAGCCTTTCACACGGCCGCCGTAAGACATCGCATCCAGTGAGTCAGAGCCTTGAGGGACGTATTCGTAGTCCACAACCAGATAGTTTTCGTAATCGTCGTTGCCTTCAATCACGCTGCCAAAGCTGTCAGACATGATGTTGTCTAGCGGCTTAGTCAGGATAATTCGGCCTTGGTATGGGTCGAATTCATAGTCACGCCCCGGCTCTAGTGGCACTTCATTTTGCGTTAAGCCGCTTTCATCCACGACCCTAACGTAAACCTTGTCACTGCCTGGTACTGCTTCGCCGTGACGCAAGAAGTAAAGCGAGCCGCCAGTGCCAAGAAATTCATCGTGTGCGTATAGGGAATCTGCTTCTGCTACAAAACCAACGATATTCAATCGGTCTTCACCGTATTGGGTGGTATCGCGAGTGCGGTAGTCTGCTTTGAAGCCATATAAGCTACGGTTGTAATCGCTGGTTTCTGTGCCTGTGACACCCGTGTTGTAGTTACCCCACAAGTACTGCGACTTGTCGTATTCTACATTTAGGTAGACTTTGCCCTTGGTATTGACCACTTTCTCGATGTTCGAGCTGTCGCCATAGTTGCCGTAGTACAACTCGTCATCGTCTTCCAGAATGTCAAACACGTCTGAGTCTTCCGACGCAAACGGGTGCTTAAACATGTCTTTCAGTTCACTTTCTTTGGTATCAAAGTGGGTAGTAATACGCAGCTTGTCACCAAACTTACCTTGGCCAAAGTACGCCAGACGACCTTGGTTGTAGATGTCGTTTTGGTATTGATCATCAACGCCAAGCGCTGCACTGTTGCCTCATACGTTGTTCTTACCGATGTACAAATCCGCCAAACCAGTTTGTGCATAGTAAGTGTCTGGGATACGCACGTAGAGTTGGTAACGGCGCTCATCGCCATTATCAAACACGACTTTGGTTGGGAATACATACGCGTCGGTAGGTAGGTACTGCTCTGCGTACAAGTTGCCATCTTCAACGTCGAATTCGTCTTCGCCAATGATGACTTTATCAACGCGTTTAAGGCCGGTACCAATAAACTTCGCCAGACCTGCGTCGGTCGGAATGTTGTGACGCATCAACTTAGCTTGGCCATAGCTGCGGCCTTTGCCTTCTTCGTCTTCGTTGTCGTTTCGGTCGATGTCCACTTCTGCATCCGGACGAACGAGATCCGTCACACCCACCGTAGTGACATCCATATTGCCGTCTTTGTCCCATGCTTTAAGTCGGAACAACAGCTGGCCACCAACATCAAACTGGTAGTCTACATCTGTAGCACCGTCCCAGTTGATGTCAAAATCGTTGGCCAACTTATCGCCTTCTAGCACGGCAATCGGCTCGGACAAACCAAAGTCGCCCACACGATAAACTTCAAGTTGGTATTTTTTGATGTAGTAGCTGTAGTTAGTGGTAATGGTGAAACCAACGCTATCGCGCAGCGTACCCTCTTCCACCTCCAGCTCATCACTGACGCTCACATCCAGCACTGGGTCAAATCGCGTGATATCACGACTCGCCCAAATAGCGCCTTGGTCTAAATAAATACGCGATGCGTCGTCTTCTTGTTTTGGTGTTTCGACCGCGATATCAGTGGTCTCTGACTCGAGTTTTTCTAACTTGCTGGTATCGGCTGCCATGCCCATCATCGGCATGGCAGAAATAATACAGGTAGCTAAACGAGACTTGCTAAATACTTTCATACAAATTCCAGATACTGCTCCAATGACTCACTACTCTTGCTCGGCGTCTTTCGCTTTGCGATGAACACTGAAGTTAAACTTCGTGAGCTTATTCGGGGTAATTCGCAACACTTTCGGGTTTTCGCTCACCACTTCCATCGAAGTCGGTAACGAGTCAGTGTCTAACTTCACTAGGAAGTTTTTCCCTTTCTTATTCAGCACCCATTGGTCGGGCACGTGGTAGCGTCCGTACTGGTCTGTATGAATGACGATGCCTTCCACCGTCATCAGCTTGACACCTGGTATCCCGTCTTCATAAACCCCTTTGTTCTCAATCACGATTTCCCACAGGTAGGCATCGCCATGTCGATAGAGGTTTCTTGTGACGTTAAGATTCTCTGCACTTAGGCCGTTCTTTTTGTCTGATTCATGAGCAAACTTGATTTGGCCTTGCGCATCAAATTCGATGCGTGAGCCACCGTCCGATGTGACGGTAAAATCAAAGCTCTCACGAGTACGTGTTTTGAATTGAATCGCGACAGATTTTGTTTCAGAGATGGTGCGGTTTATCGAGTGGCCCCAAAGATCACCCAACTCAACACCTTCTTGCACGGCTGAAATCACTTGACCATTGTCTTGCTCATCCTCAACCGACAGCTCTTTCCCATCGCGGACGACGATTGTAGAGCCAGCGATGTAGTCTTGTGTAGGCAAGTTGGCAATCAATTCCACATCAAATGCCGTCGCGTCTGCTTGGAAACCGTCTTTGTTGTGGTCTTCAAACACCTTACCGATGATGGATGAGGTATCGAATACCTTGTCCGGTTCTACGGTTACTTTGGCACTGTCTTCGTTCGATACCGCAAGGCCATCGACTTTCGATACCGCGGTGTTGATGTAGTCACCAAACGTCGCGCCAACAGAAACTCGCAGTAGATAACGAATACGCAGCTTCTCGCCCGGGTCGAAGTTCAATGAGGTAAACAGCAGCTTGCCTGTGTCTGATGGCTCAATCGTCAACACTCGGTCGTCTTCATTACCAAACTCACCATCTGGGCCACTCAACACCACTTCCGATGTATCAAGAATGTACTTGAAGCCGCCTGGGTAACGGTCTTCCACGGTGACGTTTTTGAAGTACGATTCGTTGTTGTTTTCTACAATGACTTCGTATTCCACGGCATCACCCACTTGCGCGGTGTCTTGCAACGCCGCTTTCGTTAGCTGAAGTTCACCACTGTTATCTGGGATCTTCTTGATGTGCGTGGTCACGCTGTCACTGGTTTGTGTACCGTCGCTTTCTGTCGCGGTAAAGGTGTTGGTGATGTCGTCATCCAAGCCTTTACCTAGCGTGCCCACAACTTCAAAGGCAAACGCATTACGTTTTTTCGACTTAAGGTTGACCGTTAAGTCCAAATCTTCACTTGCCGGGAAGGTGTGGCGATCAATCACGCTGCCGCTGTCGTCTACTTCAACACCTTCAATCGTCCAGTCGGTGAAGACCTTGTTGCCCGCTTCATTTTGCAGCTCACTGATTTCATCGGTTAGACGAACATTGGCTGCGTTACCATCACCTTGGTTCGTCACGGCTAAGTAATAAGTGACGGAATTATCATCCGGTGTGTATTCCGGCTTATCAGAACGCTTCTCGACCACAAGCTCAGCAGGAACAGGCGGTAAATCCAACGCTGCAACTTGGTCTGCTGAACCCTGCACTGAGGTTGGCGAAGGCATCATGCCTTTTGAGCGCGCCATTGCAGCCGGATTCCACGTCAGATCTAAGTAGTAACCGAGTACATCAATGTTGGTCAGCATGTCTTCGTTGACGGTCAACGTGAAGGTGTAATCAATCTTACCGCCCGGTGCGATATCAACGATGGTGAACAGGTCTTTATCGTCTTCATAATCGCCCGGCTGAGTTTCAGCCCCTTGCCAATCCGCCGTTAGCGTCCAATCATCAAAGGCTTTATCACGAGAACCATCGATGTAATCACCCATGGATTCAGCGAACTGAGTGTAGACCGCTACGTTCTTTGCAATACCGCGTCCGATGTTTTCAACTACTAAGTGATATTCCACTTTTTCACCCGGCACGTAATGTGGTGCGTCGGTGTATAGCTCCGCCTGAACAACCGCACTCACACTCTGAACGGGTGGGCTGATCACATCACCACCATCGACTTGCGCGGTATTTACAATGGCTCCGGTCGCTGAATCCACAACCGTGCCTTTCGCGCGGAATACCACCTTACCTTTTGGTGCAATATCCACGCTGTATTCTGTCGGGCTGATCGATTCGACATTGCTACCTATGGTCTGTGATTCAACCTCAAGCGATGTTGAGCCATCTACAAACGCAGGGCCAGTTGTACCATCGTAATAACCAACTTGGATAGACGACATGTCATCCACCACGCTCAAATCGGTGATGTAGTTATTCGAGGTATTCTCGATTGTGATCAAGAACTCCAACTCTTCACCAGGTTCGTATTCGGTTTGAACGTTTGTTTTGGTGGCGACAAAATCGGAATCCATCGGCAGCATAATCGCCGTTGATTCTTGAGAAACACCGTTATAAGTGACGGTTGCAGTGTTACTGATTTGACCAATCGCTGTGGTACGGATCAGCGCTTTCACACGGAAGGTCACGGTACTCTCAGGCGCAATATCCATGGTTGCATTAATATCGTCGCTCAGCTCAAACGTTTTTGGCGTCACAACCGTGCGTTCATCCGATGCTTCGTACGTCACTTCCCACAACATAAACGCTGACTCTTTGTTACCACTGGTGGTATCAACATCGATGTCGCTGATGATGTCTTTCAGTTCAACACCAGAAGCAAACGCCAATGACGTATTGCTCACCGTAATGTCATAGTTGATCAGTTTGGTCACTTCATACGTGGTTGTATCAACGATCTTATTAATGGACACCGTCGCTAGAATTGGCGTACTGGTTACGCTTTTTTCTGCTGTACTCCCTTCAAACGTTGTACTCGCGGTATTGGTGATGTCACCCGTCGCATTGGCTACCGTTGTCGCTTGAATGGTATAAACGATCGTATCTTCAGGAGCGATATCCAGCGTCTCTTTCAGATCTTCACCTGTTGTTGGTGCTGGTACTGGCGTTTCACCCGTTGTTGAAACCGCTGAAATCTGAATTGAACTTGGGTCAAACGCTTTTCCTGTGGTGCCGCCAGCAAGTGTCGTTTCAATCGACTTCAATGTGTCTTCAATTTCAACGGCTTCTGCCCAACCTAAGCCGTTGTTCTTAACCGTCACGGTATAAGTCAGCGTATCACCCGGTAGGTATTCAAGCTTGTCGACTTCTTTCGCCAACGTGACTTGCGCGTCTTCAGGCAAATACGTCGCTTCCGCAGTGTAGTCTGTGCCATCACTGTCCACTTTAACTAAGTTAGTGATGTTGCCTTTGGCCTTGTCGTTGACGGTATTCGTTACAACGAGAGAGTAACTATCGCCCGGGTGGATACTGTAAGTCGCGCTGTAACCCTGATCGGTATCGATCACGTTTTTGCGAGCGTTCAGCAAAGGATCGCCACTACCACCGAGTACTTCATCACTGATCACCCATTTACCCGTAAAGGCTTGTTCTTTGTCAGTACTGTTCGCCACATCGGTCATAATGGTATCAATGCGATCCACCAGCACTTGGTCAACCAAGTAACCTTCACCGACGTTAGTTAAGGTGATTTTGTACGCAACAGGCTGACCCGGTTGGTATTTCGCATCCGGCTCCGCAATCGGCGTAGTCTCTTTGGTCAGCTCCAATTGGCCTGGTTTTGGTGTGATGTAGCCTTGCTCAAGTCGAGCAATCTTAGAATCATCAAGACCGTGTTTTAGGTATGCCGTGTTGGTGAATCGGCCAATCGCATCATCACGAACCTTGCCTTCCACGTGGATACGTAGAACGGTGTACTTGTCTCCGCCGCCAGTGCCTGCGTCATCACGACCAGCCATTTTTATCGCTTCTGATGGCAAATCGATATCTGGATTAACAGCGCCAACATAAGCATCCAGAGCAGTGAAGTCATTTGCCGTTGGATCACTTGGAGCAGAGTTAAACAGCACTTCGTAATCAAGCGTCCACTCTTTAAGTGCCGTCTGCATTGAACCGTCAACCGTCTCGACTTCAAAACTACTAATAATGTCGCGCAACGAGAATAAGCCGGTGTCTACATCATCATTGGTAATATCGATGTAGTAGTTGATAGTGCCGCCTGGGACATATTCTGGAGTATCGGTCCACTTATCGATCAGGATTTTTGAACGACCCGCCTCAAGCACAATGTCATTCGTGTCATTGCCATTCACTTGCGCCGTATTGGTAATCGAGCCCGTTGCTGAAGCAGAAACGGTCCCCTTCACGTCAAACACGATGTGTTCACCTGGGCGAAGGTCTACCGTGGCATTCAAAGGTACGTTGCCGTTGTAGTTACCTTGAACGTCGTAGGTTCCCGCAGGCTCAACAGCAATACCTGTGTTCCATTCAGTGAAGGCATCTACCCCATCTTCCGTTTTAATATTGTTAATGGCATCGATAACACGAACGTCATTAGCAATGCTGTCGCCCGTATTTTCAAGGGTGACTTGATATTCCACATCACCGCGAGGAGCATAAGTACAGCCACTACCATCACTAGAAGGAACCGAACAACTCGCGGAATCGCCATCGGTGTACTCTAACGTCTTGAAGTAGTTGATTTCTGAAGGCTTAGGTGGAATAGGCTCCGACGAATCCGACTTACCATCTGCGGTCACTCGGTTCGCTTCAATCTCACCCAGTGCGTCGTCTCTTACTGTACCTTTCAGGTTAAAGGTCAGCGCTTCTCCAGCTGCAATATCTACTTCGATATCGAGATTACCGGCTACGCTGTAACCCGGAACATAGGTATCAATGTTCGCGTCGATACCATTACTCACCGTATGACTGATATCACCAGAGGCATACGCCGGTTTGGTTGTTCCGCCAATAACTTCAACACCAATATCGGTCACCGTATCTTGAATACGCACATCGTTCGCCCACCCATTTTCTGGGTTAGTAACCACGAATTCGTACTCCACTTCATCGCCAGGAATGTAAGTATCTCCCGAGGTGAAAGGTGCACCATTAATAGACACGACGCGTTTTTCCACATTGATGTTGTTCGCCAAAGGCAGCAACGTGGCGGTTCGGTTTTTGCCATCGTAGTTCGCGGTGTTTTTAATATCACCCAATGCATCTTCACGGATGGTGCCATGGACCGTGAATGTCAATGACTCCTGAGGGGCGATAACAATGTCATTGTCGATATCAATACGAGAACCATCGACAAAACCAACTGCCTCGGTAATCGAGTCTGGTGCTGCATCTTTCGCCAAACTCACTTCCCAACCTACATCAAAAGGTTCACCAACCGGATCGCCACCCGCCGTCGAATTATCTTCCGCAAGACGGGTTTGAATCGCAGAGATGGTGTCTTTTAGGCGAGAACCATACTCGGTGCCATAGCCGTTGTTTTTCAGCTGAATACGGTAGTAAACCTCACTCTCACCCGATGCTTGCGAGTAGGTGGTTTTCTCTGTGCTGAATCCAGCATCAGAGAAGGCTTTCTTATTGAAGCTGATTTCCGGGTCAGCCATTGACGCTGGAGGAGACACCGCAATTAGCTTGTTGCCATCATCTTCATCAATAAACGCTCGGTTAGTAAACGTCCCTACCGCTTTTGGGCTGATCTTCGCGAGAATCACATATCGGACATGAGGCGTGGTTAAGAAACCGCCGAAGTCTTTGGCTGCAATATCGACGTGAGTATTGATAGGATCGGTAATAGGTGTGCCTGTGACAATAGCACCATCTACATCTGGGTCAGAGATACCTGAACGATCGGTATCTGTCGTAATCGTCCACTCAACAAATGCAGGGCCTCGACTACCGTCATAGTAGTCCGTCATAATTTCATCAATGTCATCACGTAGGCTCATATCATCGACATGAGCCTCGGCAATGTTTTCGATCAGAATTTCATACTCAACATATCCACCCGGCATGTAGTGAGTCGCACCAGCCAGCTTGTTTCCATCTACATCATAGAAAGCGAGAATATTTTTCTCGTACTCAACTTTGTTTACAGTCTGCTTAATACTGTGAGCAATACTGTCGCCATCAACCTTTAACAAGTTGACGATTTCGCCTTGCGCTTTGTCATTAACCGTCGCAACCACTTCATATTCCAAGGTTGCCCCCATTGGAATATCAGCCAATACGTCTAGGTTACGGTCGCTGGAGGTATAAACATTGCCAGCACCTGCGCCTGCGTCGACGTACTCTTTATTATCACCGGTCGCCTTTGAAGTAATGTCCCAAGTAACGTATGCATCACCTGTACCGCCATCAACGAGATCTACCGTGATATCCTCAAGATTATCGACAATTGGAATGTCATCGGCATTGGCTTTACCATCATTCTCGATGATCAAACGATACGTGACTGTTTTACCCGGCTCGTAAACCGTTTCATCAGTGATTTTGTCAAAATTCAGGTGATAATCATTCGGAATAACAATGGTGTCACGATAGCTGATATCACCAACCGCATCGGGACGAATCATCCCTTTCACGGTGTACGTGACATCTTCTCCTTCATCGATATCAATCGTAGTTACAATGTCATTGTTGTCAGCGACCGTACCGTCTTTTGCACCATCTGTAGTGCCCGCATTCGCAAGATCACTTTTCTCTACACTTACGCTGAACTGATTAGTCTTTGTCGTAGGATCATAGAACGGGTTGCCCGTTGAGCCATCTTGCAATTGAACTGAAATACCATTAATCAATTCATTCACATCAACGTTATTACGGTAGCCTTTGCCGTCTTGTGAGGTGTACTTGAAGGTGTAAATCAACTCATCACCTGGAGAGTAACGGTTGATGTTAGTGGTACGGAAAACATCACCATTGTTGTAAACCTGATGGTTTTCAGCAACGGCACGTTTTAAGTACTCACATGAAGTAGTACAACCTGCATCATCTTTGTGAATCAACAATGCCTCGTTGCGGATCAAATATTGTTCACCCGCTTCTACCCCGTTAGAAACCGCATTATCTTTGACCAGCGCTTTGATTTTGACGGTAATAAAATCGTTCGCAGGAATGTTAAGTGGGATCTCAACATCGTTGGTATTAGGCGTACTGTAGGCACCACCATCAACTGAATACGACCAATGCTCAAACGGATTTTGCTCAAGTAAATCCTCTGATTCACCATCTTTGTCATTCGCAAGCGTGGTTGTAATTTCACTCAGACGGTCAATCAAGATCAGATCCGTTTCTGGAATATCACCATTGTTGCCGATCACGATGGTGTACTCGAGATCTTCACCTGGGGTGTAACGCACAACATTGGTTGTTTTAGTCAACGCAACGTTGATGTCATAAGCGCTGTCTTTGTTGTCGATTTGAGCAGACGAACTGTGGTCGCGATCCGTTAATGGGTCATAAACATCAACACGGTTTGAAACTTGGTCGTGTGGATAATCATTTTTGACGATACCGGACACTTCATAATGCACCCACCCTCCCGGAGTGATATCGACGTCGGTATCGATGTTTTCGTTGTCTGAAACGTCACCGTAGCGTGAGCCTGGCTCATCGGTATTTTTTGAACCTGTTATAGACCAGCTGGAGAAGAAGTTCAGCGCTTCGATGTCATCCTTAACGGTTGCATCATTGGCGTAACCCACTCCACGGTTGTAGATGTAGATATCAAACGTTGCACGCTCACCAACAATAAAATCAGTGTTTTGAGCGGTTTTCGCCACAACAAGGTTTGGCTCGTTTGGATGCGTCGTGACTGAATCCGCTAGATTGATGTTGTCTTCTGCGTCAGTCGACTTGACGGTTGCTGTGTTAGAGAAAGATCCCCACAGGATCTCAGTATCAACACTGCGATCAAGAGTACCAACAATGGTGTATGTGATAGTTACACCCGGTGGGACTTGAGCGATAACATCAAGATCATTGTTATCAGAAAAGTCACCGGCATCAGCGGCGACTTTTAACCAAGGCGAATCTGCCTCAATGTCTGCTGAAATAGTCCACGAGGTGAAGACTTTCTTCATCGCACCAGCAGGCTCAAGCAGTTCTGCCTCTATTCCGCTGATGTCATCTTTAATTTCGATATTAGAAGCAAAACCATTGCCTTCAGGGTTAGTCACACTGATGGTGTAAGTCACTTCATTAGTCGTATTGGTGTACCAGCTTTCTTCATCATTCCCATCTACGCGCTTATCCAACACTAGGTAGTAATCACGAGGGTAAGAGCTTCGATCCGAATAAAGCTTGCCATCCACTTCAACTTCGTTTCGGATTTCATCATCCGCAATTGGGTTAACTACTGCAGCAATCGAATAAATGATGGTTTCTTTAGGAGCAACCGTCGCATTTACATCTAAGATGTTCTTATTGCTCTGATTACCAGCAATTTCGCCAGTGAAGCCCGGCTTACTGTTTGTGGAAACATTGCCATCCTCATCGTAAGAGGTCGCCGTTACCACCCAACTTACGTAAGCTTTGGTTGATGTTCCGTTGATAGAAGTAGTGGTTACAGAAGCCAGATCATCATAAACAGGAACGTCGATCGCGTATCCTTCACCGCTGTTTTCTACTGTGATGGTGTAGTTTAGGGTGCTACCTGACGAGTAGTAGCGAGAGTCTACTTCTTTTTGCACTTTTAAGTTTGAGTTCGGCATTTGCACACCAGAGCCAATTTCGCCTAGGTTGTCCCCTAAACAAAGTCCCGCATCTGTGCCATCATCAACAATCTGACCTACACTGTCGTCCGCCACTCTTGCCGTCAACTTGTAACGAACATAACCTTCAGGAGCCAAATCGACTTTTAGGTCAATGTCGTCGGTGGTCCAAGCGCCATAGTTAAAAGAGCCGTAGTTAGAGCCTTCGCCACGGCTATCCGCAACTTCAAGTTTCCATTCAGAAAAAGCAGATCCAGACGAACCATCAACTTGCTCAGTAACGTTACACGCAAACTTGTCTAGCACGATGACATCATTGACAAAGTATTTCGAATCCGCGTTCGAGATTTCGATGTCGTAAACCACTTCATTCTCACCAGAAACACCTGGCACATACGTCGTGTCTTTAGTTCGCTTGTTTCGTTTAATTTGGCTCGATGATGAATCGAGAACATCTTCCGTGTTTAGCGTATTTGCAAGCACGCCAGCTGAATCAGCGCCGCCTTCGTCGTTAAGAACTTTCGCCTCCAACTGAGGGATCTTACCGATAGAAACGGGACTTGCATGCACCACAATGGAATAAACGATCTCTTCACCAGGGTAGATAGACACTTTATCATCGAGTGATTTGTCGGTTTGCTTGCCCGATGCTTGTAGCTCAGAGAGGCTGTTCGAGCCAATTGATACCACTTCATTGGTCCAAGTCGAGTACGGGTTACCCGTTGTGTCATCGGCATTTTTGTCGTTGCTGATGTCGTTGCCTAGATCCGACTTCAACGAGTCCATCAACTGCTGAACAGTGTAGTTGTGAGCGATACCTGCACCTGAAGCGTTACGCACTGTGATGGTGTATGAGAAATCTTCGCTAACAAGGTAATCATCCGTTTTGTTGAGCGAGTGCGAGAGTGTGACATCAGCGTCTTTTGGCGGCGTTGTGATACCACCGGCTGATTGGTTGTCGTCACGTGTTTTTGCTTCAGCGCTGTCATTGATGATGTCGCCGACCAACGTTGAATCGATTTGACCTCGAATGGTGTAGGTAACCGAACCACCAACTGCGATAGATACATCCTTCGCATCCAAGTTGTCGCTTGTTGAGAACGTCCCCGCGTTACTCCCTGATCCCGAAGTAGAAGCACTGTTCGAGACAGACGTAAAAGCTGGAATCATTGCACCATTGATGTCTTCGGCCTCAATATCGGCCACAAGGTCGGTAACAGTCATACCTTGGATTTTTGCAGAGCCTGTGTTCGATACTTTTAGGGTGTAAACCAGAGCCTGCCCTGTGCCATATTTATCAACCGACGCAGAAAGATCGATGCTGTGTTCATACACCACTCTCTGGTGGGTAGTTGTGTTTGAATCTTCTCGTGAAAGCGCACCAGAGCGAACATTGGCAACGTTGTTAATATCGCCCGCCGCCTGCTCAGAAACGGTTGCTTTGATGGTGTAAGACACCGTGCCGTTATTGCGAATTCGAACATCAGTGGCAGTTAGGTTGCCATTTCTGTCGTAGTCACCAGCAGAAGATAGAAAAGAAGCGGACGCGGAGATCTCTGCGCTTTCAAATGCATTCACTGAACCGCCGGAATCACCGGAAGTCATGATGTTCATGATCTCATCATTGACCTCTAACCCAGAAAGTATGGAACCAGAGGTGTTGGTTAAGGTCAACGTGTATTCAATCTGGCTGCCGTTGTCGTATTGGCCACTTACTGGTGACAACTGGACATCAAGCCCGGCTATATCCGCTTTCGCAGGCATAGCAATCAATACCATTAGGAACGACAAAAACGCACCACCTAGGGTGCGAATCAAACGACTAAAATCTTTCGACATGCTTACTTCTACTACCCAAATCAGCTAGTTAAGGAGAATTAAGATTAATTAAGGCGAATTAATCAGCAGAAAAGTTTAGCGAAGCGAATGTGATTACAGTCGGCATCTTTTGAGCGAAGAGTTTTTTAAATGCCTATTACGACCATGAAGAAAAACAATATGTAAGGCAGGATTTAAGGGGGGTAGCATTCAAAGCATTGATATATCGCTACAACTCGCCAAATCAGAACCAATGATTTTATAACTCTTTAGTTGATAAAAACTTATAAAATCGGTCAATAAGCAATCAATTTAAAATTGGAAAGGGAAATTTTTTGTTGACATGAAAGACTAGGAACGCGCTATTTCAGAGCATTCCTAGTCGATAGAAATGGGGCTTTTCTTAATCTAGCAAGCTGTCTTGGTAAATCATTTTTTTACTCATTCCGCCATCAACGACCAAGTTATGGCCATTAATGAAGTCATTCTCTGGGTGCGTTAAAAAAAGACACGCATTAACAATATCTTTTGCTTTCCCGACTCGACCTGATGGATGCTGCTGATGATCAAAGCTATCAAGCTCACCATACCCTTCAACCTGAATCCAACCGGGGCTAACCGCGTTGACGGTAATTGGCGTATCTGACAACGAAATGGCCATCGATTGTGTCATAGAGACCACGCCACCTTTTGATGCACCGTAAGCATCCCAACCAGATTCATTTTGATTCCAGCGCGTAGAAGCAATGTTGATGATTCGTCCATAAGGCTGAGTATGATTCAAAGCGATAAATCGTCGGGAACAAGCAAACGCGCCTTTGAGGTTAACGTCAATCACACGTGAAAACTCTTCAAAAGTCAGCTGCTGAATGGGTTTGTTAAAGTTGGCGATCGCACCATTGTTGATGAGAACATCAACTTTGCCGTACTTTCCTTGGATCTCATCAAAAGCCTGTTCAATCTGCTCTGGTCGCCCTAAATCAACGAGGTGAAAATCCATATCTGAATTCTTATTAGGCGCAATGTCTAGCACGATAACTTTTGCTTGTTGCTCAAGGTAGGCAAGAGCAAGATGTTGACCGATACCTTGGCTACCGCCAGTAATAACGACCACTTTATCTTTATACATACAGAGTTCTTAATTGTTTTTAATAACCCCAATTTTAGAGCTCAAACGCATAAAAAAATAGGCACGATTCTCGCAAAATCGTGCCTAAAGAGTGCTGAGTCAACAGCCGCTATTGTTGTTATTGGTTATCCAAAATCACCAGAGATGTATCGCTTAGTACGATCATTATCTGGGCGGTGGAAAATTTTATCGGTCGTGCCATATTCTTCTAACTTACCGAGGTACATAAAGCCGGTGTAATCAGAGATACGCATCGCTTGCTGCATGTTATGCGTAACGATGACAATGGTGTATTTTTCGCGCAGTTCAGTAATCAAGGTTTCAATCGCTGCAGTCGCAATTGGGTCAAGCGCAGAAGTCGGTTCATCCATTAGGATTACTTCAGGCTCTAGAGCAATCGTGCGTGCGATACATAAACGCTGCTGCTGACCACCAGATAGGCCATTTGCATCAGCATCCAGCTTGTCTTTCACCTCTTCCCATAAATGCGCGCGTTTTAATGCAGACTCAACACGAGCTTTGATTTCTGCTTTGCTGAACGTACCTTGGATTTTTAGACCAAACGCCATGTTCTCGTAAATCGACATTGGGAATGGTGTCGGTTTTTGGAAAACCATACCGACTTTAGAACGCAACTCATTAACATCGGTGTTGTTAAAGATGCTTTCGCCATCCAACAGGATTTCACCTTCTGCATACTGATGACCGTACAAATCGTAAATTCGGTTCAAGGTACGAAGAAGCGTGGATTTGCCACAACCCGATGGGCCAATAAGTGCTGTCACACGGTTTTTGTAAATCGGCATGGATACCGATTTCAGTGCTGCATCTGCGCCTTTGTTGTAGTAAAAATTTAAGTTTTGAATATCCATACGATGAGTCAGATTTGCTGTCACATCGTTGGTATTAATGCTGTCTACCAAAGTGCTCATAATAGGTCCGTTCATGTTGTTTGTAGTGACTGGGTTTAAAGTTGCCGTGTTCATGCTCTTCTCGCTTTAAATAGCTGCGGCAACGAGGTCGCCAGTACGTTAACAATCAAAATAAAGGTCGTGACAATCAGTGCGCCAGCCCATGCTAGCTCCTGCCACGATGTGTAAGGACTCATCGCAAACTGGTAAATCGTTACTGGCAAGTTTGCCATCGGTTTGCTCATGTCCGTGGTCATAAAACTGCTGTTTAGCGCAGTAAACAGCAAGGGTGCTGTTTCGCCCGAGATACGTGCGATAGATAATAGAATCGCGGTAATAATACCCGGTGCGGCAGCTCGATAACTCAGTTGGGTAATCACGCGCCATTTAGGTGCGCCTACGCCACTGCCTGCTTCTTTGAGTGTTGGTGGAACAAGACGAAGCATCTCTTCTGTTGATGCCACAATCACTGGCAATGCAAGGACCGCGAGTGCAATTGCCCCCGCCCAACCCGAGTAACCACCAGTTGGAACCACAATCAAAGCGTAAACAAACAGACCGACGAGAATTGATGGTGCGCTCATTAGCATGCCGTTAAGGAAGCGCAAAGACTCCGCGATCTTGTTGTCTTTACTTGCCTCAGCAAGCCAAGTACCAGCCAGAATACCAATCGGTGCTGCGATTAAAATGCCCAAACCAGTCAGCATCAAGCTACCAATTAGAGCATTTTTCAAACCACCTTGGCTCCCAGGGCCAGGAGTCAGTTCGGTGAAGGTAGCCAAACTCAAGCCCTTCACACCTTCACCAACAAGCGTGTACAAAATACTGGCAAGAACAAAGACTCCGAATGCGGCTGACAAAGAACAAAACGCTAAGAAACTAAAGTTCTTTAATTTTCTAGTATTCATGATGACTTCCTTAGTAAACGTCGAGCAAAGCCCATCACGAAGAAAGTGATAATAAAGAGCACAACGCCAAGCCCAATAAGTGAAGCGATATGAATTGGGTCTGTCGCTTCATTAAATTGCTGAGCAATCGTCGATGAAATTGAGCTCGCTGGCATAAAGAATGAGAACTCAATACGACTCGCACCACCGATAACAAAAGCCACCGCCATTGTTTCGCCAAGTGCTCTCCCCAGACCTAAGATGCCAGCACTCACCGTTGCATTTTTCACTTTTGGGATAAGAACTTTGGTGATCACCTCAAATGGTGTCGCACCTGTTCCATACGCCGCTTCACGAAGAACATCAGGAACCGATTTAAGTGCGTCACGCGTCAATGACGTCATGATTGGCAGAATCATAAATGAAAGGATAATGCCCGCCGCTAACAAACCGATACCAATCGGTGGCCCATTAAACCAGCTACCGATCAAAGGAATATCAACTAAATGCATGCCTGCCCACATTTGGAACCCTTCAGAGAACCAAGGAACAAAAACAAACAATCCCCACATACCATAGATAATGCTTGGTACGGCAGCGAGTAGCTCAATGGCTTTACTCACTGGCTGACTTAGCCATTTAGGTGCTAGTTCAGCGAGGAACACTGCCGTACCTAACGCGATAGGTGCAGCAATAACAATAGCGATGAAAGAAGTAACAAGTGTGCCGTAAATTGCAGAGGCAGCACCAAATTGACCATTAATAGGATCCCAAATATCTCTAAATACAAAGCCAAGGCCAAATTCTTTAAAAGCAGGCCATCCACCTTCAATTAGTGATAATAAAATACCAGTTAGAGTCACAAAAATTAATAAAGCACTCGCGAAACTCAATTTATTAAAAACCGAATCACCATTTACTTTATTTTTAATAGCTAATGTAGTCATAATATTTTATTCAGTTGTCTGGTGAACATATTCCCCAGACAACTTAATGAATTATTGAATAATCGCTTGGCCGTCTGATTTCAAACCATTTTTCCAAGTTTCGTTAACCATGTTAACTACCTTGCTTGGCATTGGGATGTAATCTAACTCTTCCGCAAGCTCACCTTGCTCATAGCTCCACTCGAAGAACTTCACGATTTCTTTTGCTTTGTTCGCATCCGATTGGTCTGTGTGCATTAGGATGAACGTAGCTGCCGTCATTGGCCAAGAATCAGCACCTGGCTGGTCGTTGAGTAGCAGGTGGTAACCTGGTGCATTTTCCCAATCAGCATTCGCTGCAGCAGATTGGAAAGTGTCCATACTTGGGTTTAGGAACTTGCCTTCTTTAGATTGCATTTGTGTGTAAGCAAGGTCGTTTTGCTTAGCAAATGCGTATTCCACATAACCGATCGCACCGCGAGTACGGTTTACAAAGTTTGCGACACCTGCATTACCGTTACCGCCAATTGTTGTTGCTTTCTTTGGCCATGTGATGTCTTTACCAACACCAATAGACTCATGCCATTCAGGGCTTACGCGGTCTAGGTAATCAGTAAAGTTGTAAGTCGTACCAGAACCGTCCGAACGGTGCACTACGTAGATAGGTTGGTTTGGTAACTCCACGCCTTCGTTTAGCGCTGCAATCGCCGGATCATTCCAGTTCTTGATATTGCCTAGGTAGATGTCAGCAAGCACTTTACCTGTTAGCTTAACTTCACCAGCATCGATGCCAGGGATGTTTACTACAGGAACAATTGCCCCCATCACCATTGGGAACTGAATCATGCCCTCTTTGTTCAACTCTTCAATAGTCAACGGCGCATCTGTCGCACCAAAGTCTACTGTGTTTGCTGTGATCTGACGGATACCACCACCAGAGCCAATCGCTTGGTAGTTGATCTGAACGCCCGTTTCCTTTTGGTACTGCTCAGCCCACTTCGCATAAATTGGATGAGGGAATGTCGCACCAGCGCCATTGATCGTTGTTTTGGCAGCAACGCCAAATGATGCTGCAACCAGAACTGAAGACACTAGAGCTGATTTCATGAATTTCACAATATATCTCCGATATAATTTAGCGATTAAGTTGGGCTAATAAAAAGCAACATCTAATTAGCCCAGATTAGTTTTAGTGTTCAAGTAAAACTAGGTATTGAAATAAATCCAACAATCAATCGGTGCTCACCAATCGACGGGGGCAGATTAGAAATTCAATATGACAGTTTTATTAAACATCGAAACTAAAGCGCACCATGTGAATAACAATTATCTCGGCAGAATTAATTATGATAAGAAAACTTCACACAACTTTTATAAAGTAAGTGAAGATGTAAAAGGATATGTATGCAATGCACCATAATAAGATTGCAAATATTAAATATTGATGAAGGGTACGGAGTCATTTAGACTCAAACCATGGACATGTTACTCATCTTTAAGATCTACCTCTTCTATGGCTTAGCTTTCTTCGCCATCTTTTTTGCCATTCTTTTTCGAGACTTACGCAAAAGCCGGATCGCTATCGCTTCTGCTTTACCTATTCTTGCATTATTTGGGTTCATTCACGGTTTCCACGAATGGTCAGAACTTTACTTGGTCATGTATGAGCATGAGTTCACGCTCACCAAGGGAATAGAGACTTTTAAGGTATTCAAGCTCTGGTTCTCATTTATTGCGCTTGGCGCTTTTGCATGGAAGATGCTGGATCTCACGGACTGGAAGTACATTAAAGCCATCAAATATGGTGCACTCACTGTTCTTACCTTGTTTGTTATCAGCTTAATCGTTCGGTTCGGAAGTAACGAGTACGCAATTTACATTCACAACACCGCAAACCAAGTCCGATGGATATTCGGCTTAGGCGCTGGCGCCATCTCTGGGTTAGCAATGATGAGCTACGCGAACATCCTAGAAAAAGAAGGTCATGGCGCATCACTCCCATTTAAGTTAACCGGCCTTGCTTTGATCGCTTATGGCATTGCGGCAGGTGTACTGACCTCCGATTTAGGGCTTTGGGTGCTTGGCGTCAGAATGGTTTGTGCCATTTGTATTTTATGCACCTTATGGATCGCACTGCGCGTGTTTGATGATGAAAAAAGCAAACAACTTGAAAGTAACATTCAACTCTCTCAACAAGATGCCAAACTTAAAGAGCTTGGTGAACTGACTTCCGCGGTCGCCCATGAAATCAAAACACCGCTTTCCAGCGCAACAATGAGTTGTGATTTGTTGGAGAAACATTTACCAGACAACGAGGCCAGTCACAGGCATCTAGCACGTATTCGTCACGGCTTAGAACGTGCTGCAGAGATCAGCCATGAAGTGTTGAATTACGCTCACCATAAGCCAATCCAACGCGAAGTGGTCTCTTTGAAAAAGATTGTGGACCAAGCACTTTCCTTAAACCAATACCGCTTAGAGGGTTTCATTGTAAGTACTTCCCTCGATAACACGCTTAATGTCTTAGGCGATGCAGGCCAACTAGAAGAAGTGGTGACCAATATCATCGGCAATGCGATTGATGCTAGCCAAGAACACAAGCAACTCTACATAGAAACGTATCAAGACAAACTGGTGGCGATTCTCTCCATTTCCGACTGGGGAACTGGCATGCCACTAGACAAAATTGCCAAAGCGAAAACACCTTTCTACACCACAAAGCCAAGGGGGGAAGGCACAGGTATGGGATTGGCAATCAGTAATCAAATTATCTTACAACACGGTGGCGAGCTAAACTTGAGGAACTCAAAGAAGAGTGACCACATTACTGGCTTAACAGTTGAAATCCGCTTACCAAGGAATATTGAATGACACTAAAACTCTTACTTGCAGAAGACGATGTTGAATTGCGAGAGGTCCTCATTGAGGCATTAACCTTGGAATCGTTTGAAGTGGTCGCGTGTGATAACGCTGAAGATGCGCTGGATATTGCCAGCGAGCAACATTTTGACTTAGCTTTGTTTGATGTCGTGATGACAGGCATGACAGGGATTCAAGCCCTTTCTGCCCTAAGACGTCTACATCCAAACATTGGTATCATCATTACTACCGCTTTCGCTACTGTTGATGTCGCTGTCGATGCGATGAAGAAGGGTGCTGATGAATTTCTTACTAAGCCCTTCAACCTTGCTGCATTGTCTGTCACGTTAAAGCGTGTCCACGCAGAGCGGTCACCAAAGTCACCGCTTGATGAAAGAAAGCATGACCAGATTTTTAGTGCGCTATCCAACCCGATTCGTCGCTCGGTTATAAAGCAGCTCAAGATCCATCGAAAAATGAAGTTCATGGACCTCTGCCGTGTGGTTGGTATTGAGGACCACACCAAGTTCAACTTCCACCTAAAACAACTGGTCAACAGCGGTTTGGTTATTAAAGAAGATGGGCGAATTTACTCGCTGACAGAGCAAGGGCAACAGGTTCACTCCAGCATGCTTTAACACACCTTTAAAATGCATAAAAAGCCGACTGAATGTCGGCTTCTTAATTTTAATTCGCTGTCCCGTCCACAGATAAGTAACCAATTGGATTACTTTTGTTCGATTGGACGAATCACTTTACATGGATTTCCAGCAGCAACAACGTTTGGTGGCACATCTTTCGTAACAACACTGCCCGCACCAATCACCGAGTTTTCACCGATAGTCACACCTGGGCAAACAATCACGCCACCACCTAGCCAGACGTTATCGCCAATCGTAATCGGCGTGCCAAACTCAACGCCCTCTTCTACACGGCCTTTAACATCCAAAGGATGCCCCGCAGTATAAATCTGCACATTAGGGGCAAATAGAACATTGTCTCCAATATGTACTTCTGCCACGTCTAGTACGACACAGTTAAAGTTCGCATAGAAGTTCTTTCCTAGTTTGATGTTTGAGCCATAATCGCATCGGAAAGGCGGTTCTAAATACGCCCCTTCAGAGTCAGGAATAAGCTCGTCAATTGCACTACGCCATTCCTCAGTATCTGGAATGCTGTTGTTGATTTTCTGCAGTACTTTTCTGCATTCAATACGTGCTTGGTAAAGTTCTTTATCCCATGCATTGTATGGCTCACCAGCCAACATTTTTTCTTTTTCTGTTCTCATTGTTCACGTCATCTCACACAAAATAAAGGCGCATCAAAACACATCCCAATCTCACAAAATGTGACCTCGTTAATGGATCATTTATTTACGTTATTTACGTGCGTTCAATGATGAGATTTCGAACAGAAGTTATCCATTAGTCTTCTCGGAATGCGCGATTCATACTCTCGGTTAATGGTTTAACAAGGTAACTCAGCGGTGTTCTTGGCTCTGATAGAATCAACACTTCAGCGTTCATCCCAGAAGTCAACCGATGCTTCGCAACGTCCTCTTGAGCTAAAGCAATACGGGCAAGATAAAAATCATCTTGGTTTTGCTCTGAGAGCTTATCCGCGGAGATAGTTAATACGGTGCCATCGAGAGGTGCTAGAGTTCTTGCATTCAGAGCCGTTAAACGAACTTGAGCATGCTGACCTGGCGTAATCAAATCGATGTCTTGTGGGCTCACACGAGCCTCCACCAACAGCTTGTCATCTTGAGGAACGAGCTCAAGCAAGGTCTCGCCCGAGCCAATCACCCCCTTTTCAGTAAATACTTGCATGTTCACGACTCTGCCGGAGATTGGAGCGACAATCGCTGTTCTTGCGACGACATCTTTTGCAGAACCATACTCCTCTTTGATCGAAACAAGCTCTGTCTTAGTGTTACGCAACTCTTCGACAATTTGATTGAGTCGCTCGAGCTTCAATTCTTCGATTTTTGCTTGGTTTTCATCTAATCGCTTGGCCACGGTCAAAGATTGACGATCCAATTGGCTGAGCGTACTGCGGACTTCTGCGGCAAGACGTTTAAGCTGAAGTAGAGCTGACTTTCCTGAAAAGCCTTTTTGTACTAACGCCTGATTACTGGCAATTTCTTCCTCAATGAATTTCAAGCGCTCACGTTCGATTACTTTCGTTGCATTGAGGTTATCCAATTCCAAATTCGCGCCTGAGATGCTCTGTGCAATGATGTTTAGTTTGCTGTCGAAAAAGCGCTTTCTCGCCTCAAAGATCTTACGTTGTACCGATTTCGCTTCAGCAACAATCTCTGCGTTTTTAATCGTCTCGATATCTTGCGCCCAATTAATCTCAGGTAATTCATCGAGTTCGGCATTCAATCGATTTTCTTTGGCTAGAGTATGAATGTACTGACCACCAAGAGAATCTAATTTTGCATTTGCTTGACGCTTCGAAAGCTGGATAAGTAACTGTCCTTTTTCGACCAAGTCACCTTCTTGAACGTAAAGCTTTTCAATAATGCCCCCCTCCAAATGTTGAATCTCTTGGCGCTTACTCAATACAGATAAATCACCGTAAGCGATAGCAGCACTCTCTAGTTTTGAGGTGGCAGCCCAGTAGCCTAATCCGCCCAAGAATAAACTCAACGTCAACACAACGAGTAGAATGGGACCTTTAAGTTTAAGCTCGGCCGTTGGCATAAAACGGAAAACGCTTTCCGCCGTCAGTTTGTTATCGGTTGGCAGTTGATTGCTCATTTCGCACCCTCGGTATATCTGTTCTTTCTTCTCCCATTAGGCGCTTTAACACCTCATCTCTCACTCCATACAATTTGACGCGACCTTCAGCGAGATACAGTAATCGGTCCATCTGGCGCAACGTACTTGGGTTATGAGCGATCACAATGACAGTGGCCCCTTCCGACTTAAGGTGTGCGATCAAACGCTGATACGACGCTTCACCCTCCCCATCAAGGTTCGCATTGGCTTCATCAAATACAACAACGGATGGATTGCCGTAAACGGCGCGAGCCAGAGCAATACGCTGACGCTCTCCACCTGACAATCCACGTCCATTTTCGCCAATGACAAAATCATAGCCTTTGTTTTTCTTGAGGATAAGCTCGTGACAACCGGCTAACTGAGCGGCTTGAATGACTTTTGCAGGGTCTTCATCTTTAAATCGCGCGATGTTATCTCTAATCGTCCCCGGAAACAGTTCCACTTCTTGCGCGAGATAACCAAAGTGGGCTCCTCTATCTTCAGATGCCCACGAAGAAACCTCCATCCCATCTAGAGTAACCTTGCCCGCGAGCGGTTTGATGTTACCGAGAAGCAGTCTTGCAAAGGTCGACTTTCCTGTACCAGAGGGACCAATTACCCCCACGGAGACACCGGGAGGGATTGATAAAGAGATGGATGATAAAACAGGCTCTGTCGCGCCAGGGTGACGATAAGCTAAACCCGTAAATTCAAAATGTCCTTTCGGACGAGGCAGGGGCATGTCCGATTCATCTTGTTTAACAATCCTATCAATTTCCCACAACCGCTTATAAGCATTCCTAGCAGACATCGCACTGCGCCATGTTCCTATGGCTTGTTCCATTGGCGATAACGCTCTGCTCATCAAAATGGAACTGGCAATCATGGCGCCTGCAGTAATCTCGTGCTGGATCACCAACCATGCACCTCCTCCTAACAAGCATATTTGCAACGAACCACGAACAAACTTTGAAAAATTAGCGAGATAGATCGACTTCCCCGTCACCGTCTGTTCTAACAAGTTGGATTCGTTTGCTTTCGCGTACCATCGTTCTAAGAACGCATTCATCATCCCCATTGCGACAATCGAGTTTGCGTTTTGAGTGGCGATTTCAGCGTGATTGATATGCGAAATTGAGCGAACTTCACTCTCTTGTAACACCTTTCTTGTCACCAATTCATTGATGATTCCAAGGCTAAATAGAACAATCGAACCGCCTAAAGCAATGTGACCTAAAACAGGATGCAACAAATAAACGAAAAGGATAAAAACCGGCGTCCAAGGCGCGTCCAACAAAGGATAAGGTGCCTGACTACTTAAAAAACTCTTGATGTTTTGTATATCCCTCAATACTTGGGATGTGTAGCTTTTACCAGTATGGGTTTGATATTGGATACTACGCTTGAGCATAAATGCCGACAGTTTTGCATCCAGCCAATAGCCAAATGACTTACTCATTTGCGCACGAGCAATTTCTATCAAAGACATCGTAAGTAATGCCGCAAGGACAATCACGGTCAGTAAGAAAAGTGTATCGATTGAATAAGAAGAGATAACGCGGTTGTACACTTGGAGCATGTACAGAGGAATAGCAAGTACTAATAAATTTATGAATAAACTAAAACCAACCAGCAAGCCTATGAGCGTGCATAGTTTTTGTTTAACTTCTTTGAAAACCGTTTGTTGCACGATTATTTCCACATATTTTTATACATTAGGCGCTAGACTCGCTAGCGCCCAAAAAGGTGACTTAGATAATGAATAAGTCGCTGCCGTATGAGTTGATGTCCTCTTGCGTAACACCAATCAATTTAACCGTTAGATCCGCGCCATCAGTAAAGACAGCATTGCCTTTAGCGTCGTAAGTAAAGGTCAGATCGGCATATGACGTAACAGAATCACTAATGATATGCAGTGAATCTTCACCAATAGTGAAATCAACGACTTTCGCTTCGCCATGACCGCCAAATTTGTCGGTAAAGATAAACTTGTCTGCGCCACTGCCACCAACCATTACGTTGTCGCCAGAACCCGCAACCAGTAAGTCATCACCAGTACCACCGTTTAGCTTGTTGTCACCCAGCAAGCCGAGCAACAAATCGCTACCCGTACCACCGCCGAGATAGTCATTACCTGTGCCAGCCATTAGAATGTCGTCACCTGCACCACCGGTTAGACGGTCATTTCCCGCACCTCCGACAACGAAGTCGTTACCACCGCCGCCAACGAAAGAATCGTTGCCGCCAAAACCGATAAATACGTCATTGCCACCGTCAAAGTCAGCGACCTGATGGTTATCACCCGCATCACCGTAGTAAGTGTCATTTGTGCTCATTTTATGTCCCTCTTGGCTTTCTATTTGAATAGACCTTTTGTGTCTGAACTAACTCCAGCAGACTCGAGAAAGTCTAATAAACAAAAGCATAAGAACGAGTTTGAATATGGATTGATATTTCAAACTAACAATTTTATTAGCACATAAAAAACTGGTACTTTTAGATATAAAAGGCACTTAAAACATAAGGTTAAATCTAGTACTACAGGTTTCTTTTCGCCCAACTTGTGGCTTGCGTTCGGTTTTTAACTTCTATTTTTCGGAATATGTTGTAAAGGTGAGATTTGATGGTGTGCTCACTAATAAATAGTGAATCTGCTATTTCCATATTAGAACCACCATCTTTCAACATTTGAAGAACTTGAACCTCTCGTCGTGTTAATTCGACTTCTTCTGCTGGCTCAATCGAGTAGGTTGATTCCTTACCTTTATAATAAGTTAATAGCTGTTCCAGCAATCTTCGCGATAACCAATTATCACCATCAATAATGGCCTTTAAGCCTTGGCACAATTTGTCCATTGAATCACTAGGGCCAAAAATACCTTTAACATGTGGCCATGATGCTAATTCTTCAGTATCGAGCTCATGTCCTAAATTCAACATTATTGTCCCTAATACTTTTTCATTATCTTTTAAGTAAACTAAAGTATCAGATGGTGTATCTACTGAAAAATCTACCAATAAGAAATACTGTTCTGGAATAAGCTCATGGTAGCTTGGGTTTTTACTGTCGATAATTGTAATTTTGGTTTCTGTATTTCTAGAAAGCATCTCCTTGAAGTTTTCACTCTGCAGGCTTTGTTGAGTGATCATTAGGATCTCAGGCCTATCAATATTCTGTTCCATAATGTTTCTCATACTTTCACTAACTTAACACTCTGAATTTAATAACTATTAATCAGCACCTAATCTCATATCTAAGTGCTAGACGATAGAGTAGATTTATTTGCTACTTTTTTAAATTGCAAATTCGTTAAATTCATAAACAAAAAAAGTGTTTCTCATAAAAGAAACACTTCTTACATACAAATAATTTATACAAGATCTGCATCGCAATTTAACTTGCTTCGACCTAATTCACTTACTTTTTATACCGCTATCGACAATCCAGAAATATTTTCTTTCGCCCAAATTAATGCTTGCACTCTATTTTTTACGTCAATCTTCTTAAAAATGTTGTGGAGATGGGTCTTAACAGTATTTTCACTCACAAATAGCTGTTCTGCGATTTGTTGGTTCGAAGCCCCCATAGATAAGAAGGTGATAATTTGCTGTTCACGCTTAGTCAAAATTGCGGACACGCTCTTATTAACTGGTCTGCTGTGCCTGCGTAAATGAGTTATATATTGCTGCGAAAACTTGCGGCTAAACCACATGTCACCCTGTAATACTTTGCCAATTCCGACCTGTAACGTAGTAATGTCATCCGACGTGTAGAATATTCCCGCTAGCGTTTGCCATACAAAAAGCTCTTCTGTCGAGATGGTCTTATCACAGTTTAGAAGTACTTCAATCGAATCTTTTAGCTCTGCCTTTTTAAACTCCATATAACGGGAGAACACTTCATCAGTTATCACACTGTAATCTAATAGAATTGCAGGTACGGGTAAGGCTGGAACGGTGTAATCGGCGAGCTTTTCAGGGGCAATCAGGCTGACGTTGATGTTGAGTTTGGTTTCAAGGACATCTTTCAACAAAGAAGACTGCAAACTATCCTCAGTAATTAAAATTACGTTCCCTGTATCTCTATGTGCCATCTCGTTTGCAGTCCTTAGTCATTTTGTTTGAAATAAGCAATAGATTTAGTTAGAGCGGCAGTATTGTCAAGTATGAAAAAAAGTAGTAACAACTAATAACTTATTGATTAGTAAATAGTTGCAAGGCATGAGTTAAATGGCGGGTATTAAAAAAGGGAGTATGAAACTCCCTCTTTATTAGTGCACTGGCACCGAACTTTTCTGATTGAACTTACCAAAGTATTGCTCAAGGATTTCTGGTGTCAGCTTTCCTTCAGCCTCTAGCTTTTTAAGCTCTGCTACGATTTCCTGTTGTTCTTCAAGAGATGGCAGCTTTACCTCTGGCTCGTCACCAGCTTCTTGTGAGATCAGTTCTAGTTCTTTTTCGAAATCATTCATAGTACTTACCTAAAATATCGAGTCATTAAACTTGTAAACTAGCCCTATTCTATCCAACTCTACAGCTTGAAGCTACCAACCATCTTATCTAGGCGAGATGACAGCTCTTGTAGATCTCGGCTTGCTCCAGCCAATTCTTCTGCTGTGGCTGTTGTCATCTCATTGATAGCGTTAATTTCTTCAATGTTTTGGTTGATAGTGTGAACCACTGTCGATTGCTCTTCTGTTGCTGTTGCAACTTGGGTATTTCTATCTGAAATATCCGCAATACGCTCAGAGATATTCATCAGAACGTCAACCGCTTCATCTGTTGATGCCACACCTTCAAACGTTACCGCTTTACCAGCTTCCATCGCGGTCACTGCGTCTTGAGCGTCACTTTGGAGTTGGTTGATCATCTTCTGAATCTCTTCAGTTGAATCTGCAGTACGAGATGCGAGATTACGCACTTCATCCGCTACCACTGCAAAGCCTCGCCCTTGCTCACCCGCGCGAGCCGCTTCGATCGCTGCGTTCAGCGCAAGTAAGTTGGTTTGCTCAGAGATATCGCGAATCACGTCCAAGATAGAGCCAATGTCTTTGGTGGTAGTTGCCAGTTGCGTCACTACCATGCTGGTCGTTTCTACGTCATCAGCAAGACGACTAATCACTTCCTTCGCTTGCGTTACGACTTGGCGACCTGTCTGTGTGTTGTCAGATGCTTGGTTTGCCGTATCCGCCGCTGTTGCTGCGTTTGAAGCAATCTCACTGATTGTCGCACCCATTTGGTTAATTGCTGTCACGACTTGGATCGTTTGGTCACGTTGTTCTTGGCTGTTGTCATGAGTCGAAGTCGCTTTGCTAGATACACTATCCGCAGCCTCACTTAACGCACCACTGGTTAGAGACACTTCTTTCATGGTTGCATGGATCTTCTCAATAAAGCCATTAAAGCCTTTTGATAGCTGAGCGATCTCGTCGTTACCCTTGATTTCAATACGTTGAGCAAGATCGCCCTCACCTTCACCAAGATCGGTAAAGCGATCTGCAATTTGACGAATTGGGTTAGTAATGCTGTTTGCTAGCAGAACACCCATTGCGATGAAGATCAGCGCGACGATGGCTGTCGTGAACAACATTTTCTCTGCGGTTGCATCAAGATCAGCAAAAACTTCACCGACAGGTACAACACCAACGACAAACCAATCCATCGAAGGTACATACAAGCTAGACACGAACATGTCTTGGCCTTCAAACTCTGTTGTCACTAGATTGAAGTGACCTTTGTTAAGTAGCTGAGAAGCTTCACGTCCAAACAATTGGCTGATAGAGGTTTTGTTTTTACCTTGCTGACGGTGGATCTGGATATCACCTTTGCTATTGGTCAGAAAAACATAGCCTGTTTTCTCAATCTTAAAGCCATTCAGTAGCGACACCATATCATCCATCGACTTCGACAAACCTGACATCGATACGCCATTCACATCTTGGTAGTTAGTGAACATTTTCACGTCGCCATTCGCTTCTTGGAAAACGCTTACCGATGTGTTTTGACCGGAAGACGTAAAACCAAAGAACCACGCATCTTGCGAACGATTAAGTTGGCGCAAGAAGCCATTTTGGTTCCAGTAGTATGCTGTTTGTCGGTTTGCTACCGAAGCGTCGTTCAACTAATATTGGGACTTCACATTGTTAAGCTGTTGAACAAGTTGCGCTTCTACCATTGGGTTACGATCTGTCGTCGAGAGCGCTTCAATGATGAATTCGTTTGTGGCAAGTTGCTTTGCCGCTTGCTGCATTTGTACAACTTCACGGTCAATTTCAGTATTAATCTGCTGCAACATTGCAGGTAATTCGATATCGATTAATCGATGACTTAGCACTTCACGTGCGTGTCGCTGTGCCATGACACCGACAATGATGGTAGAAGCGAGCACGGCAAAAGTAATACCGATGACAACCTTCTGTTTGATACTCAGGGAGTTAAGTTTCAACATATCTGGACCTTTAAAAAGAATCACTCGTTATCTGTATTCTGAACAGGATAAAACTGGATGCATAACAACTCGTTATGCACGGCTTGAAACTTATATCGGCCTTCCCCTACAAAACTAGAGAAAATTCTCACAAATTAATGCAAATGTGATGTAACAGACTGTCGAACAAGGTAATTCACGGTTTTCAATGGCTTGCAATCACTTTACTCGCCCCAATATTGAAAAGATAAATTACACGGACGTACTGGAACTTTTCCCCTTGAGAAAGTGACCAATACTCAAAACAAGAATCATATGGATACCAGAGAGTCCAAAAAATGCACAAAACAAACTTCGAAACTCTTAAAAGTTACTTAGAGTCTCAGATCATTGGTCAGCATGATCTGGTAAAACAGTTACTTATTGCTCTACTTGCCGATGGGCATATCTTGGTTGAAGGTCCTCCAGGATTGGCTAAGACCCGTGCGGTGAAATCTCTATCGGATTGTGTGGAAGGTGATTTCCACCGTATTCAGTTCACACCAGACCTACTGCCAGCCGATTTGACGGGTACCGATATCTTCCGTCCAGAAACGGGCGAATTTACTTTCCAGTCTGGTCCTATTTTTAACTCACTGATCCTTGCTGATGAGATCAACCGTGCGCCAGCTAAAGTACAAGCCGCGATGCTTGAAGCAATGGCAGAGAAGCAAGTTACAGCAGGACGAAACACATACGCACTCCCAGAGCTATTTTTGGTGATGGCAACTCAAAACCCAATTGAGCAAGAAGGTACTTACCCGCTGCCAGAAGCGCAGCTTGACCGTTTCTTGCTGCACCTTGATGTGGATTATCCAGATGCGGAACACGAGTTGGCTATTTTGCGCATCAACCGTGGTGAGGCAAAAGGCGAAGCAGCGATTGAGCGTCCAAGCTTGAGCCAAGAAGACATCTTCACCGCTCGCAAAGAAGTGCTCAACATTCACATGGCAGACGCGATTGAGCAATACATCGTTCGTCTTGTGATGGCCACTCGACAACCAAGCGATTACGACTCAGAGCTTGCGAAATGGCTATCTATGGGGGTAAGCCCGCGTGCAACGATTGCCCTTGACCGTTGTGCTCGTGCTCATGCGTGGCTGGCAGGTCGTGACTTCGTTTCACCAGAAGACGTTCAAGCCATGGCTTACCCTGTGCTACGTCACCGTCTGCTGCTTAGCTACCACGCTCAGGCAGAAGGCATTACAGCAAATCAGGTTATCGACAAGCTTCTTAATCTTGTAGGTAGCGCATAACGTAGGTAGGTGACATGTCTGCATCATATGCATTGCCGCCTCATGCGAATGGGGTGACATTAACCCTTGAAGAGCTGCTTCAATATCGCAGTCAATCGGTTCGTTGGTTGCCACCAGCCCAGAGTATTTGGTCGCAAATGAGCGGTAACCATACCAGCCGTCAAAAAGGTCGTGGCATGGACTTCATGGAAGTGCGCCAATACCAAGCGGGTGATGACATTCGCAGCATCGATTGGCGAGTCACGGCTCGAACGGGAAAAGCGCACACCAAGTTGTTTGCTGAAGACAAAGAGCAAGCGGTGATCTTGTACATCGACTTGAGCCCAAGCATGCACTTTGGATCGCAATATGTATTGAAGTCGGTTCAACTGGCGCACTTCGCTAGCGTCTTGATTTGGCTGACGTTAGCCAAGAAAGACCGCATCGGCGCAGTGATAGATGATGGTTCGCAGTGTATTGAGTTCCGCCCTTCTTCTCTTCAAAAGCAAGGGCTGAGAATTCTTGACGCGATAGTGAATACTCACAATCAATTACTTACGAATCAACAAGCTGACAGCACACGCACGTTGCCATACATGAGCGCAATTGAAACGCTACACAACCTGACGCCGAAAGGCAGTGAGCTTATTCTGCTGAGCGACTTTGCTCAAGTGGAAGAGAAAGAGCTGGTTCAACTGCGTCGATTAAAGCAACACAACAGCGTTCGTGCAGTGCAGTTTTATGATCCTCTAGAGCGAGGTGAAACCGACTTCCGAGGCCAAGCGAAAGCATCCGATGGTCATCGAAGTCAGTGGTTTAATTTCGGTTCAAAAGGACAGCGCCAAGAGTTGGAATCTCACTTCGTTAAGCATCAACAAGCCATTAAACAGCAGTGTCATTCAATGGCAATTCCATTTAACAGTCTGTCGAGCGGGTTACCGCTAGTTCAGCAGTTAAGCTAATCAAAGCAACAACATACAAATCATTCAAGCAGTAGTAATAATAATGACAACGAATAATCAAAGCCTAAACCTTGAACCTTTAATCCTACCGAATGCACCTGATTGGTTCCCACTTGCTTGGGGGTGGTGGGCTGTTCTGGGCGGTGTAGTTCTCTCCATCTTAATCGTCGTACTGTACTTAAGATGGCGTACAAAGCGTCTTGTTGCTAAGAAGACCGCATTGAGATTGTTGACCAATCCGATCACACCACACACACCGTCTTCTGCATTAGAGGTTCTTCGTCAAGCGGCTTTGAGTTACTTCCCTCGTGAAGAAATCGCGCCATTAACAGGTTCTGCTTGGTACGAGTTTCTTGATAGTTACACTAAAGAAACTCGATTTGTCGACAAACAACAACAGTGGCAAGCGGCGTTGTATCAAAAGTCTGGTCAAGAGCAGCATCAAGCCTTAATTGATGATTGCGCTTTCTGGATTGAAACCGCATTGCCACCAAAGAAAAAGGCAAAAACTCGTGACTGAGGCAACTCTCGTTTCGAGCCTCTCTCAGTGGTTGAACATTGAGTTTGTCTGGTGGTGGGCATTATTATTACTGCCCCTACCTTGGCTGATTTATAAGTTCTTCCCTGAAGAGACTCAGCAAGCTGAAATTAAGCTGGCGTACCTGCCAGACAACAAACACAGCAACAAACCAAAACAGGTCGTGCAAAAATTCCTGTCTATTGGCGTATGGGCTTTGTTGGTTGTCGCTTGTGCTCGCCCAGTTTGGTACGGCGATCCGGTTGAGTTCCAACCAAAATACCGCGACATGATGCTAGTGGTCGACTTATCTGGCTCTATGCAGAAAGAAGACATGAATGACAACGGTGAATACATAGACCGTCTAACCGCTGTCAAAAGAGTCTTATCTGATTTCGTAGAAAAACGCCAAGGTGATCGATTAGGTGTGGTTCTATTTGGTGATCATGCATATCTACAAACACCGCTGACCGCTGACCGTAAAACCGTGATGCAACAGATCAATCAAACCGTCATTGGCTTGGTTGGCCAGCGCACCGCGATTGGTGATGGTATCGGCTTAGGCACCAAAACCTTTGTAGACAGTGACGCACCACAACGCGTGATGATCTTGCTCAGTGATGGTAGCAATACTGCTGGTGTACTTGATCCGCTTGAAGCCGCTGAAATCGCAAAAAAATACAACGCAACCATCTACACCGTAGGTGTGGGCGCTGGTGAAATGATGGTGAAAGACTTCTTCATGACGCGCAAAGTCAATACCGCCTCAGATCTTGATGAGCAAACGCTGACCAAGATTGCAGAGATGACAGGTGGTAAATACTTCCGAGCGCGTGATGCCAAAGAACTTGAAACTATCTACGACACCATTAATCAACTAGAGCCAGTTTCTAGCGATACGCAAACTTGGCGTCCTCAGTCGGAATGGTTCCCTTACCCACTAGGTGCTGCCCTTGTGCTTTCCGTGTTCCTGTTTGTTCTAAGGAGAAAACATGGCTGAGTTTACTTTCCTAAATCCGTATTGGTTGTTGGGTTTGCTCGTCATTCCTGTCGTCCTTGCGATTAACAGCCAATACAGAACCAAAAAGTCATCGTTGATTGCGCCCCATTTAGCCAAAATGCTTGGTCATTCAGTGAAAACCAAGCACTACTTCGCCATTTGGGGATTAGCATGGGCGATCGCTTGTATTGCTCTGGCAGGTCCAAGTTGGCAATCCAACACTCGCCCGAGCTTTGAACTAAGCCAAAACCGAGTGTTAGTTCTGGATATGTCGCGCTCTATGTACGCAACGGATGTGAAGCCAAATCGGCTGTCACAAACGCGCTATAAAGCGTTGGATCTATTGCCGAAATGGAAAGAAGGCTCAACAGGTTTGGTCGCGTACGCAGGCGATGCGTATACGTTAAGTCCACTGACGACAGATTCCAGCACACTCGCTGGCATCATCGAAAACTTATCCCCTGAGTTAATGCCTTATCAAGGCTCCAACTTACCATCAGCGATTGAAACCGCGCTTGGTCAGTTTACTCAAGCGGGTGTAAATAAAGGTGACATCGTCGTGCTGGCAGATGATTTGGATGACTCCGAATTGTCTCGCTCATTAGCGCTATTAAACGGTAAAGACATTCGTGTGTCAGTACTCGCTATCGGTACATCAACTGGCGCACCGATTGCTCTTCCGGATGGTTCGTTAATGAAGAGTCGACAAGGCAACACCGTGGTAGCGAAGACTAACCTGAAAAACTTACAGAAGTTAGCCAAAGAGACCGGCGGATTATTTGTGCCAATTCAACACAATAACCGTGATGTTGAGAACATTGCCGCGTTTACTAATAACGCGAGTAACAACCTTCCCGCCAAACAAAGTGACGACGTGAAAACCGACTCTCGCTTGAACGGTGGTTTCTGGTTGCTACCTCTGCTGTTGATTCCTGCAGCCCTACTCTTCCGACGCGGCATGATTTGGGTACTGGTCGCGGCCGTATTACCGATGAGTTGGACACCGAAAGCAGAAGCCAATGCGTTCTTGAATCAAAACCAACAAGGCGAACAGCTTTATCAACAAGGTGAATACGAAAAAGCCCAAAGTACCTTTACTGATCCTAACTGGAAAGGCGCAGCAAGCTACCAAGCTGGGGATTACGAAAGTGCGATAGAAGCATTCTCCCATAATCCAAGCCTTGATGGCCGTTACAACTTGGCAAACGCACTTGCTAAGAACGGGCAGCTTGAGGATGCGGCTGAGCTTTATAAAAACGTAATTCAAGAAAAGCCTGACTTTGAAGCTGCGAAAAAGAACCTGTCGGTTGTAGAGGAGAAACTGAAGCAACAGCAGCAACAGCAGCAACAGCAGCAACAGCAGCAACAGCAGCAACAGCAGCAACAGCAGCAACAGCAGCAACAGCAGCAACAGCAGCAACAGCAGCAACAGCAGCAACAGCAGCAACAGCAGCAACAGCAGCAACAGCAGCAACAGCAGCAACAGCAGCAACAAAAGTCTCAGAGTGATGCTAAACAAGAGCAAGGGCAACAGTCACAAAACCAGCAAGAGCCTGAAAATAAAAAAGAAAATCAGAAAGCTGAACGACAAAAAGCCAAACAAGAAGAAGAGAAACAAGGCAAGCAAAAAGGTGAACCTATGCAGGCTCAAGCTCAGCCAGAGAAAACGCCTCAGGACGATCCTGAGTTCCGTCGCTTAGAAGCGGTAGAAAGCGCGCGTGACCCTAGTTTCTTGATTCGAGCTCAAATGCAGCTTCAAGCACAACAAAAACAACGTCCACAACAATCTAATAAGGAGTGGTAAGTCCATGATGAAAAAAGGCGCAAAACTGGTCTTTGTTCTGATGGCCAGCCTACTGACTAGCTTTTCGGTTTTTGCACAAACCCTACAAGCTAGTGTAAACAAAACTCAGGTGGCGAAGAACGAAGTGATCAACCTAAGGATCATGGCAGATACCGAGCTTGGCTCAGATGCGATCGACTTTGACGCATTGAAACAGGACTTCTTTTTAGGACAGCCTCGCTACGGCCGTTCAAGTAATAACATTAACGGCCACAAAACCGTTCGCACAGAATGGAGCATCTCGATTGCACCGATGAAAGAAGGCGTCATCACCATACCGAGCTTTTCTGCAGATGGGATGAAAACCGAGCCAATTAAGCTGCGTGTGACAAAAGACAAAGGTGAGCCGAATCTAGACGATTTGTTTAGCTTCAACATGAGCGTGGATAGCCACACTTTGTACCCACAACAGTCAGCAACACTACGTATGCAGTTGGCGATCAAAGTAGACCCTCGCCGTTTGGATAATCCACAAGTCGTGCCGCCAAGCATTGATGGGATGAAAATTGAGCCAGCCAGTGACATGAAGCAGGCACAACGCATCATTGATGGCTTGGAAGTGACGGTAGTAGAGCAAGCTTTCCGCATTACAGCAGAGCAACCTGGCACCTACACGCTAAATGGCCCTAAATTGACGGGTTCTTACATCTATGGTGACAGCCTAACCGGCTCAACCAAGATCATGCCAATCAATACTAAAACTGAGCAAATGCCGATTACCGTAAAGCCTATCCCTAAAGACTTTAAAGGTAACTGGCTGCCAGCTTCTGCTTTAGAATTAACGCAAAGCTGGCAAGATGAACAAGGCAATCCGCTATCAGCAAATGCCGTCAGCACAGTGAAACAAGGCTCTTCAATTACTCGCACGATTCGTATTCGAGCTCGTGGTACACAAGCGGAATATCTACCTCGTATTGGTATTGTCTATCCAAGCACACTGCGTGTTTATCCTGAACAACCTCAGTTCGAGACATCGCGTGATGGCACTGTCACCATGACAGTGAAACAGGTTTTGATTCCCACAGAAGCAGGTGATCTTACCCTGCCGAGCTACAGCCTAAATTGGTGGGACAGTAACCGTGACCAAGCGAGAAAAGCCGACATTTCAGCGTTAAAGCTAAAGGTAGAGAAAAGTGACAGTGGCTTAATCACGCTGCCAGAAAGTGCGTTGCCAGCACAACCAGCGACAACCCCAGCACCTGTGGTTCAAAGTGGTGTGGATACTATCTGGAAAACACTGACGTTCGTGTTTGGTGCACTTTGGCTTGTCTCATCAGCAATTGCGTTTGGGCTTTGGAAAAAGCGCGGAACCGTAAAGCCTGAGAAAGTCGAGACTTCAACGCACGGCTCATCTCTGCAAGATTTGGAGAACATCATCAAACAAGGTGATAGTGCCAAGATTGAAAGAGCGGTTAACGACTACTTAAACACCCATCACTTCAACAGTGAATCCGAAGCGACAAAAGCGGTGAAAGAAGAATTGAATGTGATGAATCAAGCCCGCTTTAGCGCTACTCAGCAAGAATGGAAACCAGACTCTCTGCTCGCCAAGCTCAAGCAACTCGCTAAAGAGAAGAAGAGTAAGCCTAACCACCAGCTAGAAAAGCTCTAGTCGAAGGCGAGGCGTGATTAATGAAAATGGCAGCTCTTATTGAGCTGCCATTTTTGTATCTATCCGTTCAGTCTCGATGTTTTAAGCGACAATTTGACTTGTCAGCTCACAGGTTCGAACACAGTTTCGGCCACTGTTTTTTGCTAGATAGAGTGCTTTATCAGCCAGTTGGTATAAGTGATCAAAATTAAAGTCTTTGCCTTGCGCTTGATAACGCGAGTAACCCACTGAGACAGTAAGCAATTCTCCTTCTGGGTTATGGCAATGTCTTATGCCTTCTTCTTCAATGCATTGGCGAATACATTCAGCTCTCAACCTGACCTCTTCTTGGTTTGACCCAATCATCAACAAAACAAACTCTTCCCCGCCAATTCGGCAAAAAACTTCGTCTTCACTTTTTGTATGATGGTCGAGAATGTTGCCAATACGCATCAACGCAATGTCGCCTTCTAAATGCCCATAATGATTGTTAAACAAGCCAAAATGGTCAATATCGATAAGAATCAACCCAAACGACATCACTTCGTTATGCTCAAGAGAACAGTACTTTTGCATAACGTGTTCTAGCATACGTCGGTTACCCAGTCTCGTTAAGGGGTCGAGCTTCGACAACACTTCCAACTGGCGATTGGCTTCTTCCAACTCTTTAGTTCGGTTCTGCACTTCGAGTTCTAGATTCTCATTGAGCTCTCTGATTGCCTCCTGTGCTTGTGTACGTTGTAAGACTTCAACCAAGCTAGAAGCAAACATCCGAATCACTTCACGTAGTTGAGAGGTCAAAGGCGCACGGGTTAACAAGTTATCGACCGCGATGAACGCAATTGGCCCACTACTGTTTGACGTCAGTACCGTCATGGCCGCCCAACCAAAGCCGACGATGTTGCAATCATGGTAAATCGGAACGGATTCTTCGAACGCCACCTCATTAGGCATAGATTTAGCTAAGTTAATCAAAGAGAAGTCTTGGGTTTCCCCAAAAAAATACGACTCATCAACCACATTGCCTTGAATATCGGTTCCCCAAGTCCCTTGCATATAAGAGCAATTTTCATCGGTCAAAAACACCGCCATACGGTCAATGCCTAGATTTTTAATGGCAAACGTCACGGCAGATTTGCAAACATCGCTTACCGTTGTACAGCGTGATAACTCAACCATGCTCGAATGCAGCATACGTACGTTTTGTTCTTGGCGTTTGCGAATAAAGATTTGAGAGAAAAGCGAACCGAATGATTCCAGCATCTGTTTTTGATAGGCAGTGACGGGTTTACGGTGGATAAAGTTATCAAGAGCAAACCAACCAAATGGCTCGTTTCCATCTCTTAAAATCAGCATTGCATTCCAGCCCTGCCCCACAACTTTACCTGCGGTATAGATAGGCGCATCTTCTACAATAACAAGGTTACGATCCAAACTGGATAGTGATGCAATGTACTCTTCACTCAACTGATGAAGGTCATATTGGGTGTGGAATTCATCAATGGTGATGCCATCCTCGTTCGTTCCATAAGTGCCACTGAAACTGCGCTTCTTCATGTCCAGCAACATTAACGTGGAGCGGTCGAAACCTAGATGTTCTCGAAGTGCTTCCACCGCTTTCAAATAAAGATCTTTCAGAGAATCAGGGTTAGAGATATCTAACGCAACCTGTTGAACAAGCTTCATGTTTTCGATAAAACGTTCGCGTTGTCCAAGCTCATCGACATACTGCGCTTCTCGTACATCGCGATGCTTCATTTCTAACGAGGCGTGTTTTTCTGCGCGGACACACTGCCAACGCGCCGCCGAGAGTTGCATTGCGTCATAGCTTTCTTCATAAATATTGTGTGCGCTGCGAGCTTGAACGTTTTGGATCAGTAGGTAGGTACGTTTAATCGGCGTGTTGTCGAGCATCATGATATAGCTCTCGCCACCGAGGTCTTGGACGTGATTCCAATTGCAGGTATTGATGGCCAGAGGAATGATGCTTTCTGAAGTATCGAATTGGTTAGCCCAATCCCAGAATGCTTCTGGATAATTTTGGAGAGGAAAGAGGTCACCCCGCGAGAATCGAACCGTCCAAGAAGGGTTGGTCAGCGGATCATCAAAGATCGCTATCGCACTGGGGGAAAAATGCTGCTCTAGATGTTCGAATATGGCTTCAGCCAATAACCTATGGTCCCTTGTGGAAGAGACCGTTCTTGTAAAACTCTTTAAACTCACCTGACCAACCTAATCTACTTTTTTATCCTCGATAAAAAACTACTTAGGGGTGGATATGCAATCAATGGAATCCAAGTTGAGCTGTTAAGTCATTCGCAAAAAATATGGACTTAATTTCACATTCGAGAACCCTTCAACATTTTTAGACAGGTGTTTCATCCGGATTACATACTGCAAAAATATGCGCAAAAATGAATCAACATGAACATTCTTAATATTGGTGTTTTTCAAGTCCAAAAATAAAAAAGGCCCCTCATCAAGAGGGGCAAGAGTACCATCGCTTATAGTTATTCGTGTATATGCCAGTAAATGTGTGGATTAACCGAAGTCACCGTTTACGTAACCTTGAGTACGGTCGTCTTGCGGGTTGCTGAAGATAACTTGTGTATCATCGTGCTCAACCAGTTCACCCATTAGGAAGAACGCAGTGCGGTCAGAAATACGACGCGCCTGTTGCATTGAGTGAGTCACGATAACGATGGTGTAGTTTTTCTTCAGCTCTTCCATCAATTCTTCGATTTTGTGTGTTGCAATAGGGTCAAGTGCCGATGTTGGTTCATCCATCAGAATCACATCAGGTTCCATCGCGATTGTACGTGCGATACATAGACGTTGCTGCTGACCACCAGATAGACCAAATGCATGCGACTTAAGACGGTCTTTCACTTCGTCCCAAAGCGCTGCGCCGCGAAGTGAGCTCTCAACCACTTCATCAATGTGCTTCTTATCTTTGATGCCTTGAGCGCGTAGACCGTAAGCCACGTTCTCGTAGATGCTCATCGGGAATGGGTTTGGCTTTTGGAATACCATGCCCACTTTGATGCGAAGGTCAGCAACGTCAATGTTGCCGTAAATGTCTTCACCATCCATTGACAGCTTACCCGTGATCTTTACGCCTTCAATAAGATCATTCATGCGGTTCAAACAACGTAGTAGTGTTGATTTACCACAACCAGAAGGACCGATAAGCGCCGTCACTTGGCGTACAGGAATAGGCAGGTTGATTGATTTCAGTGCTTGGTTGTCACCGTAAAACAGGTCTAGGTTTTCAATATCAAACTTGTTCATTTTCTTAATCTCTTAAATCTTGAATTCGTGTCTTTTAACGTGCGTTCTTAATTCGTTTTGTTAGTAAGTTGCGGTGTTAAAACGTCGTGCAATCAGTTTTGTAAACATGTTGATCAGTAGAACAACAACAATCAGAACTGTCGCAGTACCGTAAGCCTGATTCCATTCTTCAATGGTAAACAGTTCGGTAGTCAGTTTGTATAGGTGAACGGTTAGCGTACGACCTGAATCCAATAAAGAATCCGGAATACGTGCAACCATACCTGCTGTCAGGAATACTGGAGCAGACTCACCAATGACACGACCAATACTTAGAATGACCGAGGTTAAGATACCTGGCATTGCGCTCGGAAGAATCAAACGCCAGATAGTGTAAATCTTAGATGCACCTAGGCCGTAAGAGCCTTCACGGTACGTTTGTGGTACTGCCATCAACGCTTCTTCCGTAGTACGGATGATAACTGGCAGGATAAGGATACTTAGCGTCAATGCACCCGATAGAATCGAGAAACCAAGGCCAAGAATCGCGACGAAGAAAGTCATACCGAACAGACCGAAGATGATCGACGGGATACCCGCCAACGACTCAGTACAGAATCGGATGATTTTCACCAAACGACTGCCCACTTTCGCGTATTCGGTCAAGTAGATTGCCGTCATGATACCGAGTGGCGCTGCCACTGCGATAGAAGCGATAACCATGTAAATTGTCGCCACAATCATTGGGAAGATGCCGTGCTCTTCACCTGTGCGCGTGTAGTTATCAGTAATGAAGTTCCAATCTACGTGTTGTAGACCGTTTGATAGGATGTACCAGATAATCCAGAACAAGAAACCCACCGTTAGTGCTGCCGAGATCCAGACAAATGCGTTAAAGACATTATCTTTGAACTGGCGTGCTTTTTTCAGTTTTGCGCGATCCATAATAGTCACCTTTAACGAGCGATTACTTCGCTTTTTCTCGGTTTAGGTACAGTAGTACAGCGTTCAACGACATGATGAAGACCAGAAGTACCACACCTGTAGCGTAAAGTGCGTTCGCGTGAACACCACTTGCGTAAGACATTTCAATAGCGATGTTTGCGGTTAGCGTACGAGCCGAATCAAGGATGCCTTCTGGCATTGCCGGCGCGTTACCCATTACCATGATGATCGCCATGGTCTCACCCAACGCACGACCGATACCCAGAATCACACCTGTCATGATGCCTGAGCGAGCCGCTGGAACGAGCAATTTAAAGATGGTGTAGATTTTCGATGCGCCCAGTGCCAAAGAACCTTCTTTGTAAGTACGAGGAACAGCGCGGATAGAGGTTTCAGATACCGTAATTACCGTTGGTAGAATCATCACACCAAGAACAATGATACCGGCCAAGATAGTGTTACCTGCTGGTACATCAAATACGTTCTGAATCAATGGAACGATAATAACCAGACCAAAGAAACCGTAAACCACCGAAGGAATACCGGCTAGCAGCTCAACCGCTGGGCGGATGATGTCAGCTAAACGCTTTGGTGCAATTTCAGCGATGAAGATAGCGGTTAAGACACCAACTGGAACACCGACTAAAACAGCGCCTGCTGTCGAAACGATAGAAGCAACAATCATGGTTGCAACACCGTACAGTGCCGGTGGTAGCCAGTTTTGGCCTAGAACGATGCCCGAGACGCCCGCTTCTTGGAATGCTGGGATACTCTCTCGGACGATGAAGTATGCGATAACTGCTAATGATACGATGCCGATTACAGCACTCGTTAGGAACAAGCCGTGGAAGATGCGCTCTCTCCAGTCTACGCGGCGTTTTTCGCGTAGGCCTGGCTTGCTGATCGCTTTTGCGTCAGTAGTCATAAGCTTTTCACTATTTGTTGCGATGGTCATAAAAATCTCACGGTTCTTGGCAATGGCGTCGAACACAATGGATAGAAAAGGCTCAGCCCGAAACGTTGGGCTGAGCAAACTTTAGAGTCCCGATAGGATTAGTTAACTGAGATGTAACCTTTTTGGTCAACTAGCGCTTGCGCTTCGTCAGTTAGCATCCAGTCTAGGAATTTTTGAGTTTCAGCTGATGGCTTGCCTTCTTTGTAAAGAACAAGGAATGGACGAGCAACTTTGTAAGAACCGTTCTTCACGTTGTCTACAGAAGCTTGGATGCCATCAATTGGAAGTGCGTTTACAGATGAATCAACCGTACCTAGAGAGATGTAGCCGATTGCGTATGGGTTAGAAGCAACCATTGTCTTCAGTGCGCCGTTACCGTTAGCAACTTGAGCACGTTGAGAGATTGCAGAAACTTTTTTACCAGAAATCTTCATTTTTAGAGACATGATGTCTTCGAATGCGCCACGAGTACCAGAAGCCGTGTCACGAGTGATAGCAACGATTGGCTTGTCTGCACCACCAACGTCTTTCCAGTTTGTTACTTCACCTTTGTAGATTGCAGTAACTTGCTCAGCTGTAAGGCCAGTAAGTTTGTTTTGTGGGTTTACAACAACTGCGATACCGTCTAGAGCAACCGCTTCTTCTTTTAGCGTTGGCTCTTTTTCAGAATCTTTTAGGTTACGAGAAGACATACCTAGGTCAGCAGAACCGTTCTTCGCTGCTTTAACACCTGCAGATGAACCAGGGCCTTGAACTTCGATAAATACGTTCGGGTTTGTCTTCATGTATGTTTCAGAGAAAACTTCCATCAGTGGAGTTACGCTGCTAGAACCCACTGCAGAGATAGTTTCTTTAGCAGAAACAGGAGTCACTGCCATTGCGCCTAGAAGTGCGATTGCACCGATTACTGTCTTTTTCATCACAATTTCCTTTAAGTGGCCTTATTGCCGTTGTGTTTCACTTGAACGGTGCTCACTTTAGAATCCAAATATGACAGTTGTGTTTCACTTAGTTGAAAGCTCTATGACACGTTGTCATTTCTGCTTAATAAATCGGCAATCAAACTTTATTTACTTTCGAGCTCAAAATACTTTGCAATGATTTGGTTATAACAAAATGCCAAGTACATCGCTTTTAATATATTTCATAACAAATAAACATCGTTAAATGATTGATATATCAAGCCTAATAATTAGAATCGGGACGCTTTATTTACAAAAATGATAATAGTTCCAATCTTTAGAGGGTCAATCATGCGTCAATTACTTAGTACGCTGTCTATTAAGTCACAGGTTTTCGTGCCCGTACTTTTTACTGTCATACTTCTCATCGTCGGTTTGAGCATAGGCATAGGAAAGTTAGAACAAGCATTCGACAAGGTGACGGTTTCCACCAATAACCTTATCGTGCATAAAGAAGAGTTAAGCTCCATCGTAGACAACACTTACGCGATGCGCATTAAGGCAATCTACAGTCTCTTCAGGGCTGAAGATGTCAAAACACTTAACCAACAATTACAACAACGCCAGGCAACCAACAGAGAATTTCTCAACTCCATCGACCAGATTGAAGGCATTCAAACGGAAGTTAACGCCATGCGCGACGCCATGAATCATTACGTCGATTTTACTCGTGTCACCATGACGCCACTTCTTAATACCAAGCATTCTTCTGATTACACCACGTCCGATTTTGACCGAGAGTATGAAACCGCAATGGGTCAATACCGCCTTGCCGGTGAAGCGATGATTAACGCTATCGACAACTTGTCTAAGAAGCTCAATCAAATCGTTACTGACGAAGTCGAAGAAAACGGTGTTCTTCACTCAACCACATTGACCTACAGTACGGTCTCTCTGGTGATTATTCTTTCTGTTGCTTCTTTGATCAGCTGGCTATTGGCGAGCTACATTGTGGCCCCAATCCGTAACCTGCAAGAAACCATGCGAGAAGTCGCAAAAGGTAACTTATTGGTAGAAGCCGACGAAGTGGGCAAGAACGAAGTCTCACAACTGGCGCATGACGTAAACCAAACCATCCACCAGCTTCGCGGTACGGTCGATTCTCTGGTTCGAATAAGTGAAGATGTCGCATCAGCGTCGACCGAACTGGCAACAGTTATGACACAAAGCAGCGCAAACTCCGATCAAGAGAAGCAAGAAGTCGAACAGGTTGCTTCTGCAATTAACCAGCTTGAATCCACAGCGGCTGAGGTTTCAAGTAACGCACAACAAGCAGATAGCGCGTCGAATGAAGCAAGTAAGCTGACTTCTCAAAGCTTAAGCATGTTTGAAGAAAGCACGCGCGCGAGTACCAAAATGGCGGATCAACTGAATGAAGCCGCACACGTCGTAACGTCTCTTAAAGACCAGTCCGAGCAGATTGGTAAAGTAATTGAAGTTATTGAAAGCATCTCTGAGCAAACCAACCTACTTGCGTTGAATGCGGCGATTGAAGCGGCACGAGCGGGTGAAAGTGGTCGAGGCTTTGCCGTGGTAGCTGACGAAGTACGTATGCTCGCAGCGAGAACTCAAGAATCAACCAAAGAGATCCAAACCATCATTGAAGAGCTACAGCAGCAGTCTGGCCACGCCAATGAAAGCATGCATTCAAGCTTAGCCATGTTAGAAGACAACCAAGCGCTTGCTGCAGAAGTAAGTCGTTCACTGAGCGACATCAACAGTGCGATATCAGATTTGAATGCGATCAACACCCAAGTTGCGACCGCTTCTGAAGAACAAAAGCAAGTAACGTCGGACATCAACAACAACCTGAGCACCATCTATGAATTAGTGAGCCAGAACGTTACTGGTATCACTCAATCAGCCGCGGCGGCGCAAGAGTTGTCTGGCTTAGCAGAAAACCAAAAGCACCAACTTAAGCAGTTCCAAGTTTAAAGGTTTTGCTTAACACGATAAGTTTCAAAGGTTAGAAAAGAAAAAAGCTCCGCACTGGCGGAGCTTTTTAATATCTGGATTAGAGAAAATCCAACGGTGTGATTATTCTTCGTCAGTGACTAGTAGAACAGAGAAAGTGTTCGTTGGCTCTAGTGGGCTCCAGTTGTAAACCTCACCATTCACTGAATCAAACACCATGACGTTTGAACCATCGCCGTTCGGAGTGTTACTCCAGATGTAACCTGCGTAGTCACCCACCTCTAGCGTGTAGCCACTTGCGAATGCAGTACCGTTCATCGCAGGGCTGTGGCAAGCACGTTCTGTCAACGCGACCAACTCCTTAATGTTTGGTAAGCGCCAATTCTTTTTGCCAGCGAAGTCATGTAAAGCATGGTTACCTGATTCATTGCGGATTTGCTCAGCGGTTGATAGCGCTAACTGCCATGACATCTTAGTTGCAGCACCATCACAGGCTTCATTTGCCGCATTCCACGTTGAGCCAACAGGGCAACGCATCCAAGTTAGGCCCGTTTTTAAATCCGTAACCGTCCCAGCATCGGAGTAGGTGTAACGAGAGTTTGGTGCTGTTTTTCCAAAATCAGTAGAACACTCTTGTGCCGCCATGGCTACTTGAGAAGCCAACACAAGAGATAGCGCGGTGATTAGTTTCTTCATCTTATTGGCCCTTAACTGCTACTAGACGGATTGGGAATTGGTATGACGTGCCTGTGTCACGCTCCACTTTGTCTGAATAAATTTCAACAAAGCTAACGTAACCACGGTCAGCACCTTTCGTTGCAACTACTGCAAATTGAAGCGCACCTTCGTAGTTATAAGTAGAGTAATTGTTAAATGTGAAATCACTTAGCCAAATAGCACCTGATTCAACATCTGGGCTGCCCTTGCCCTGTTGAGGGAAGTAAGCTGTCGTCATACCATAGACATTGCCGTCGGCATCTTTCTCTGTCTCGCCTAAGTCGAGAACATCGTAGAACTCTTGGTATGTTGGTAGGCGCCAGTCACTAATGCCACATAGTGATTGCTTGTTTATATGTTCAACATATTGGCTTGTTGAACAGATGCCATCAGCAGCATCCACACAACCAACGACTTCAAGATCTTCGTAATACGGTTTGAATGTTGCTGACTCATACACGAATGTACGATCTTTAAATTGAACCGAGCTCGCATCCGCACTCTTGTTTTCCCAAACAAGACCTGTACGCTCGTCCATAGTACAAGCCCACTCAGTCGCATCTGCAGCTAAAGCAGCACCTTGTGCATCTAGCTTAACGAACTTAAAGCCAGCACCTGTCGACGTTTGCTTGTCCTCTTTGTCGAAGCCGTATTCCGCATCTTGACCAGGGTAAGAAGCTTGAACCTCAGCAACATCTGCTGCGCCATCAGCAAAATGAAGAACGGCGCCCGTATCGTTGCTGCCAACCGTTTGTTCAGCAACCGCTGCAATTTCTTCAGCAAATGCACTCACTTCCGCTTCAGACAGAAGATCAGAGGCCAACGATTTACCTTGGAAGCTAAGGCTTTGAGCAAGCAACGCTACGCCTTTGGTCATTTGTTGTGGTTGCATCGCAGCTAATAGCGCAACCGTGTTTTGCTCTAGCTTGTCTAGCTCACTGGCTTCTGCGTTAGACATCACCGTATCAGACAGAGAAACGCCGGCATCGGTGAGTTGCGCTTTCACAATCTCTTCAGCTTGAGCAACGGTTTTACCGTCAACCACAAGACCTGCGAGCAGCGTTGTTACACCATTGACCGTGTTACCCGTTGCTAAATTTTGCCCCGGAGCCGCAAGACGCAACGTTTGGTTTGAACCTTGATCAACTTGAGCAAGAATGGTGCTGGTTAGTACGTTTTTATCGCTTGAAGTCAGGCTAAATTTACCGGCATTATCCGTTTTAGCACTCGGTTCAGTAGTATCACAAACGTAGTTTTGGTTTAAATCGATGCACACTGGCGTATCAAGAAGTGTACCTGCAGAAACGATGGTGCCAGCTACATCATAGGTCGGTGCCGACGTGTCACCACCAGACCCACCGCCACAACCAGCTAGGGCTAGTGACATAGCAACGAAAGAATATTGAAACTTCATAGATTTTATCTTCTTTTGATTTTAATTAACGAGAGCGAATCACTCTCACCATTGAAAGCAGGAAAAGTCCTAACAAAGTCCAAGGCGAGCCACTGCCACCTGAACCACCACCACTGCTTTCTTTAGTGGTATCAGCACTACACTGATACTGAGCAAAGTGACTCACACCCCACTCTTTCAACACCCCTGAGTTACCTGACACACGGTCAGACACTTCGAGACGCCAAGTACCCCAACTCGGTTGACCGACAAGCGCTTGTAACTCCTCGTCATACTGAGCTGTGAAGTAACCTTTAAATCCATTGGTATTGCTTGATTGATGGCTAAGTAACACGACCGATTTGCCTTGTGGAGACACTAGCGTCACTTGCAGATCCTGCAGTGAGTCATGTTCGATGTTCAGGTAAACCGCAAACGAATCATCAATCGTGCGCGACTTGTCCGATAGCGTCTGAGAGAACAGTCTGTCGCCCTGCTCCGGCAAAGCGGAATTCACTGATTGAGGCTGGATATCGAGCTCTGGCGTACCATTAACCAGCATCACCTTTTCACTCCACTGGTGAGTCTTTAAGCCTTCTGCAAATTGGTAATCCAATGAAATAGAAGAATCGAACTGCGTGCCACACGTCAGACCGCTTGGTAACACCACCTTCATTGAGGTCGAATCAGAAAGCGTTTCATCAAAGTCGAAAACGGATGCGTTGTTTAGCTGCCATTGCCCTTTGATGCTCGCTTCGCGGCCAGTTTGGCTCAGGCTCACACCAACGTCTTGACCTTGTGCGATGTATCGAGCGTCATAGCGAACGCGAAGAGGCGCTTTAAGTAAGTTGTGTTTGTTGAAACTGTCCGTCAGGAATTGGGCGTAATCTTTATTTGGGAACAAGGTGTTTGCGGCAAACACGGTCGATTCCGCCAGATCATGCATTTTCACGCCACGACCAATGCCATACATGCCTTCAAGAACAATGGCGTCAAACTCACGGAACACGTTATCGGTATCATCACCGTATCGCTCAACCGATGCTTTAAGTGCTTGGAACAGTGGCGTTGACCATAGCTCGTCGCCTAGTTCACCGCCCACACTAACGTGCGCTGGATACTCTGAGCCCTCGAAGTAACGCGCTCTTTGGTTCCATAAGCTACGAGTTGTTTTGCGTGTTCCGAACACACCGTCCCAGTTGAACACCGTATCTAACTCGAATTCTTGACCACGACGCGAAACATCCAAATATTGAGTGCGGTAGCTCGCGCTGCCCGCCCAGTAATCAGCAAAACCTTCTGCGATAGCACCAGTGTGACCGTACGCCCAATCCGGTACGATTTGGTAATGAATGCCATGCCCAAGCTCATGTATCACGACATCAGCATCGACTGCATCCGGAGAAACACCACCGACACCCAGCATGAGTGCTTTCGGACCGTAATAGTAAGTAGAGTTATCTTTTGATAAACCGCGAGCATCAAAACGAAGCGGTTCGTCAAACAAGTCGTAAGTCAGGCTTGTCAGATATTGGATCGAGCTATCAAGATGATAAAAAGCCATCAGCTGTGGGAACGCATTGTCACCAAACTCGGTGCTTTGCATCTCATCAACACTGTCAAATACTTGAATCCCTTCTGCGCTGAGAAAGTCCAACGTATCAAGTACAGGTGCTTCACCAGGTGCTGGGGCTGCAAATAAACCCGTTGCATCCACTTGCTTTAATCTTGGGTTAGAGAGGTAGAACTTACCGCCGGACTTTAAAACCTCAATCGACTTGGTGACGTACTCGATCGGCTGAGGGTAATCGGACAGTGCTGACCACGTCGATTCTGGTGCCGCTTGCTGTTGCATGGTGCGAAGATCTGGGTTGAATAAAGAAACCTCAACATCAACCAGACTTCCAGAGCTCAAAGCCGGTGGCTCTTGTGCTTGCAGTTGGCGAGGCGATTCCAATTCCATTGCAACCGTTGGTTTACCGTTGCGAATGATCGTATCTTCAAGGCTCTTAAACACTCGCACAACGTGATGATTTTTATCGGTTGTTACTACTAGGGCACGCTGTGCTTGATATTCACCGTTTACCCAAACATCAAAATTGTAATGCTCACCAAGCTGAGACTGGGTTTTGTAACGGAACTTAAACTCGCCCGCTTCTGAGTAGTGGCTGTCTAGATAAGTTTTCGCTTGCGCTTCATTCGTTACCACAGAGTCCGTTGCGGGATAATCCCACTCTGCAGACTGCACCGCAGGGGTACAAGCAATAAGCAGCGAAAACGCCAATGGTTTTAGCTTCATGATTTCGTCCTAGAATTCGTATTTTGCATTTAGCGTGAAGTAGCGCCCAGGCTCCGTTGAGTAGTGTTTATTTTCCTCAGCGATACCCGCTACGTCTTGGTATCGGATGTACTCTTTGTCGAAGAGGTTGACGATGTTTGCGCTAACACGAAGGTCTTTGGAAACGTAGTAAGTTGCGCCAATATCAAACGTATTCCACGCGCTTGTCTGCGCACACTCTGTCGCTAGGCCAAGCGTGGTCTGGCATTTAGGAACGCGATCCATAGCAGCGGCCCAGTTCCAAGCCACGTAAGCATTGAAGTCTTGGTTGGCGTATTTCAGTTGAGCGTTACCTTCGAATGGCGTAATGCTTCGAACGTATTCGCCTTCCGCGTCTTTGCCATCTACGTAGCCAAACTTAGTGCTGATGTCCCATTGTTTGGTGAGCGCGTAACCCGCAGAAAGCTCTGCGCCATAAGTCTCTACGCCATCAAGGTTTTGGTACTGTTTGATGTAATTACCAGTGCTTGAATCAAAGCCTGTGGTCACAACATCGATGAAGTTTTCAAACTTGTTGTAGAACACAGACGCATAGACATACGCACGACCGTTATCGAACTTGTTACCGATTTCAAATGAGTCTGAAGTCTCAGCTTCTAGGTCTAAGTTAGGTGCGATAACAAAAGGCGTCAGCGGCACGAAATCATGGTTCACGAAGCCATATGCTTTGTCGTATTCCGGAGCACGGTAACCGTGGTTGTACGACACATAAACGATGTTGTTGGCAAACATTTCACGAGAAACCGACAGGCTTGGAGATACCTCTGAGCTATCCATGTCTTTTAATGGGAAGCCGCCCACTTCGCCCTCACCGTCCGGCGTTAAACGGTGCGCATCAAAGCGTAGGCCGCCAGTGATGGTCCATTTATCCAGTTCCACCATGTCTCGAACGTACAAACCAATGTTATAAGCACGAGCAGGAGCGAAAGGTTGTTTGGTCGAAGGCGTTACCCCGTTCCAATCAATCTTGGAATCGCTATCTGTGCGTTCATAATAGTCAGTAGAAAGCTCGACACCGTAAGCCAACTGGTGCTCTGCATTTGCTGCATAAATCGTATTGGTAAAGTCACCACGGAAGCCAATTGTCTCGTCAATGAAGGTTTTGTGTTCCAGCTCGCGACGTTTGGTGATCAAACCATTGTGATCCACTTGGCGCATTAAACGGTTGGTGTCTTCCACGACTTCGGTGTGACGCCAGTAAACTTTGGTATCCAACTCTTCGAACCAAGTTGGATTAATCGGTGTCACCTCTGCACCAATGTAAGCGCTGTACTCTTCGGAGGTTTCATCTTCAGCAAAGTCTTCAATATGCCAGATGCCATCAGGTTGAATGGACGGTGAACCCTCCAAACGCTCTTGATTCTGGGTGTAGAGTTCCGCTTTGGCTTTCAACATCACCTCTTCATTGAAAAAGTGGTTGATTGTATAAGCACCGCTGTAACCATCTAGGTCGCGGTTATACAAATCTTCATCAAAGTTACGTGTCTCTTGCCCTTGCCAGTATGAAACGTTAAACAAACTCTCTGTATCCCCGGAGCGGAAAGCTAGATTACTCGTGCCTTTGTACTTGTTGCTGATATCGGTGTAAGTACCGGAAACATCGGTGTAGAAGTCTTTGTCTTTTAAGAAATCACCCGGCTTACTGGATTCTAAAATCACCACACCGCCGATCGCGCCAGAGCCATGCACCGAAGAGCTTGCACCTTTAATGATTTGCAGCGATTCAAAATTGGATAAATCAAAAGTATCTCGCCCAACTGCATCATTAATGTCACTCGCACCGAAGCCATCCGCAGAACGAATGCCATCACGAACGATCATAATGCGGTTACCTGTCATACCACGGATGGTAATGTTTTGCGGACGTCCTGCACCTCCCGTCACGCTTACACCAGGTTCGTTACGCAGCACGTCATAAAGCTCGGTTTCGCCTCGTTCTTCGATTTGCTCGTTTGTGATAACCGCGACACTACCTGCCACTTTTGACAATGGCTGATCGATTTTATTGGCGGTTACAACCACCTCTTCCATTGAGAAAACCTTAGATTCGGCGTGCACTTGACTGGCAGCAAGTACCGAAAGTACTGCCGCTGACACTGGGGTAAGCTTCATTTACTGCTCCGCTTTAGATGTTTTAATTAGTGATAGTAGAAATGCGTATTCCTTCGCTTGTTGCTCTCTTGCCTGCCTTGGATCCATGCGGTGGCCAGAGTTAAAATCCGTTTGCAACAAATAAGGGCCTGTCGATTCACTGGTCGACGAAATTTGAGCGAGATACTTCGCGCCTTCCCAATAAGGCACACGTTGGTCGTTCAATCCGACTTGAACCAACATGGGTGGGTAAGCATCTTTATGGATATTGAGGATAGGATCATAAGCTTGCATCGCTTTGAGCTGCTCCGGGAGTGTCGGATTCCCCCATTCTCCATATTGTTGTGCGGTAAGTGGTAACGTCGTATCGGACATGCTAGCAACGACATCGACAAACGGAACCTTCATCACCGCGCCAGCAAACAAGTCAGGAGCTTGGTTGATCGAGCCGGCAACTAAAGTGCCACCAGCACTCGATCCAATCGCGTAGACATCACGTTCACCACCATCAAAGTGTTTAAGTGCTTGCGCAGCTGCCGTGAAATCATTGATAGAGTTAGCTTTAAGAACGCCTCGGCCTTGCTCGTGCCAGTCAGCACCAAAGTAACCGCCACCACGAACATGCGCTATCGCGTAGATAACGCCTTGATCTAGTAAGCTCACGGTTTGAGGCATGAAGTAAGGTTTCATGGTAAATCCGTAAGCGCCATAGCCGTACAGCACAACAGGAGCGTTGTCGCTGAGCTTATCTTTGCGATAAGCAAGAGAAACCGGCACTTCCACACCATGACTTTTGACCATAATGCGTTGAGAAACATAATCTTGGCTAGAGAAGCCGTGATAAACATCTTGCGAGAGATTTGTCTTTGTCAGTGCTTTAACATCAAACTCTTCCCACAACGGCGGTGTCGTCATCGACATACTACGAATGCGGATTTTGTTAGAGCGGTAATCACCAAGAGTGCTCAACCAAGCAACGCGACCTTCCGACTCTAACGGAAGAGATTTTTTCTCCTTGCCATCATAAGAGTAAACCGAGATTGTCGTTTGATTATCTTGCTTGGTTAATGCCACAAGTCCCGCATCGTACAAGTAAAATTGTTCTACGCCATTTTCTGAGCGTAAGAAAGACTTCCAATTAGACTCAACAGTGTCCGCATGTTTCTCGGGCATCGCAGTTTCAAACAAACCAAACGGACCATTAAGATTGCTGTAGATAAAGACTCTGTCTTGAGCAACATCCGCATAATACTCCACACCGGATTCTGGTTTACGTAGCGAAGCCGTCAGCTCGCCAGAATCAAGGTTTAAGATCTTTTGTTCGGTGGTCGATTCATTGTTAGTTTGTACCAGTGCGAAACGCGCGTCGGCTGCTGGATAGAAGGACATGAGCCAATCGGTCTTGTCCTCTTGCCAAAGTACTTTCTGCTCATTGGTTTGAGTATTAATTCGAACGATTTGGTAAGGACGTTGAGTTCTCGCTTCTTTTGAGACAGCGAAAGCAAACTTGCCATTTGGTGAAAGCAGAACCCCATTATCAATGTTGCTGATAAGCTCGCGTGCTGCACCACTCTTTAGATCAACCAACACAGCACGGTACTGCTCGCTGCCATCAATATCTTCTGTAAACAACAAAGAGTCGTCTTGAATACGCCATTGACCAATTTGGAAGTATTGACGCTCTTCTTGGCGAGAAGAGAAATCGTAAACCACTTTCTCTTGCGCGTTGTTATCAGCTCGCGAAAGCAAAACAAAGTTGCCTTGTCGACGAGTGAGATTCCATTCTTGACCGTTTTTCATCGCCCAAGGCTTCTCGCCTTTTTCTGCTGCCATGGCTTCCCATTGACTCAACAGATTTTGGGTAATCTCGTCATAGCGTTTCTGAAATTGTTCTGTTTTTTGGTTCTGTTGCTTGAGGTAAGAGAGAACTCGCTCATCTTGTCTGGAGTCGTCTCTCAGCCAATCAAAGTTATCCGCGGCAACACTGGGCATAGAGGTGACTAAAAGCCCCAAAAAAACATGACTAAATTTCATATAAATGGCACAACTATTTATAGGATTAATATTATGTCGCGTATTCTGCCTTTAAATAAAAATGAGATCAATTATCATTTACATATTTTCGTGACATTTTTATCGGTTTTTATTATGCCAAACGTTTAAATCATGGATGAATGCACTGTGATGCAAAGCTATTGTCAGATAAGTCATCTATTGCGATGCAATTAAGAATCTAGAAATGAAAACGTCACCTGAAGAAGGTGACGAGGGTAACTTTTTTACTTTAGTCAGTAGCTCAAAAGAGGTAGAAAAACTAGAAAAGATGACTAGTTACAACCCAAAGTAAAGCAAGAAATCCAACAAAATAGAGGGAGGAAAAAACGACCGATTTAATCAATTCACCCATTTGAGACTTTTCAGTAATCATGTGAGCCTCCGCTATTGTGTACTAAGGTACAACTCACCAACGCTACGTAGAGAAACGCCAACATCTCCACCCAGACGCCTTTCTTTCCCCAACCTAACGATTTGCACTGTTGTTCTGTAAGGCTCAGATCGATGTCTTCTAACCACTGTTCTTCTTGATACATATTTTGTCTCCTCTTCTGTAAACCTATGCTAAGCAAAATTGGCGTTCAGAAAAATCAAAGACTATTTAACCCTTGTTTAGAACTGCTAAACAATAGCCCGTGAGAAGGCAAATTTCAGATATAAAAAATCCGAGCTCGTAAGCTCGGATTTGAATTCAGTTAACCTCTAGCGCTGAGTTGAAGATTAATCTTCAGCTTTTGGTTCCGCTGGTTTTTTCTTAGGAATAAACACGTTTTCACCCACTGCCACGTTTTGGTAGAAACCTTTATCGCGCTTAGCAGGTTTCTTCGCGACTTTTTTCGCTTGTGGGCGTGCTTTTTTGGTTTCTGTCTTCTTACCACGGAAATCAGGTTTACGTGGTTTCAAGCCCTTGAATTTACCTTTTAAATCTTCAAATACAGAGAAGTTCAAATCTTGCTGTAGGTAAGTTTCAACACGCTTAAAGCTGTCCCAGTCTTTAGGGCCAACAAGAGACACTGCGTCACCTTTGTTACCCGCACGACCAGTACGACCAACACGGTGCACGTATTCTTCTGTGTGCTTCGGCATATCGAAGTTGATAACGTGCGTTACTGTTGCGATATCAAGACCACGAGATGCAACGTCTGTCGTTACTAGAATCTTAAATACAGCACGCTCAAACTGACTCATGATGGTGTTACGTTGAGTCTGGTTCAAGTTACCGCTCAGCGCGACCGCTTTAAGCTTCTTCTCATTCAGCTTGTTCGTTAGACGCTCAGTGTCATCACGAGTTGCAGTAAAGATGATCACCTGACGGTATTCGGCCTCTTCAAGAACACGCTCAAGGATCGCTTCTTTGTGATCTAGGTGATCACACAAGTAGAATTTTTGAGTGATGTCTTTGTGCTCTTCGTTTGATACGCCGATAGCAATACGTTTTGGCGCATTCAGCATCTCTGATGCAATGTCATTCACTTCTGCGTGATCAAGCGTTGCTGAGAACATCAGAGTTTGACGACGACGGTGTTTCGCCGCTTTGTGGATACGACGAAGCTCTGGTGCAAAACCTAGATCAAGCATACGGTCAGCTTCATCTAAAATCAGCGTTTCCAAACCATCAAGAAACAGAGAGCGATGCTCTAGGTGGTCAGCCAAACGTCCAGGTGTTGCCACGATGAACTTCGGGTAGCGGCGTAGCGCTTTTACCTGATCGTTAAAGTTCTCACCACCAAGAATCAATGCTGCGTCATAACTCAGACCACCAAGCATTGAACGAAGCTCGCCATATACTTGTTTTGCTAGCTCACGCGTAGGAGCAAGGATGACTGCACGAGGGTCTTTTGCAGAAAACGACTTCGTCTTTAGTGACTTGTGAAGCATTGGTAATACAAATGCCAAAGTCTTACCCGAACCCGTTTTCGAAGATGCCAATAGATCCTTGCCTGCAATCGCAACAGGAATCGCCTGCTTCTGAATGTCAGTCGCATTTTTGAAATCGTAGTGTTTTAGGTTCTTCAACAATCGGTTGTCTAGGCCTAGATCTTTAAATTGCAAAGTATTCTCCAATAAATAGTCATCGTTTGAGCGCTTTTTCAGTGTCGTTTCCGCTCTAACGCAGCAAAAAATAAAAGCTCGGTATAATACCGCAAATCATAGGAGTATAGATAGAGATCACACAAACTAATTCCATTAGAAAAAATAAAGATTCATCTAAGAAACTTTCATTTGTGTAAATTTCGTCTAAATTATTGATATCAGGGATGTGGTAAAAGAGCTGCTGTACTACCCGATACTGGCGTTAAAGGTGAGTAAACGCTCACTTATGTAAACTAAAGGTTAGCGTCCGTATCAGGTACTCTATGAAATCCTTGGATTTTTTTGACTTTTGCTACATCATGTACTGATAGAATGTATTCACATTTACCACTATGACTATATGACACAAAACGTATAGCGTAGGAATTTAACTATAGGCAAGGAGTTCTAAAATGAACAAAACGTTGATCGCAGCTGCAGCAACTTCAGTACTTCTACTAGCAGGTTGTGCTTCTTCTGACGAAGCAGCAACAGCTACTAAACTAGACGAACTAAGCAACCAAGTTAGCCAACTAAGCCAAGACGTTCAGTCTCTACAATCTGACGTTCAAAAGTCTAACGACGCGGCTATGGCAGCTCAAGAAGAAGCTGCACGTGCTAACGAGCGTATCGACAACATCGCTCAGTCTTACACTAAGTAAGATGTGATTCCGCGCTTTAACGCTTGTTAAGGCGCGGTTATTTCTACTGGTACACCATTCTGAGCAGCAATCGTTGCTTTAGCTTTCGCATTCGTCATCCCATATTCATCCAACCACCAATTCAACTCTTGTGGAATTTGTAAGTGATCTTTCTCGCCGTTACTGCGAGTCAATGGTTCATGCGCCTCAACAAATACACTGCGGTCTGGTTCTAGCGTGACTTTAACCGGCTGATTGATGATCTTCACTTTTTCACCACGACGTACTTTGTCGAATAGCCACTCGATATCGTTAGGGTCCATACGAATACAACCCGCACTTACACGCATGCCAATACCAAAGTCTTTGTTAGTACCGTGGATCAAGTACTCACCATGACCATACGCCAAGCGCAGCGCAAACATACCGAGTGGGTTATCAGGCCCAGCTGGTACGACTGCAGGTAGGTCAATGCCCTTCGCCTTGTATTCCGCACGGATAGATGAAGGAGGTGTCCAGGTTGGATTCGGGCGCTTCTGGCTGATGCTCGTTGTCATCTCTGGCGTGTCTCGACCAATACGGCCAATACCTACCGGGAATACATGAACCACATTTTCTTTAGCCGGAAAGTAGTAAAGACGCAGCTCTGCCAAGTTAATAACGATGCCTTTATGGGGAACGTCTGGGAGAATAAGCTGAGTAGGAATTGTCAGAACGTGGCCTTCTTTTGGTAGAAAAGGGTCCACGCCTTTGTTGGCCGCCATTAACGCCAGCATGCCAACATCGTACTGCTTCGCAATGTTTGCCATGGTTTCGCCTTGTTCAACCACATGGTTTTCCATGCGGCCTATGACGCGCGCCCCGTCCTCCGGCAATTCGTACATCTTTGCGAATGACAAACCACTCACTAAAGATAGCGATACAGACAACAGGGTTCGTTTAGCGATACTCATCGGACGCTTCTTGCTAGGCATCTCTCTCTATTCCTTGGCGTTTTTGAAGAGCCGTAAGGTTATCTCTCTTTCCACCTTGTGATCAACCATCGGCTTGTGATAATCCAGTAAATTAAAACCACTCCATAGCCAAGGGTTATGAATAAACTTATTCGGTACCTCTTTAATTTCCGGTACCCAATGGCGAACAAAGGTGCCATCAGAATCAAACTTTTCGCCCTGACTAATAGGGTTAAAAATTCGGAAGTAAGGTTGACCATCACAGCCCGTAGACGCCGACCATTGCCATCCACCATTGTTGGCAGCGAAATCGCCATCCACCAGCTTACTCATGAAGTATGCCTCTCCCCAACGCCAGTCAATATGCAGGTCTTTCGTTAAGAAGCTAGCCACAACCATGCGTAGGCGATTGTGCATCCAACCCGTGGTGTTCAGTTGGCGCATTGCAGCATCAACAATAGGGTACCCTGTTGTACCTGTTTTCCAGCGCTCGAAAGCTTGCTCATCGTAAGACCATTGGATCTTTTCTTCCCATGGAATGAAGCCCTTTCCTCTAACAAGCTTTGGTTCAAACACCAATAAGTGTTGGTAAAACTCTCTCCAGATAATTTCACTCAACCAAGTGGCTTTCCCTTCGGTGAGATCAGGAAGCGGGTTTTCTGCATAAAGCCTTGCGATACATTGTCTCGGCGACAGCGCACCAATTGCGAGATAGGGAGATAACTGACTCGTGCCATCGACAGCAGGTAGATCTCTTTCTGCTTGATACGCATCGCTGCGCTCCCGGGCGAACTCTCTTAGTTGTTGGACAATATCTGTGGTTGAAGCATGCCAACGTTCGCTGGATTCGCGTGGGTAAGAAAAAGGCACATCGGCATGATAACGATCGGCTTCAACTGCCTGAAGCACGTCTTTGGACAGCTCGGCTTGCGGTTGTGGTTTGGACACCATTGGCATTTGGAATTTCAGCAACCAAGCACGCTTGAATGGCGTGAATACCTTGAAGTATTCACCTTGCTTGTTTAATACCGTGGTTGGCGCATGAACACACTTGTCGTGGAAAGCTTCGAACGCGACCTCGCTTTTAGCAAGAACCTCTGAAACCTCTCGGTCTAGCGCTTGTTCATTGACCTCGTAATGGATGTTCGCCATGACGCTTTCTACGTTCAATGATAATGCCCAACCCTTAATAACCTCGGTCACGTCAGAAAATTTGGGTACTTCTTTGTACAGAAGCGGGACATTCAGCTCTGCAAGCTCTTCTTCAAGGTGCATTAAACGTCGCGCAATGAGATCCGCCTGCATGGGTGCCATGTGATGCTCTTGCCATTGCTCTGGCGTTGCAACAAAACCGGCAACAACAGGCTGCCCAGAATCGAGAGCAGCCTTAAGCGCTGTGTGGTCTAACGTTCTTAGGTCACGTCGAAACCAAACCAGAATCATGTCGTCTCCTTACGAGGGTATTTTTAGGCAGCAAAGTGCAGCTTTTCTATCACTTCAGAAAACTGAACCTTTTCTGGAAGCTGCGTTTGCAGTGTGGTTAGCACTTCCACCTGCTTGATAGGCAGTGCTTTGTTTGAAAAGAAGTGGACGAATTGATAACGAGAGAGCACGTCATGGTCAATCAGGCCAGAAACATCTTCTACTTTATCGATCAAAGTAATGTGATAGCCCTGTTCACACAGTTTTACTGCTTGTACCCAACTCTCTGAATCACGTGCTTGGTCAAAGCTAAGCAGTAAGCATTTGCCTTTTGAAGACGCTTTGTTTTCAGAATCGACAACCAAGGCCAATCGAGTGATCAAACAGGTTTGAAACAGCCCCAGTTGCAGGGAGCGCTGCGACACTTTCACTAAGTCTAACGCTTCGAAAATTGGGTTTATCAGCTGTTCTATAACAATGTTAAGTGGGTATTCCTTTAATACACCAGATAACAAGGTTTCCGTTTTGCCACGGTTGAGTTCGGACAGGGCTTTCAGCATGGCTTCGGCTTCTTCCAAACGCTGAACGTCAGAGGCGACGTCAACATCGGACTCTTGACCCAATAATCCCTTAACTTTGCCAATCGCCACACCCTTGGCAAGCCACCCTTGGATCTCACGGATCGTATCTAGGTCTTGTTGGCGGTATAGGCGATGGCCTTTTTCTGTTCTCTGAGGTTGAATCAAGTTATAGCGTCTTTGCCAAGCTCTCAGGGTGACGGGTTTTACGCCCGTCAACTCTGATACATCTCTAATTGCGTATAGTTTTTCTTCTTGGCTACAATCCATAACGTAGTCTCATCTCCTGCGGGTATGGTTCTAAATATTTTTGTTTTTGTAGGTACTCATCTGGGTACGCATTGAGATAGTGCTTAATTAAGGTTAACGGGGCAAGCAATGGTAACAGGCCAGTTCGGTAGTCACTGATAACCGTCGCTAACTCTGCTTTTTCATCACTGTTCAGCGAACGCTTAAAGTAGCCTTGTAAGTGCATCAACACGTTGGTGTTATTTTTACGACTCGCTCGGTTTTGCAGTGCCTTCATTAGGCCAAGGCGATATTCGTTGTAGAAGTCTTCGATTTCATAGTTCGCAACATCAGCCACCAATCGACCTAGAGATCGGTAAGATTCTGGGTGGTGCGCCATCAGTGTTAACTTGTAACGTGAGTGGAACTCGATGATCTTGCCACGGGTTGGCTCGCCGCCCATCGACTCATAAAAGTCGTTCAGGCAGTAAACGCGAGTAATGAAGTTCTCTTTCAATACAGGATCATTAAGGCGACCGTCTTCTTCTACTGGTAACCACGGCATTTTTTCCATCAAAGTTTTGGTGTACAAGCCAATGCCTTCTTTCGCAGCACTGTTCTTGCTGTAAACCTTCACACGTTCCATGCCGCAAGTTGGAGACTTAGCACATACGATGTAGCCGCACAGGTGTTCCCCTTGGAGTTCGTTCACTTTGTTTTCTGAGTACGTCAGCATTTTATCGGTATGGTCGTTTTCAGGATTCTTTGTTTCGACCAATGCAATACGCTCTTCGTTGCTCACTAGACGAATGGTTGGGCGAGGCACTGTCATGCCAACACCGACTTCCGGGCATACAGGCACGAAGCTGAAGTACCCATCTAATTCTTTAGTAACGAAGTTGCTGATTTTGTGCCCAGAGTCGAAACGTACACGTTCACCTAACACACAAGAGCTGATACCTACTTTGATTGACGATTCCATGATGACGCATCCCTATACAAAATGTTTTGTTGTATAACTTATAGCAAGCCTTTCCAGATTGTACAAGAAAATAAATTGTACAATTTAACCGTTTTACTCACTTGTACAGGAATTCGATCAGCACAATTTCAGAAAAAATTTAGGTGAAGAAAGGAAGAATTTGTGCGCGCAATCGACAAACTGCTCAAAAGCAAATCGATTGCCTTTTTGCTTTCAACAGATTTAGTTATCAACAGAATATTTAAACACTAAAACCGACCGTTTTGTGACTTAACTCTCAAGTCCCCTTACCCTGTCCCGATATTATGGCCTCAACGAAAACGAACAAGTTCAACAGAATTGGTAATAGCATTCTATAATTGATGCGTTTTACCTGAACAAAACTTTGGAGAGCACTTATGGCAACCCCACACATTAACGCACAACCAGGTGATTTCGCTGAAACAGTTCTAATGCCAGGCGACCCGTTGCGCGCTAAATACATCGCAGAAACGTTCCTAGAAGATGTGAAACAAGTTTGTGACGTTCGCAACATGTTCGGCTTTACTGGCACTTACAAAGGCAAGAAAGTTTCTGTAATGGGCCACGGTATGGGTATCCCATCTTGCTGTATCTACGTACACGAACTAATCGCTGAATACGGCGTGAAAAACGTTATCCGTGTAGGTAGCTGTGGTGCAGTACGTGACGACGTTAAACTAATGGACGTTGTTATCGGTATGGGTGCATCTACAGACTCAAAAGTTAACCGTATCCGTTTCAACAACCACGACTTCGCTGCAATCGCTGACTACGGTCTTCTAGAAGAAGCGGTTAACCAAGCGCGTGCTCAAGAAGTACCAGTTAAAGTTGGTAACGTATTCTCTGCAGACCTGTTCTACACACCAGAAGCAGACCTGTTCGAGAAAATGGAAAAACTAGGCATCCTAGGTGTAGACATGGAAGCGGCTGGTATCTACGGCGTTGCTGCTGACCTAGGCGCGAAAGCTCTAACTATCCTAACAGTTTCTGACCACATCATCCGTGGCGAAAAACTAAGCTCTGAAGAGCGTCAAAAGTCGTTCAACGACATGATGAAAGTTGCTCTAGAAACAGCAATCAACATCTAAGAAACAACTAAGTAGTAAATAGCAGCCGGGGCCTGACCGGCTGCAAGAATTATCCCGAGGGGGCGATTGTGTCTAACGGCGAACTGCCAAAGGACGCAGATGGGTTACAACTCAACTTTTGTAAAACATTGGCGTGTGACAACTTTGGATTGAGTGATGCAAAGCGATACGTTTTGCAACATGCTAACCCTAAACGTCCGGCGATGGTATGCCGTGAGTGTGGAGCTTTCCCCCCCTTACTTAATAACCGCGATGTAGTGAACGAACTTCATCGTCTGCGTCACGTCCACAGTGACGGGTTACCTGCTTGTCGCAACGATGACTGCGATAACTTTGGGCTTTCTGTCCATACTCATAAACACCTCTATCACGCTTTCGGTTACAGTGGCGATCGCCAACGTTACCGCTGCAAAGTGTGCCAAAGTACTTTTGTCGATAAATGGTCTGGTGCCAACAAAAAGCTTCAATTCCAAGAGAATTTAATGGGCTTATTGTTTACTGGTTATTCCGTTCGCGAAATCTGCCGTAAACTCAGCATCAACCCAAAAACCTTTTACGATCATGTTGACCACATCGCTAGCCGTTGCCGACGCAAACTGGCAACGATTGATGCACGCTGGGTAAACCACGCTGAGCATTATGAGCTCGCATCAAACTACGTCGCGCTGCAGCCAAACAGCAATAATGGCGTTTACTGGATCGCTTCGGGTGAAGCGCATTCGGGTTACATTCTTTGTCAGCATGTGAACTACTCTTCTGATGATGAGCCAGTCGCTACACTGGATCACAACCCATACGATGAAGTGTCTCGCTTTGTCTCGCAAGAATACACAGCAGAAGCGAGTGAACCGCCACCAGCACCGTCTAAGAAACTGCGTGAGCGCATCGATCAGAAATATCAAACCATCTTGGCTCGTGGCAACGTTGAAGATCCTTTGGGTAACCTTTCGGTGTTCCATTACCCATCCAAGGGCGCTTTGATTCGTCCACCATACACTTCTTATGCGCACTATCTTCATGTGCTAGATATGTGCTGCCCTGAGAAGCGCGTTTCTATTTACATGCCTCAAGATCCCCTGCTCCGCTCTGCTGCGTTGAGCGTTTGTTTATCTCGTATCCAAGAGAAAAATGTGGATCTGATGTACGTAGAAGAAGATGCGATTTGGGACATGAATGCGCCATTTGGCAAAGTAGACATTGCCTACATGAGTTGGTGGCGAGATCGCTGGGCGATTTCTAGCCAGTATGAGTGTAACAAGGGTATTTGCTATTTAGCTGGCGATAAAAACGAGCCAGAAGCCTGGTTTAATGTGGCAACAACACGTCACATTCAGTTCTATCAAAACCGCTTCCAATTGCTGTTTGAGAGCTTCATCAACGAGCCACGTCGCAAATTACGACCTGCCGGGATATTGCCTCTTTTAGATATATTCAGAGCTTGGCATAATTTGTGCTATCAGGATAAGCAAGGACTTACTGCTGCTCAAAGACTGAAGGTCACAGACGCACCGCTAACGATCAAACAATTGTTGTCATGACTATTTAACAGTTTACTCATTTATGAGTGGTAAGTAAGTGTTGAACACGGTATACATTACAGTATCCGATTCCTTATTGGTGTGGCCATTTTCCACACCAAAACGATATACGCATCTAACCACTTGTTTTTAGGTGTAAATTCCAGTTCGATAGTCATGGATGTGAACGTTGGATAAAAGCCAAATTCAGCTCGACGCCGAGCTCAACGCCCTTGAAGGCCAGATAAAATCTGATCCCGAGCGAGCATTCCGAATCGCAGAACAGTGCCGTATTCGTGCAGAGCAAATTCTATTTGTCGATGGCGAGATCCGTGCACTTATCATCATGTCGCACGCATGCTGGTGTAGCATGGACTATCGTCATGGCCTAAAGCTGATTAAAGACGCTTACAATATTCAAATTCAACTCGACACTGACGATCACCTTCCAGAAATTCTCCACCTGTTCGCGCTTCAATATTGGGGACAAGCAAAGTATTATTCTGCTCAGCAATATTGGATTAACGCCCTTGAGCAATCGGCCTTGGTCGACGACATCGAGATTCAAATCGAAGCCTTAATCGGCCTAGGCAATGTTTGGCGAATCACTAACGAACATAAGCTTGCCGCTACCACGCACGAGCTTGCAGTAAAAGTGGCAAATAACGTCCGTATTGCTTGGCTAGAAGGGAAAGCGAGAATCCTGCTGGCTTGGGATTACTACCTACTCAACAACTTTGTTGAAATGCTCACCGTTTTAGACGGCGCAACCGAAGTCCTAAGAGATCATGAAGACAGCACTTGGCAAGCTGAGATATGGGACTTTAAAGGTCTTGCGCTTCTTGGCTTAGAACGTCTCGATGCCGCAGAAGAAGCAACCCAAAAAGCCCACCAGCTCGCGATAGAGCAAGACCTGACTTGGATGAAGGCCCACTCTTTCATCAGCCGAGCAAGACTCGAACTATTGCGTAAAAACACCGAGAGTGCTGCAAAACTTTTGCAATCCGCCGAACAATCCGCGCTCGCATTTGATAACGGTGAACTACTCAGCCAAATCTGCTTCCAACAATCAAGAGTTGCCGAAGAGCAAGGCAATTACGAGCTCGCTTTCCAAGCGTTTCAAAAATATCGCAAACATGCCCTCAAGATGCTTAAAGAGCAGACACACCGAGTCAGCATGGACAAAGCTCGCGGCTCAAAACGCCAGTTAGAGCAGCGAGCAAGAAAACTCATCAACCGTATTCGTGCTCAACATGAATACGACCCAGAAAAGCAGTTCTCAAATGTGGTGTCAGAAACCTATTGGTGGGAACAACTGGTTCTGTTTAAGACCGAACTAAAACGCTCTAATCATGCGATCATCATGATCCGCCACTCCGATCCGGCGTTTCTCGATATCTGTACCGAATTAGTCCATTCGCTCACCACGTCTAGTGATCTTATCTCGCGCTTGAGCAGCGACCGTCTGGCGATGTTGATTGCTGAAAAGGATCAAGCCGCTGAAGATCTCTACCGCACCGTCTGCGCTATGTTGGACATCTACCCTTGGAAACGTCGCGGTTTAACTGGCCCTAAGCCGACCCTTTATCTACAGGACATCCTAACCTTCCCGTTCACGTTAGAGCAGTTGGAAGAGAGCCACATTGAGGTAATGAAGAATGGAACAACTGCTTAGTAAGGTCACCGATGCAGGCATGGATCCCTCTTCAGTCACTGGTGAAGAGGCGTTGATCTTGTGGGAACACATTCGCCTACACATTGCTTCAACCAATCGAGAGAAAGCGCATTGCTATATCATCAGTGCCGAGTACCGCAGCAAGATTAAACAGTTAACAGAAAGCATTGAAGAGCTACGCCACGCGCTCGATTTACTCAAACTGCCAGAGGACGTTGAAGACATCCTTTCGGTGAAATCGAGCTTGAGCGATCGCTTGGTCGAGAAAGGCGACTACAACGCGGCATTAACCGAGTACATCTCTTCCTCCAATATATCGGTGGAATACGGTTACATTGACGAGTACGTGTTAGCTATCATTGGAATGGGCAATCTGTGTGACGCGTATGGCGATCATAATCGCGCTCTACGCTACTACCAAAAGATCGATGCAATTGATCATGCGATTGGTAGCCGCTCGCTGAGATTGCGTTACAAACTCTATATGTTGGCGTGTTACATCAGCCTTCAGCGTATCGGCGCGGCGACAGACTTACTCAGCGAATGTGAAGAACTCAGCATCTTGGTCAGTGATAAAAACCTAACCGGCCAGATTCATTTATACCGAGCCAAACTGCACCGTTTACAAAAAGAGTACAACGAAGCGCTGCTTGCCATCTCTCAAATCCAATACGCAACCGGTAAGCAGCACACATTCTGGCTCTCAACCATGGTAAAAATTGAGACGGCTTACTGCTTGAATGAAGTCGGTCACCAATCGCTGTCAAACCTACTGTTGGCCTCGACTGGCAAACGTATCAACGAACATTCTTCACCACTGATTGCGAACCGCTTTTACAATGCAATGAGCCAAGTGTGTTCATCGCAAGGTTTGTTCAAAGAAGCGCTCAATTACGAGAAGAAAGCGTTCCGCGTTGAATCTGACTTGGTGAAACACATTCCAATCAGCGAGTTAGGGCCTGCACAGTTGCGCCGCCTGACTCGATTTGAATTGCAACTCAAACTAATCCTTTCAGAGATTGAAAACAAAGAACTGAAAGAGACGACTCAACAACACAAAAATACGGTAGCCCAGTTGCAACAAGACGTGTTCACAGACCCTCTGACGTCTTTGCACAACCGACGTTGGTTGGAAGTGAAGCTCAAAGATTTGCTGCTGCACGACACGCCTTTTGCCTTACTGGTTATCGACATTGATCACTTCAAATCGATTAATGATGAGCTCAGCCACTTAGTGGGTGATAAAGCCATTGTGAACGTTTCGAAAGAACTCTCCAGTTACTTTAAATTCCGAGGGTCTTCATGTGTACGTTTTGGTGGAGAAGAGTTCTTGGTGATTCTTGAAAACACCGAAGTCGCTAAGGCTGAAATGCACGCTGAAAACTACCGTGAGCGTATTTACCAGTTTGGATGGCATGAAATCTTGGGAGAGCGCGGCTTGACCGTCTCCATCGGCATCACATTACATCGTGAAGGTGAAAATACTCAACGTACCTTCTATCGTGCCGACAAAGCTCTGTATCGCGCGAAAGCCAACGGCCGAAATCAAGTGTGTACCGAGCTATAAGCCAAGCCCTCAACGATAAACAAAGCTCTGCCCCACAAATCAAGCTCTGAACAATAAAAAACGCCCCAGCTCAAACTGGGGCGTTTTTACATCTTGCTTCCACTTGCTAGGAGAAAGGCTTAAAGAAAGAACAATGAAATACCGCCGAGCGCGACCAATGTTCCTATTACACTCTTCACGCCCACCTTTTCACCTTTAATGGCGTAAATTACTAAGATAAACAAAGGGCTTGTGGCGATTAAGGTTTGCGCTATCGCTGGGTTGGCGTACTTCAACGCAATCTGTTGTAGCCAAAGGGCAAGGAAGGTCCCGACAAAGATCGCCAGTAGCAACCATCCCATTGCTTTGTTGCCCATCTCTTGAATGTGCTGCTTGATGCCTTTAAACGGCGCAGGCTCAACGACTTTAATCACCAAGCAAACCGCTAACACACCAATGCTGAGCCTGATTAACGCACCAAGTAAGGGTGGAAGATCGCCTGCAACCAACGCATAGTGCGAAATCACCACACCCGAAGCTTGGCATACACTCGCCAACAGACCAAAACCAACGCCACTCCAATTTGTTTCTTCGCCTGAAGAAGAAGGTTGAAAGACCACAAAAGTTACTGCTGCGGTTGTCACCACCACGCCAAGCCAACTTTGTAATGTCAGTTCCGAACCAAGAAACACCAAAGCAAGCACACCCGATAGCGGAGGAGCAAGAGATTCCAGCAATAAGGTTTTATTCGGACCAATGCGCTTCAACGCAGCGAAGTAAGCACTGTCGCCAATGGCAATACCAATCACACCGGAAACCGCTAATACAGCGAGATGTAATGGTTCAATTTGTGTTGGTATACCCTGCGGCAAAAATGGCATGACCACCAGCATCATCGCCGACGCAATAATGCCTTTGACGATATTCAACTGCATCGCTGAAAAACGATGACTGAACTGACTGTATATCCATGTGGCAACCGCCCAAACGACCGCCGCGCAAATTGCAGCAATCTCACCTGAATATTGCACTGCTTACTCCTTCGTATTGCATGCCGTATCTCTCAATAACAGCGCATCGAGTTATAAATAACTTGATTCACTTATTGTTTCATCAAATACTTAAACAGTTAATTTACGTAAGTTTTTCTATTTAGCAACAAGCACAGGGAAGTAAGATGTTTCTAGACTATTTTGCACTTGGGTTACTCATTTTCGTTGCTTTGGTTATCTTCTACGGAATCATTGTGATTCACGATATTCCTTATGAAATAGCAAAAGAGCGCGAGCATCCTCACCAAGACGCTATTCATTACGCTGGCTGGGTAAGCCTTTTCACACTTCACGCCCTTTGGCCTTTCCTTTGGATTTGGGCGACATTATGGCGCAAAGAACGAGGCTGGGGCTTCAAACAACTCGAACAAGAAACGCATGATATCCATCATCGCCTCGAAGAGCTAATAGATGAAGTCAACGAATTGAAAAAAGAAGTCTCTACGCTGAAAGGCGAAAAGCCAGCGTCAAGCACTCCAGCACAAAAAGAACAAGGTAAGGAGGAACAATAATGGATTTACTACTGGTTCTGACTTACGCCGCGTTATGTATCGCGATTTTCAAAATCTTCAATATCCCATTGAACAAATGGACAGTTCCGACCGCTGTTCTTGGTGGTGTAGTGTTGGTCGGTACACTTATCTTGCTGATGAACTACAACCATCCGTTCACGCAAATTGGTAACCAAGTCTTCTCAACCACACCTGTCGTCTCTGGCGTTCGTGGCCGAGTGATTGAAGTGCCTGTTCAACCAAACCAACCTCTACAGAAAGGCGACGTGCTTTTCCGAATCGATCCCGTGCCTTTCCAAGCTGAAGTCGACCGACTAAGAGCAAAAGTGAAAGAAGCAAGTCAGGGTGCACTAGGTCTTGAATCGAATGTTCAAGAAGCAGAAGCTGCGGTATTAAAAGCCCTCGCTGAACGAGATAAAGCACAGCGTGAGTTTGACCGTTACCAACGTGGTTTCGATCGCGGCGCGTTTACAGAGCAACAATTGGATACTCGTCGACAAGCATTCAAAGCTGCGCAAGCTGCATTAGAAGTTGAACAATCGAGACAAAAGCAAGCGCAAATCGCACTCGAATCTGAAGTTGGTGGTGAAAATACTCAAGTTGCCTCTCTATTGGCTGAATTGAGAAAAGCAGAGTTCAACCTAGAGCAAACAGTCGTTACCGCACCAACCGACGGTTACGTCACTCAGCTTGCCTTGCGCCCAGGTGTAATGGCGGTACCTCTGCCTTTAGCGCCTGTAATGACCTTTGTTCATACCGAAGAAAAGCTATATACCGCCGCGTTCCGTCAAAACTCTCTGCAACGCCTAGAGCCGGGGTTTGAAGCGGAGTTCATGTTCCGTGCACTACCGGGTAATGTATTTAAAGGCGAAGTGGTTGAAGTTCTACCTGCGATTGGGGAGAGCCAATTCCAAGCTCGTGGTTCTCTACTTGGCACTGAAGCATTACGTACCAGTGGCCGTGTATTTGTGACTCTCAAAATCACCGATGATTTAGCTGAGTTCCACTTACCTATGGGTACCGCTGTAGAAGTTGCGGTTTATTCCGATAGTTTCACCCACGTTTCTATCATGCGAAAAGTCCTTATCCGTATGAAGAGCTGGCAAAACTACCTATACCTAGACCATTAATTTAATGGCGAAAAACGAATCAAAAAGTGTAATCAGGGGCTGACAGTCAGCCCCTGTTTTCATTCTAGCCATCCAGACAGATAGCATTCCCACTTTTATCAATATTCTGTATAATGCGCGCCTTATTTTTGATGCTTGCTGAAAAACTAAGCCAGTCAATGGGATGCGTGAATCCAATCACACATTTCTTGAAGAAAAACAGAGCAAACAATAAGCAGCTTGGTTGTTTCCTAACTTTGTTACACAATCAGCGCTATAAAACAAAGCAAGTGAACGTTCTTTAAAATCGACAATTGAACTGAGGTTATCTATGAATCTTTCTGCTAAAACCGTAGTGGTTATTGCAATCGGTGCTGCGCTATACGGCATCGGCGGTTTGCCAATGTTTGGCATTCCTGTGTTTGCAAACACGACGCTGAAACCAGCAATGGCGGTATTGGCATTGTTCTCAGTGTTATTCGGCCCTCTTGTAGGCTTCTTGGTTGGCTTCATTGGCCACTGGGTTACTGACCTATTTGCAGGCTGGGGCGTATGGCTAACTTGGGTACTTGGTTCAGGTATTGTCGGTTTAATTATCGGTCTTTTCCCTTCTCTAACACGCAACCGCTTAGAGAAAGGTGACTTCAATATGAAAGATTTCGCGTTGTTCGTGGTGCTTGCTCTATTGGGTAACGTATTTGGTTACGGCTGCTCAGCCTTCCTAGACACCATCTTGTATGCAGAACCGTTCACTAAGGTATTTACACAGCTGTCGATCATCGCACTGGGTAACACCATTCTTATTGCTATTGTTGGCTTCTTCATTCTTAAGTCTGTCGCAAAACGTAACAAGCAAAGCCGCAACTTAACAGAGGCTTAATGTCGAATGACAATCGAATTTTCTAACTTCTCTTTTAGATATGAGTCGCTGGACAAACCGACACTAAAAAATATCAATCTAAGGATAGAGAAAGGAGAGAAAATCGTCATTATCGGTCCAAGTGGTAGTGGTAAATCTACCCTTGGCCAATGTCTTAACGGACTGATCCCACACGCTATCAAAGGGGAAACCAGTGGCCAACTGACCATCAACGGTCAAGACACCGCCCCTTTTGACATGCACCAATTCACCGAACAAGTTGGTACCGTACTACAAGATACGGACAGCCAATTTGTTGGGTTGAGCATTGGTGAAGACATCGCATTCGCGTTGGAAAACCAATTGATGTCTAACATCGACATGTACCCATTGGTCAAAGCAACGGCCAAAATGGTCGATTTGGAACAGATGTTAGATCGCTCCCCTCACGATTTATCAGGCGGTCAGAAACAACGCGTTTCTTTGGCGGGTATTTTAGTCGATGACGTCGACATCTTGTTGTTTGACGAACCACTTGCTGCCCTTGATCCAAAGACGGGCAAAAAGACCATCGAGATTATCGATGATCTGCACTGTGAAACGGGCAAAACCATCATCATTATCGAGCACCGTCTTGAGGATGTACTGCATCGCTCTGTTGACCGCATTATTCTGATGGAAAGCGGTGAAATCATCGCAGATACCACACCAGATGAAATCTTAGCGTCCCCGCTTCTTGAAGAATACGGTATCCGTGAGCCTCTTTACCTTTCTGCTTTGAAAGAAGCAGGCTGCGCGATTGAAGGCGATGCAAAACCATCGAGCTTAAGTACATTGCCATTGGCGCAATACCAATCCGCCGTCAGCGCATGGTTTGAAGCCTCAAAAGCAACCAATGTTGAAAAACAAGCCGAGACTCTTCTGGCTGTTCGTAACCTTACCTATTCATACGATGGTGAGAAAAACGCGCTTGAAGACGTTAGCTTCGATGTAAAACGCGGCGAATTCGTTTCGGTTTTGGGTAAAAACGGCTCTGGTAAATCCACCATCACTAAACTTGTGATGGGCGTGATTGAACCAGACCAAGGCTCGATGATCTTGAACGGCCAAGACTTAAATGAGCTAACGATTTTCGAGCGTAGCCAAAAGGTTGGCGTGGTAATGCAAAACCCAAATCATATGATTTCGCATCACATGATTTTCGACGAAGTGGCTTTCGGCCTGCGTAACCGTGGTGTTGAAGAGAAACAAGTCGAAGCGAAGGTATTGGAAGTCCTTGAGCTGTGTGGTTTGAGCAAGTACCGCCACTGGCCAATTGAGGCATTAAGCTACGGTCAGAAGAAGCGCGTAACGATCGCATCGATTCTTGCCCTAGAGCCTGAGCTTTTGATTCTGGACGAGCCTACTGCTGGTCAGGATTATCGTAACTACACATCAATGCTGAGCTTCATCGAGAAGCTTAATCGCGAACTTGGCATTACGGTGATGATCATCTCTCATGACATGCACTTGGTCTTGGAATACACCACTCGTTCCATCGTGATTGCTGACAGCAAGTTGATTGCCGACGCGCCAATGACTGAAGTGTTTAGTTCCCCTGCACTGTTAGACCAAGCGAACTTGGCGACAACTAGCTTGTATGAACTGGCCACTGAGTTAGGCATTGAGAATACGAACGACTTTATGCAGCACTTTATTGACGTTGAAAAAGCGCGTCGAGAGCGTGAAAACAACGCCGATATCCAAGCTTCAGAAGCTCAAGATTCACAAAATAATGATGCTAAAAACATTGAGAAAGTAGTGGCATGAAAGACAACAAGATGAAGTTTGGTATCAACTACATCGATACCCACTCGCCACTGCACAAACTCAATGGCATCACCAAGTTTTTGATGTTCATTGCATGGGTAACGGTGGTACTTACGACCTTTGATTTGCGCATCATTGCTCTACTGATCGTTGTAGGTCTTGGTTTGTTAAAAATGACCAAGGTACCTTTCCATGTGTACAAGCCTTTACTGATCGGTACAAGCAGTGTTTTGTTGATTAATGCGCTGTTTATGTTTGCATTAGCACCGCAGCAAGGCAGTGAATACATGGGCTCAAAAACGGTATTACTATCGTTACCGGGTAATTACTCACTCACCCAAGAGACCTTGTTCTATCTGGTCACCGTGACACTGAAATACTTCAGCATGTTCCCAATTGCCTTGGTGTTTGTGTTTACTACGCATCCTACTGAGTTTGCAGCAAGTTTGAACCGCATGGGTGTGCCTTACAAAATCGCCTATGCCGTCAGTTTGACCTTACGTTACTTGCCAGAAGTGAAGAAAGACTTCGTGAACATCATGCACGCTCAACAAGCTCGTGGTGTTGAACTGAGTAAGAAAGCGCCGTTGTTTACCCGGATGAAGAACGTTTCTAAGATCTTAGGCCCGCTGATTTTCTCTAGCCTAGATCGCGCTGACCAAATCTCTAACGCGATGACATTGCGTGGTTTTGGGCGTCACTCTTCTCGTACTTGGTACAGTTTAAAGCCGCTGACCAAAGCCGATATGATGTGTATGGCGGGCATCGCCGTGATTGTTACCGCAGCGATTAGCAAACGCGTTATAGACACTCAACTGTTTTGGTATCCGTTCTAAACGAACCAGTCTCACGTTGAAAACTGAATACAAAAATGGGATGCCTCTGCATCCCATTTTTATAACCAGCTTTCGCGTTAAGCTATTGAGTAGTAAGTACTAACTTAGTTCCATCTCAACACACGCGTTTCGTTACCCTCTCCCGGCTTAGCTGGGATATTTAAAGACAGTAACAAGCTTACCCCGGCCATAGCCGCACCAATGTAAAACACGCTTGAAGGTGAAACCAACCAAATCACACCAAAGGTTACCGGAATCACGACAGCAGCAATGTGGTTGATGGTAAACGCCACACCAGCCGTTGATGCCATGTCTGCCGGATCGGCAATCTTCTGGAAGTAAGTTTTGATTGCGAGAGCCAGTGCAAAGAACAGATGGTCAATCACGTACAATGCTGCCGCCCACTCCGCAGTTTGCACTAAACCGTAACCGACGAAGACAAAAATCAATCCCACATATTCAAACATCAGTGCTTTGCGCTCACCAACGGCTCCGATAAAGCGACCAATACGTTTAGCAAACAGGAAATTGAACAAATAGTTGATTAAGAAGAGAAGCGTAATGTCTGCAGCCGAATAGCCAAACTTCTCAACCATCAAGAACCCGGCAAAAACCGTGAAGATTTGACGTCGAGCACCGCTCATAAAGGTCAACGCGTAGTAAAGCCAGTAACGCTTACGCAGAACAAGCTTTTTATTTTGTGGCACTTCCGTTTTGAATTCAGGGAACGCAAACGCCATCACCATGATCAGGATAAAACCCGTACCACCTGCTAACAAATAGACCGTCTTAAAATCCAACTTCAGCTGTTCTAGCAGTACCCAAATCGCCCCATAGGTAATTAAAGACGCCAACGCCCCAACCGAGATGAACTTACCCAGCATCTCTGGCGCTTCTTCTTTAGAAAGCCATTGTAAGGACAAAGATTGCTTCAATGTTTCGAAATAGTGGAAGCCAGTCGACATCAACAAGGTTGTGAAAAGAAGTCCAAACAAAGATGGGAAGTAACCTGTGATTGCCGTGCCCAGTGTCAACATGGCGAGCGAGATCAACATAAAACGTTGCTCGCGGATAAACAGCAAAACAAAGACAACAGTGAAAGCAAGGAAACCGGGAATCTCACGCACACTTTGCAGTAAGCCGATATCGGCTCCATCAAAGTTGGCTTTTTCGATAACGAAGTTGTTCAGCAGCGCCATCCAAGTGGAGAAGGCAATAGGAACAATAATGGAAATCAGCAGAAGAAAGTTTTGTGGCGTTCTCCAGCTTTTTTGTGGCGTATTCATGATGAGTCCTTAGAATATGAAGCCGCCATCATACCGCCAAATGTAACAAATTCGCAATATCATTATTATTTATTTACTTTCTGTTTTTTACTTAAATTTCCGAAAGTTAGAATAAAAAACCGCCTCTAAACTTGCGTTTTAAAAGCGGCTATGTCGTTATTTTTTAAAGTTTATTTTACAAAAAATCTTTATGTACTTTGATGATTGCCTTACGAACTGATGCCGGTCCTGACTCTGTAACAACCAATGGACGATGTGGTTGCCCCGGATAGAAAATAATGAACTCTCCGGTCCCCACTTTTATGAACTTCTCATCAACCAACTGTTCACTAAAGGCCACGTCTTTATCTGCTAGAAGGTCTTCTTCTATTGCTGTGAAAGGATTCAAACTGTAGCCAAATACCTCTTCACCTTCGAGCAGGATTTGTACATCGAGATAGTTACGGTGGATTTCAGAACGTCGGTGTTCAAGTGGCTGAGTTTGATCTTCAACCACCATCATAAAAGCCGGTTCTCCAAATAACTCATACTTACCATTTTCAATCGGTGTGCTGAGCTTATCTTTTGCTATCTCGATGACGCTTTGCAGCTTAGGAGATAAATAAGAAAGGAACGTTAAGTGTGCTAAATGTCCGGTGTACATAAATGCCTCAAGTAAATAAAACAAGATATATTTGTAATACAAATGAACCTATTCTACTTACGAAGACTTGTATGCTCGCCAGATCACAAAACCGTGAATTCATGCCTCTAGCTTTTTAACCTTTTCAGGCGTCAAAACTGAACGTAAGCCATTGATATAAATTAAAAACAAAAACATAAAATTTAATTCACTAGAAGAAACTGAGATCCGACAACACATTTGGGGAATTTTTTCATTGCAAATTCCAGACGGGCGAATATTATAATGACCATATAATCATACAATAGTATATTTTAGGAGTTAGATATGACAAAACCTGTGATTGGTTTCATTGGACTAGGTCTAATGGGCGGCAACATGGTTGAGAACCTACAAAACCGTGGTTACGAACTAAACGTAATGGACCTGAACAAAGAAGCGGTTGCAGCGTGTGTTGCTCGTGGTGCGAAAGAAGCAAGCTCTGCAAAAGAACTGGCTGCAGCAAGTGACATCGTGATGCTTTGTCTAACCACTTCAGAAGTTGTAGAAAAATTGGTTTACGCAGAAGACGGTATCCTAGCAGGCATCAAAGAAGGTGCAGTGCTGATCGACTTCGGTACTTCTATCCCAGCTTCTACTCGTAAGATTGGCGCAGATCTAGCGGCAAAAGGCGCAGGCATGATTGACGCACCTCTTGGCCGTACTCCTGCTCACGCGAAAGAAGGCCTACTAAACATCATGGCTGCTGGTGACATGGATACATTCAACAAAGTGAAGCCAGTACTTGATGAGCAAGGCGAGAACGTATTCCACCTAGGCGCACTAGGTTCTGGTCACGTGACGAAACTTGTAAACAACTTCATGGGTATGACAACAGTAGCAACCATGTCTCAAGCGTTTGCAGTTGCAAAACTTGCTGGTGTTGATGGCCAACAACTGTTCGACATCATGTCTGCAGGCCCATCAAACTCACCATTTATGCAGTTCTGTAAGAACTACGCTGTAGATGGTAATCCAAACCTAGGTTTCTCTATTGCAAACGCAAACAAAGACCTTGGTTACTTCCTAGAGATGGTAAAAGACCTAGGTACTGAGTCTCTTATCGCTGAAGGTACTTCTGCAAACCTACAATCAGCGCTAAACGCTGGTCTAGGTCAATCTGACGTACCAGTAATCTTCGACTACTTCACTAAGCTAGAGAAGTAATTCGGATTGAGCCTTACTGCGCAAACGTCGCAGTAAGGCTACTTTACTCTTCCCGCTATAACTTTGTATTCCGCACTTTTCTATTCTCCACTTTTTCATCACGATTCTTCATATCTAGCACGTCTAAACGGTTAATATAGAACCTGATGCACGTTCGGGTGCTTCTTGTTCACCCCATGCAGCGTTATACTGTCTTCTATCAATGGTCACAGTGGCATACGCCTCCGCATTTTTTAGTTTGATATGATGAAAAAACAAGTCCTATTTCTTTGCACTGGTAACTCCGCTCGCTCGCAACTTGCCGAAGCGATCTTTAACCACATGGCAGGAGACCGTTTTCATGCTGACAGCGCAGGCGTTCACCCAAGTGAAGTCGACCAAAGAGTGTTTGAAGTTTTAGATGCACAGAACATCACAAGTGAAGGACTTCGCTCTAAAGATTATGCTGAAGTTGAAAACAAGCACTACGACTTTGTCATCACCTTATGTGACAACGCAAAAGATGAATGTGTTATTTTCGAACAAGATGTCGATCAGCTGCATTGGAATCTTGTTGATCCCAAACCATTGGAAGGCATTAAGCCATTTAAAAATACCGCCAAAGAACTGATTGAGCGCATTAGCCTATTTTTGCTCCTCAACAGCGAAGAGAACAACACACATGTTGACCCGAGCAGCTTCTTTAAACTGATGAGCGATCCGCTACGCTTGAAAATATTAATGCTTTTGGAAGACGAGCAAGACTTGACGGTCACAGATCTTAAAAACGCGTTGAATGAAAGCCAGCCGAAAGTCTCTCGCCACTTAGCATTATTGCGCGATACCACGTTCTTAAAAGACACACGCCAAGGGCTTTGGATTCATTACCGTTTATCGCCATCTTTGCCAATGTGGATCAAGCATTTACTGCAAACGGTTCGCGTTGGTAACCCTGGTATCATTAACGTTGAGAAATCGCGCTTAAAAGCCGCGCAACAGAACGAGCAATAAGAGCTTCACTCCCACCACACCGCTACATTTAATCCAGAGACACTGCTGAGTATTTTTATTTGAAGCAGTGTCACCTTGTCATCGTTTCGTCAATTCTATTGCTTGGTAATTACCCAAGTTCAACAAAAATTTAAACCATTGATATATAAAAATAATAAAGCACAATCTTTCCGCTTTTGGGTATAACCCATACCTCTTCGTTTTAGATGAGCAAACTAACCATTTTTCTGTTGGGCATCGACCAAAATCGCTTTATTTAAGATGCCTTTTTGAACACACCGGCAAACGATATTGTAGGTGTCTTGCTACTACGGTCCCGACTCCAGCTGGTAGCAGTTTGTGACTCCACATAAGCCTTGCCCACCTACCACTCCATAGGTGGGCTTTTTTTTCAAAAAATGCAGTGTGTAGGCATTCCAGACCGATATGTTTTAAAGGTGATAACTTCGGCTAGTATTCATTGAGATATCATCTGAACATCAGCCAAACAACTGGCTCAATCAATATTTCATCTTTGATACTCGGGAATACCCATGCGAAACGCTAAAATCGCGAAGACCATTTTGTGGGTTGTGGTCAGCAGTTCGATACTTTGGCGGCAGCTAGTCAGCATGGACTACTTGCTCCATTAAACAAGCAGACCGCACGCCTAGTGATAATGAGGTAAAACCTCATCGAAAGCCCTTTTCTCACGGAAGAGAGAGGGCTTTCAACTTTCCGTACCGACCTAAACGGCTATAGTCATCTGGATGATGAACAATCTTGGGAATGCCTAAATCCTTTTTAGTACCGATGCTAAATTAAGCACCGAATTGAGAGATTAGGATTCATGAGATGAAATACGCATTTTCAGTGATGTTATTGTCACTGCTTCCTGTGGTCGCAAACGCTGGCCCTATCGACCCGAAATGTAGCCCTAAGAAGCTGGCTAACGGTGTAACGAAGGTTGTAGGTAACCGTTGTACGCTTGATGAGACGATCGCGGATACTACGAAAGAAGCGCTAGGCGTCGACCATCGCGTTAACCCTAAGAAGCGACTAGAAAGAAAAGGCCTTATCAAAGACGAAAAGTCGGACTAAGCGCCCACCTTCCATTCCTTCCTAAAATGGCCAGTGTTTATCGACACTGGCCATTTGGTTTTAGCTCAACCGAAGCCCCCTCGCCTTTAATGGTCGTAGGCCCAATATCAAAGCGGCATGCTTCGCCACTAAGGTAAACGGTATTCAATAGATTGTGCTCTTGATAAGTGACTCTGACTTGAGACTCCATAGGAGCAACAACGATGATGTCAACTTCACGTCCAGTGGGTTGAGCTTGGTTAGCACAGCCAGCGCTAAGTAAAACAAGAGGAACTAAGAGGCTTTTCATAACAGTAGAGTTTTTCATTCACGTCATAACAGTCAAAAAAAACCACCCAGATACAAGGGTGGTTAATAAAAAGGAATACGCTATTTCTATAACAGTGATGAATCTTAATTAAGCTCAATAATATTTTGATGGCATCGAAAAATTAAGCAAAACTAGACTGCCTACCAGCTAAACTCGCTCTTTGTTCTCTTACTCTTTGTTTTGTTATTCAATGTTCTTCACATTCAGTCGATTCTGGAACTCAAACACCTTTTCAGGACACACATCTAAACAACGCCCACAACTCATACAGGTTTGATCCATCACGCGACGGTCGCCTTCTTTTAACGGTTGACGCAAAATCTCCGGCTCGGGGCAAACATAAAAACAATCCATGCACTTAGTACAGTCTTCTCGGCGCACGGCAGTGACTCGCATTAAACTCTTGCTACCAATCACACTGTACGTTGCTCCCAGTGGACACAAATGACCACACCAGCCGTGCTCAACTAGCAATAAATCCAGCACAAACACCAATAAGATCAAAACCCAGCCAGCGCCCATGCCAAATACCAAACCACGATGTAGCGCCGCAACAGGGTCAAGCCAAGTCCAAAGCACCGAGCCCGAAATCGCGCTGCCAAGCATCAATGCGGGGATTAACCAATAGCGAATGTTTGGCGACCAACGATAGCTCGCTTTGAGGTTGAGTTTTCTGCGCAGCCACGCAGCAAAATCCGTCACGATATTGAGTGGACATACCCAAGCACAAAAAGCGCGCGGAGCAAGAATCGCGTAAAACACCAACACAATCGCTACGCCTAGGAAAGCGTTGAACTCTGGAATATGACCTGTGGCGAGAGACTGTAATACAATCAAAGGATCGCTTAATGGCACGGTATTAAGCAGCATACTGGAAGACAAATTGCCTTGCAGAATGCCCCATGTTGGCCCTGCCATAAACAGAACAATGATGGTCAGTTGGCATAATCGACGTAGAATGAGAAAACGATGCGCATGCCACCATCCCAGTTTTTCGATGGCTTCTTTGCCAGCATCTTGCGCTAGGTTCTTGGCCATTATTGACCTCCTTTGAGCGACTCAAGCGCACCACTTGGTACTGGATTATCTGCTGGTAAGACATTTTCAAGCGGCTTGTCGATTTCTTGCCAGCCAAAGTTGTAGTGACTACCAACCTTACCTTTGGCGAGATCGGTCGGCACCACTTTGATCGCTGCCACATCAAGCACGCAAGCTTGTTCGCACTTGCCGCACCCCGTACACACATCAGAATTGACGGTCGGGATCAGTTTCGCGTGATAGCCCGTTCTGTCATTACGAATATTTTCCAATGTGATCGCTTCATCGATCAGCGGGCACACACGGTAACAAACATCACAACGTAAGCCTTGCCAGTTGAGGCAGGTTTCGTGGTCGATCAGCACAGCCGTCCCCATTCTCGCATCGTCTATATCGGTGAGGTCATGATCCAGCGCACCGCTAGGACAAGCCACGACACAAGGAATGTCTTCACACATTTCACAAGGAATATCGCGCGCAGTAAAGTACGGTGAACCATTGGCAACTGGGGATAGCAGACTCGCAAGCTTCAAAGTGTCATAAGGGCATGCCTGAACACACAACCCACAACGAATACAGGCAGACTCAAAATCACCTTCTGGCAAAGCGCCAGGCGGGCGAATAGGCACACCTTTAGTTTCGCGCGCTTGGCTCTGCAAAGACTGCAATCCAAGAACACACGCTGCCGCACCCACACCAGCGGCGGTACGGGCAGTGTCACGCAAGAATCGACGTCGACTTTGCGAGACTTTTGACTGAGAGGATTTCATTATTATTTTCCTCAAACACGCTCTAATTGCTCTTAAACAAGTTAAGCATAAATAGCGCTAAAAAGGCGTGCTCCCCATACCCCATAAGAGGTAACTCCAACCTGTCTTGATTAAAATCAACTCGTTGCAGATACCAACTTCACACTTTGATAAAAATGAGTTTATTTTAGTCAATACAACTTCACCATTATTCTCCATAAAGGTGATGTTCCTTAGTACAAAAATTCAACGGAAAATCACTCTCATTGGTATTTTCAATGATAATTCACTATAAAAAGTGAAAGTTAGAGGTTCGTAACATACTAATTTAAAAGCCATTTGAAGGGTAAAAGTAAAAAAAGGCTATTCAAAGTGACGTTCTCTGGTTAGATTGAAGTTAATTCCAACAAACCACAGGAGAGAAGCATGGAAATTATCGTTCGTCCAACCACTGTTGAAGACGCCGCTGCGCTAGTCGAAATTTATTCGCAACCAAAAGCACAACGTGAAACCCTGCAACTCCCTAAGCCATCTCTCAAGATGTGGGTTGAGCGACTATCGAACATGCCAGCTGGTGTGTATAGCTATGTTGCAGAAATCGATGGCAAGGTAGTGGGAAACATTGGATTTCATCATTCACAGCGCCCGAGAACTTCGCACACCGCCTCGTTTGGCATTGGTGTTCATGACAAGTTTCACGGCTTAGGCGTGGGAAGTGCGCTGATTAGTACGGTGACAGAGCTGGCCGATAACTGGTTAAATGTAAGACGTATCCATATCGAAGTGAATGCCGATAACGACGCTGCAATAGGCCTGTATAAAAAGCACGGCTTTGAGATTGAAGGTGAGTTTGTTGATGCCTCTTTCCGAGACGGTGAGTTTATCAACACCTATAGCATGGCTCGCATTCGAAAACCGAAAAACTAATAGTTATCCACCATGATAAAACTCCCGCTTTTTCACTGTGAAATCCTGCGGGAGTTTTTATTACTGCTTTAAGTCCAAATAGTCTAACGCTCGTTTCGTTAACGATTCGGTATATGGGTTAATCTTCCAGTGACTAGGACTCCAGCCTTTCACAAAGCGCTGAAAATCCGCCCAAGCAACAGCGAACAATGGTCGCCATTCTTGCTCAACCACAGAAGCATCAAGCTTAGGCTGATAGTGTTTAAGTGCACTATCTAGGGCGTCAAAGTAGGTATTCAGCACCCAAAATTCCATCTCTGCACACTGATCCGGTTCTACAGCACTGCTCATAAACAGCGCCACGTCTTTCATCGCACAGCCATGGCCTACATACTGAAAATCTACTGCTGCAACGGCTGAGCCTTCATCATCAAAGCAAAAATTGGCCAGCTTAGCGTCACCATGAACCAGTGTTTGAAAACGCGCCTGATGCAAAGTGCTATCAATCATCTCTGCGCGTTGCTTGAGCCTGTCATTTTGCAGTGCGGCCAATTCATCAGGTCTTGTGTCCAAATGCCAATAGGTACCTGTTGGCCATAAAGTGTCATCACTAACACCAATATAGCGCGCGTGGAAGTTTGCCAACCAAACCAAGCAGGCTTTCAAGTGTGCTTTACTCGCCTCTTTAATCACGTTTGGATAACCGGCTTGAGCGAGGTCTTCCATCACAATCAGCCATTCATTTTCGTTCTGAAAACATTTGAGCCCTTGCGGGATTCGGCAACGTTCGTCGGCTTGTTTGCTAAAGTGCTGATACCAACTCACTTCAACCTGATAAGAATGCAGCTTACGTTGATGGGAGCGTTCGGTGTTCCAACCACGCGGATGTTCCGATGTTTTAGGAAGTTGAACGTGTTTAACGATGATAGAGCGGCATTGAAAAGTCAGCCGAACTAACTCACCATAACCACCCCATAGAGATTGAATCACATCGATGCGTTTAAGCGAACCGAGTTTGAGCTCGTCACTGATGTTTTGATAAAGCGGATTGTTCATTGGCTCCATTATGCGAGTAAATGCGCCCATTCAGGGTGTGTTGCCATGTATTTAATCACGTAAGGGCAAACGGGTACAACGCGATAGCCTTGTGCTTCAATCTCTGGCAAGACGGCTTCCATCATCACTTTGCCATAGCCTTTACCGCGCACTTCTTCAGGTATTAGCGTGGATGTTATGTGCATCTCTTGTCCATCAAGCATATAAACCACTTTTGCTTTGTGGTCTTGCTCTAAATCGACCCAAAAAATTTGGCTTGTTGTGTCTTGTGTCACTTTCTGCATTATCCGTGCCCCACTTTTCACTCGTACTTTATTGAAACCAGCTATGTGACTGCATAGAATGATATCCACGCAATAGTCTAGTCATTTAGTACTACCATAACATAGCGCAAAACCGTCTTCTCACATTAGGTACGACAATAATAATGAGAAATATGATGACGAGTGCAAGGGACAATCGTTCGTCTCTTACAAATAAAAAAGCACCAGAACGTCAGGCAAGCACATTAAACAGCACCGATGCAATGGCAATGGTGGAACATGGAAGTGAAGTGACACTTAACGTCACCACGCCAGTAGGCACCAAGTTCATCACCACCAGTACATTTATGGGCTGTCATTCCAACAATACCGCGCTGATTGAGCTCCCAAATATCTCCGACGAGGATTTGAAGTTTTACTTTCAGGAAGGCTTCTGGATTAACGTAAAAGCCTATTCCCATCGTGGTGAAGGCGCCGTAATCCCTTTTCGAGCCCAGCTTCAGCACCGTTTGGGCGACCCATATCCATTATTGGTACTGAGTCTGCCTAACACCATGCAGGTTTATCAACTGCGAAAAGAAGTGCGATACGAAGTGAATCTGCGTAGCCGCCTTCAGTTCGAGCAATACCGAGCAGAATGTGAAATACGAGACCTTTCCAAGAGTGGCTGTCGATTTGTCACCTCACCGATGAGTAGAACGCTCCAAGTCGGTGATCTTGTCACTCTCGACATAACGATGCCGGGTAACGGACGCATGTTAGCGCCACTAAAAGGGCGAATCTGTAACTTACAGAAATCGACACACTACGCACGATACGGAGTCGAGTTTGATGATTTCGGAAAAGCAAATGCCAAAAACCTTTTAAGTCACCTCAAATTTGATGGCACCAAGCTAACGCTGAAAGGATAAACCAGTCCATATCCAACGTGTGAATCACTGCGTTCAAGTAGCCTAATTAGTTCAAATAACCCTAAGGCGTTCAAATGCCCCTTAAATGAAGAAAACCCCTTACCTCACGGTAAGGGGTTTTGTTTTACTAAGAAAAAGGCGGGATCTTAGAAAACAATTTGACTTAGAAGTCGTAACGTAGACCTAGTGCTAGTTCGTCTTGCTCGTCAGAACCTTCGTTGTCCATTAGGTCGAAGTTGTATGACGCGTAGCCACGGAAGTTAGGCTTGAAGTAGTAAGTTACGTCAACGGCTAGGTTTTCTACAGTATCTGTGTCTTCTACGTCACCTTTGTTGTAAGTAGAAGTGAACACTGTTTGGCCCATAGTGTATGCAGCTGCTAGTTCGTAACCTTTGTAATCGTCAGAATCTTGCTCGATACCTGTGTAGTTACCAGCAACGTAGAAGTTACCTACAGTGTAAGAAGCCGCAAGCATGTATTGGTCAACGTCATCTTGGTTAGCAAAGCCAGCACCTAGCTCAAGGCCAGTGTCAGCGAATGCGTAAATACCAGATAGAGAGAAACCATCTTGCTCGTTGTCGTCAAAGCCGTTCGCATCTGTTGTGCGATCAGCAAAACGGTAGCTTGCACGAAGCGCTAGTTGCTCGAATTTGCCTGAGTAAGAAACCATGTTGTCTGTGCGGTCAGCAACTGGCAGTTTTAGTGCTGCAGTGTTGCCGTGGTAAGCCATGATATCAGTGAAGTCAGTGATAACGCCTAGTGCACCATCGTTTTTACCGTAAGTGATTTCACCGTATTTGCCGCCAAGACCTGCGTAAGCGTAACGCGTGTCTAGTTCACTGTTGCTCTCACCATTTGCATTTTCGTCCACAGCGCCCATTTCATTTGTGCGGAACTCACCTTCCCAGAAACCAACACCGTATAGGCTATCGCTGATTTCCTGCTTACCTAGGAAGTTAAGACGGATACGTGAACGGTCTTCTGCTTTGCCGTCGATCATAGATAGACGAGCTTCAGCGCGGCCGCCCATTTCTAGTGATGTACCGTCTTGGTTGTACAATTCTGAAGCGACAACTTGAGATCCAGATGCCATTAGCGCCACTGCTACAGCTAAAGTTTTCAATTTCATTTATAGTTTTCCATATCTTTGTTTTGTCATCATTTTCTCACCAGAAAACAGGACTTTTCTGTACCAACGAGAAAACGGGCGGCATCGTAGCAGCTGCTATTTTTAACGCAACAAGTTGAATACACAGCCTTAATTGAACAAAACACCACTGGAGATGACGATGTGAATACCTCCAAACCCTCAAGTTATCGGTTCGGTGAATAAAAGCGTGCGCGTCAAAAAACTTTTGACGCTAAAAAGTGAGACTCAACATTTATAAATGTGACATGAATCACCTTTTATTTTTGGTAACTGACTGTTTTAATTACTGTTAATTAAATCATTACTCGATTTTTGATAAAAAAATCCCCAAGCCGAAGCTCAGGGATTCTTTTCAATCAGTCGATATTTGTCGCTTGCTGCTTTTGACTAAAGCTTGAAGAAACTCAACTGCTCTTTTTGTTTTTCAGCAAGGTGAGAAAGCTCAGTACTTGCGCTCGCACTTTGGCTGATGCCAGCAACGTTTTGGTTTACAAGTTCAGACATGTTTACCACGTTACGGTTGATGTCTTGTGTTACTTGAGACTGCTCTTCCGCTGCCGTCGCCACTTGCGTATTTGAATCGTTGATGTTCGCTACCGACTCGGTAATACCAATCAACGCATCGTTCGCTTGCTGAGTTAGCTCGTTGTTGCGGTTAAGCATCTCTAGGCTCACCTGCATGCTGTCATTTGCAAGACCAGACTGCGCTTGAAGCTCTTCAATGATAGAAGAGATTTCTTGCGTTGAGTCTTGAGTGCGTGCCGCTAGCATACGAACTTCATCTGCTACAACAGCAAAACCACGACCAGATTCACCGGCACGTGCAGCTTCAATCGCTGCGTTCAGTGCTAGGAGGTTAGTTTGCTCAGATACGCCACGAATCACTTCAATAACGTCGTTGATTTGAACCGATTGTTCTTTCAGACGAAGAACCACTTGCGCCGCATCGTTAAGCGCTTGAGACATTTGCTCGCTTGCTTGTGCACTCTCTTGGAAGATAGCTAGGCCAGATTGCGCTAGACCATCCGCTTCACGTGCTGTTGCGTCTGCTGATGTCGCGTTGTCGCTTACGTTGTTTGCTGTGCTTGCTAGCTCGTTAACCGCCGATGCCACTTGCTCGATTTCAGCCAATTCTTGTTGAGCATTCGCTTCAGCTTGTGTCATTACCGCTGCAAGTTCTGTTGAAGCAGAAGCCACTTCTTCACTGATGCGCATCAGTTGGTCAACCGTATCGTGAAGCTGTTTCGCTGTTTGGTTTACGTCTTTGCTTAGCTGCGAAATTTCGTTGTCGCCATCAATGTCTGCACGCACTGACAGGTCACCACCTGCTAGTTTACGCATCACTTCTTGAAGTTTTTGAATTGGCGTAACGATCATGCCAGATAGGAACCAAGCGCCTAGCAAAGAGAATGCAAATACCGCGATCACCGACATCATGGCATTGTTTTGTACGCGAGTATGTTCACGTGCGCTTGCTGCAGTTGCTTCCGTCGCAATCTCATTCACACGCTGTGATAGTGAGTTGATGGTTGCAACCATTTCGTTACCAACACGGCGGTAACCTGAGATAAAGTTTGTGTATTCGCTATCAGATACTAAGCCACGGTCGTGACGGTTAAAGAATTCTACCGCACGTGTTGAGTAATCAATGTAAGCATCAATACTTTGGCGTACTTTCTGCGCTTCTTTGCTGAACGTACCACGAGCATCGACAAGATCGAGATCGGCATCAATCGCTTTTGCACCCGCTTTTAGGTCAGCAAGGAAAGCATCACGACGAGAAGCATCGTAGATTGCGTAAACCGCGCTAATGCGCAATGGGTAAACTTGGTCGTCGATTTTAGCCAATGTGTCTTTGTAGAACACAAGAGAGTCGGAGTTAGAAGCAACCAATTCTTGCTCTGCTTCTAGATTGTTTTGAGTGATCCACAATGTGATGAACAGAGTGATCGCGGTGAATAGAACTGGAACCAAAACTTGCGTTCGTACTGACAAGTTTTTCAGGGATAGCTGCATGAGTAACCTCAGGTATTTGAGTGTTGGCTTCCTTGCGATGGGATTATTCCCGGACGAATAGACAAGGGGGCAAATACTAGAGATAGATCACACTTTTGTCCAGAGCAAAAAGCCATCAATTTCATGGCTTTAGCGACAATATCCCGACAACTGCGTCGGGATATTGTCATTATGACAAGTTATGAAGATTTATACGCTTTTCTATCAACTTTTATGTCAATAAGTGCTTATTTTCTCAGCGCATTTAGCTTAGCTTGTGCCAAGCCAAAAATGGTGTCGATAGGGTAAGTTCCCTCGTCGGTCGCTTCACCTGCGTCTTTGCCAGTAAACAGCTCTACCGCTTCGGTTACGTGGTCAATAGCCCAGATGTGGAAATCCCCCTTCTCTACCGCTTTGACAATGTCAGGGCGAAGCATCAGGTTATGTACGTTTGAGCGCGGGATAATTACCCCTTGTCCAGCATGACGACCTTTGATTTCACACACATCGTAGAAGCCTTCGATCTTCTCGTTTACACCGCCAATAGGCTGCGCTTCACCGAATTGGTTCATCGAACCGGTAATCGCAATGTCCTGACGGTTCGGCTGTTTCGAGAACGCCGACACGACTGCACAGAACTCAGCCATACTTGCACTGTCACCATCTACACCACCGTACGATTGCTCAAAGGTAATCGTGGTTGTCAGTGGAACGCGTGCTGTCTTACCAAACACAGACGACAAGTAAGCAGACAGAATCATCACACCTTTCGAGTGAATACTACCGCCAAGATCAACACTTCTCTCGATATCAATCACTTCACCATCACCGTAACACGTGGTTGCCGTAATACGGTTCGGCGCGCCAAACATGTGGTCACTGGTGCTCAAGACCGACAGTGCGTTGACCTGACCAACTGCAGAACCTTCGGTACGAATCAAGGTCGTGCCATTAACGAAGGTTTCCATCACGCTATCTTGCAAACGGCTGACTCGCATTTCTTGATTGCTCAGTGCCTCTTCCACGTGTCCGATACGGATCATGTTGGAATTCGCCTGACGAGCCACGTAGTTAGACTCACGCAATAGGTTAGCGATGTTGGCAGAATGCAACGAAAGCTTGGTTTGGTCTCCAGACAAACGTGAACTGTACTCGATGATGCGCGCGATGGCTTTCTTATCGCAGTGCAGCATGTTGTTGTCGTTCACCACACTAGAAATAAAACGTGCGTATTGCAGTTCTGAATCCGGTGTACGCTTCATTTCGTCTTCGAAATCCGCCGTCACACGGAACAGTTCACCAAACTCTGGATCGTAGTGTTGCAGCAGTTGGTAAGTGCGGTAATCACCGAACAAGATGATTTTGATGTCTAATGGAATCGGTTCAGGATCAAGAGAAACCGCGCCAGTCAATGTCACTTCTTTTTCTAAAGAAGTAAAACTCAGCTGACGAGAACGTAATGCACGCTTCAACCCATCCCACACATAAGGTTGCTCAAGCACCTTTTGTGCATCCATCAACAACACGCCGCCGTTCGCTTTATGCAAACTACCCGCTCGAATCAAAGAGAAATCAGTAAACACTGTGCCTTTGAACGTCGCCGTTTCAATAGAACCAAATAGCGAGTGGTAGTTCGGATTCTCTTCCACCACGATTGGGAACTCGCAATCTTTACGACTAACCAGTACGTTGACTTTGTAACGACGTGGAAGCTTCTTATCCAAGGAAGCGGTAGCAATCTCGCCTTGTTCACCACTCTGCTCTAGAAAGATGTCCGCGTTTTCGACAATGTCTTTTTGCAGATCAGTGAGGTAGGTTTTGATTTCCGAATACTCAGCGTAATCCACTTTCAATTGCTTGATGAAGTGGGTAATCACGTCCAGCGTTACGTCATCATTAAGCTTTTTGATCTTCTCGCTAAATGAATCTTCCCACTCCGTGAGCTCGCGAACCATATTACGCAAACTGACTTCTAGCTCATCGATACTGCTGCCAAAGTATTCTTGCTCTTTCTTGCTGAGCGCTTCAAAAGACTCTTCGGTATGCAGCTCTTCACCGTCCATCGCAACAAACTGATAATCACCTTGCGCCGTGATCGTTAGGCTGATGCCTTTCTCTTTTGCTTCCTTACTGATGCTGTCCAACTCGTGTTGCTGTTTATTCGCAAGTTGGTTTTTTAAGCGATCAGCTCGGCTGTAGTACATCTCATTGTCGAACGCGAGAGGTAAAGCATTGAGCAATTTACCCATCAGCTTTTCGATGTCTACTTTGAGCTTACTACCAATTCCGCACGGGAGCTTTAGGACTTTTGGTATACGCGTGTCTTCAAAGTTCGCGACATAACACCAATCAAACAGTGCCGCAGCATCGTGTTGATGGCGGTTTAAATAGCGCAAAATCATGGTGCGCTTGCCTAGGCCGTTCTGACCAATGGCGTAGATGTTATACCCTTTCTCCTTGATTGACATGGCGAACTCGACCGCTTTCTGTGCGCGCTCTTGCCCTACAATTTCGTCAATCGGAGGTAATTCCTTGGTCGACTTACATGGCATATTCTCTAGATCAGCTACAGAATACAGCTGTTTAGGTTCCAATCTTTGTACTGCCATACTCGCCTCCTTTTCTTATTGTCGTTACCTCAGTGTAGAGATTATTTGTTTAAATTTAAGTGATTTATCTTCCACCCCGGTTCGTTTGAACATTTTACGAACAGCTGTACGCCTTTTAAAATGATAAAAAGTCGCACTTGCAATTGATAATTAATTTCATTTAATATCTGTTCAAATCGAATTTTGTGGAGATGAAGATGAATATTGAGCAATGCTGGATGCGCTATTTAAAAGCAGAGCAGCTGATGGAACAAGGCCATTGGCCAGAAGCTCATCGCTTGTACGAAGACGTGCTCAGCCACCTGCCAAACCACATTCACTCCGCACTTGAAAACGAACAAACCAAGCCGTGTCAGTTTGTGTGTTTAATCAGTGGGTTGCGTGATGCGAGCGTTGCGCAGTCAGAAATTCTCAACAAACTCGGTATGCAGCAAGAAGCGTTCGCGGCGCTTAACCAGTCTTACGCTCTGTTCCAGTTCTTACAGCTCGAGAGCCACGATTTAATTGGCCGCGTTAGCCAAATGCTAAGCAAACAGAGTGAAGATTTATTGGCTCATATGGCAGCATTTTGCTCTGCCCAACGTAACGCTCAATGGATGATAGAGCTCGATCACGTCACCCGTGCTCATGAACAGTTCTTGTATCTACAAGCCATGAGTACTGCAGAAGCGGGCGCGTCTCAACTCTACAATTAGCCCTCTTCATCAGAGTTGCCACGGTAAGGCACAACAAATAACAGTAACAACAACTCGATACACAAGGAAACGTGATGTCCACACAAACCATTCTTTCGGTGAACAACCTGTCTGTCAGCTTTACGACAAACGATGGTATCGTCGATGCAGTAAAGAAGGTGAGCTTTGATCTTAAAGCTGGTGAAACGCTGTCTATCGTAGGCGAATCTGGCTCTGGTAAATCTGTCTCAACCAATGCGTTGATGAGGTTGCTGCCAGATAATGCCATTTTGCACGCCGATTCCTCTATCGTCTTTGAAGGCGAATCAATCCTAGAGAAAACCGAACGCCAAATGCAAAGCATCCGTGGCGATCGCATTGGTATGATTTTCCAAGAGCCAATGACTTCTCTTAACCCATACATGCGCGTTGGTATTCAAGTGGCGGAGGCCATTATGTGTCATCGCCCGGTGAGTAAGAAACAAGCCAAAGATAAGGTGCTTGAGCTGTTTGACTTAGTGCACTTACCAAATCCTCAACAAGCTTACACAAAGTATCCGCACGAATTCTCCGGTGGTCAGTTGCAACGCATCATGATTGCGATGGCTCTAATAAACGAGCCAGACATTCTGATTGCCGATGAGCCAACCACTGCGCTTGACGTTACCGTTCAGGCAGAAGTGCTTTATCTGATCAAAGAGATCCAAGCCAAGATGGGCATGGCGATCTTGTTCATCACTCACGACTTAGGTGTAGTGAAACACTTTGCTGACCGAGTATTGGTGATGTGTAAAGGTGAAGTCGTCGAAGAAGGCATCACAGAAGCACTCTTCTCCGAACCACAGCATAATTACACCAAGATGCTGATTAACTCGATTCCTAAAGGCAGCAAAGACCCGATTGAAGAAAACGCCGCTGAACTTCTTAAAGCCGATGATATTCGCGTTAAGTTTCTTGTTAAGCCGCATTTCATCGCCAGCAAGAACGAGTATTTTGAGGCAGTTAAAGGCATCTCACTAGAGTTAAAGCAAGGCGAAACGCTTGGTATTGTTGGTGAATCAGGTTCCGGTAAATCGACACTGGGACGGGCTTTGATTGGTTTGCTGCCATCAAGTGGCAAGATTCAATTCAAAGGACAAGATCTTTCCCTACTTTCTGCCAAACAACGTTTTGAGTTAAAGAAAGATGTGCAGATGGTGTTCCAAGACCCTTACGGCTCGCTTTCTCCTCGCATGACGGTCGGTGACATAATCACTGAAGGACTCACTGTGCATCAACCTCAAATGAGCAAGGCAGAACGAATGCAAAAGGCACGTGATGTTCTGCGAGAGGTGCGCTTAGACCCTGCATCTATTAACCGTTACCCGCACGAGTTTTCTGGTGGTCAGCGTCAACGTATCGCTATTGCGCGTGCGTTAATTCTTGAGCCTTCTTTCATTTTGCTTGATGAGCCAACCTCGGCTCTCGACCGCTCTGTTCAGTTGACCGTCATTGATCTTCTGAAAGATCTGCAGAAGAAACACAACATCGGCTTCCTGTTTATTAGTCACGATCTCTCTGTAGTTAAAGCTTTGTCGGACCGTGTTCTGGTGATGCAAAAGGGTGAAGTCATGGAGCAAGGAACGGCAGAAGAAATCTTCCATAATCCGAAAAGCGATTACACAAGAAAACTGATTGATGCCTCATTTGACCTTGAAAACAATGAAAATCAAGATGATGCAGCCTAGATTCATCACAGTTTCATATTCTTAAACTAGGATTAAAGTATGGTGAATTTTTCGCCATAACTACGAAAAATGGTATAGCTGCCATTCGGTTTGGCCGCCGAGACTGGTTGGTTCAAAGTTAGGCTTAGTCACCCTAACTAATACATTGAGTTCCCCCAACCATGAAAAATGCCGCGATGAATGTCGCGGCATTTTTTATTATGTTGAGTCTAAGCTTCGTACTAAATATCGAGCGTTTCGATACCCATGTTATGTAATGCAAACGCGTAAACATCGGTAGTCAGATCGATTTGTTTGCTCAGCGGCATCCCCGCGCCATGGCCAGCATTCACATCGATACGAATCAGCACCGGGTTGTCTCCTTGATGCTTCTCTTGCAGCTCTGCAATGAACTTATATGAGTGCGCAGGGACAACACGGTCATCGTGGTCTGCGGTCGTGACAAGTGTTGCGGGGTACGAGACACCTTCGTTTACGTTATGCACTGGTGAATAACCAAGTAGATATTGGAACATCGCCTCGGTTTGCTCTGACGTGCCGTAGTCGTACTTCCAGCCCTCACCAGAGGTAAAGGTGTGGTAGCGAAGCATGTCTAATACACCAACCGCAGGAATCGCCACTTTAAACAGCTCTGGACGCTGAGTCATACACGCACCAACCAACAAGCCGCCATTTGAGCCGCCACGAATCGCAAGGCGTTCTGAGCTGGTGTAGTCGTGCTCAATCAAGTATTCCGCCGCAGCAATAAAGTCATCAAACACGTTTTGCTTTTGTTGCTGAGTACCTGCATTGTGCCAAGCTTTACCATATTCGCCGCCACCACGCATGTTTGCCACCGCGTAAATACCACCAAGTTCTAACCAGTTCGCGACATTTCCTGAGAACATCGGCGTCAAACTGATGTTAAAACCACCATAACCATACAGCATGGTTGGCGCCGTACCATCGAGCTTGGTGCCTTTCTTATACGAGATGATCATCGGCACTTTCGTTCCGTCTTTTGAGGTGTAGAACACTTGTTGAGACTCGTATTCTTGACGATCGAACGGGGCTTTCGATTCTTGGTAGAGTGCAGACTCACCACTTTCTACATCAAAAGAGAAGATGGTTGGAGGGGTCACGTAGTTAGTAAAGGTGTAGTAAAGCGTCTTATCTTCTGCTTTGCCCTGTAAGCCATATACGGTGCCTTGATCAGGCAGAGTAACCTCACGCACTAACTCGCCTTGGTAAGTAAACTGCTGAACCTTAGAGAGAACATCAACCATGTAAGTCGCAAACAAGTAGCCACCACCTTTGCTTATATCCAGTGGTTGTTCCTGCTCGGCAATGATCTCTGTCCATTGCTGGGTTTGAGTGTTGTAGCCAACCACTTTGCCGTTAGGCGCATCTAGGTTGGTATAGAAGATTAAGGTGTCATCTTGGTTATCAATCAGATGTGTATCACCATCGGTTGTATCTCGAAGCGTGATTACGTCTTGCTCTTCTGAAGCTAGATCGACATAGAACAGCCTGTTACCCGATGTCGACTCTGCGCCGGTAATGATAAGGAAGCGATCATCTTTGGTTGTCACTCCCCCTACATAACGATGCTTCTGCGCGTCCAACGCACCAAAGACGACTTTGTCTTGAGATTGTGGTGTGCCTAACTCATGGTAGTAAAGCTTGTGCTGCTCAGTACGCGCCGAAAGCTCACTGCCCTTAGGTTTGTCATAACTCGCGTAGTAAAAGCCCTTGCTACCAAGCCAAGAAATTGTGGTGAACTTAGCGTCGACAATTTCAGGCTCAAGCTGTTCTTTGGTTTCTACATTAATGACGAAGATTTTACGCCAGTCGCTGCCACCCTCAGAGATAGAATACGCGACAAGAGAGTCGTCTCTAGAGAACTTAACTTCACCAAGCGATGTTGTTCCCTCTTCTGAAAAGGTATTCGGGTCTAGGAAGATTTCCGCTTCTTCATCACCCTTTTTGCGGTATAAAACGCTCTGGTTCTGCAAACCATCATTTTTATAGAAGTAGGTATATTCACCGTGAACAAAAGGCTGAGAGTACTTTTCGTAGTTCTGGCTGCTCGCCACTAAGTCGCGAATTTGTTGGCGGAAAGGAATTTGACCTAAGTAATCAAAGGTCACTGAGTTTTGTCCTGAAACCCACTCTGCGGTTTCTTGGCTGAGATCGTCCTCTAACCAGCGGTATGGGTCTGCGATGTCGTGACCAAAATAAGTGTCGACGACAGAATCTTTACGAGTTTTTGGGTAATGCATAACGTCCGTGTTACTCCGTTTGAAGTTAAGTGTTTTGTTTTATTATTTTATTGAGATTTATTCTCAATACCTACCTTAGGGTTCAAACACCGAATTTCAACCAATAGATTGAAACATTTCTTATATTTATGAACCAATTAAAAGTAATGCGAGATAGTGAGGTATCGCTCTCGGATGTGTTCGATCAAAAGCTTCACTTTATTCGGCGGCTGACGAGTAAAAGGGTAAACCGCATAGATGCCAAGCTTTTTACCAACTAACTCCGGGAAAATATCCACCAGCTCACCACTGCGAATATCGTGATAGACCAAACAACGCGGTACGTAGGCGATACCATGCCCACCCAAAGCTGCCTTGCGTAAGGCCGTAGCGTTATCTGTCGAGAAACAACCCGAGACTCTGACGATGTAATCACCATCTTTGCCTTTAAACTGCCAGTCGGTCGCCCCGGTAGTTTGATAGGCGTATTGCAAACAGTTGTGCGTGGTTAAGTCGATAGGCTCAATCGGTTTGCCATTTTTGGCGATGTAAGAAGGCGAGGCACAAACCACCCATTGTGAATCGAGAATATGACGGGCAATCAGGCTGGAATCTTCTAGATAGCCAGTTCGAATCACCAAGTCAAAGCCTCCAGCAACCAAGTCAACAAAGCGATTATCAAGCGACATATCGACGGTTAAACCTGGGTGCATATTACAAAACTCGGCTACAGCGTCCGCCAGAATCAAATCACCCGAGATAGTCGGCACCGACATTTTGATATGACCGCTGACATTCTCACCAAAGCCTGAAACTGCATCCATAGCCTCCTGAGTGGCTTGCTTCACATTTTTAGCACTGTGTAACAAAACCTTTCCTGCTTCGGTCAGGGTCAATTTACGCGTTGTTCGATATAATAGTTGAGCACCGATTTCTTCCTCTAGCCGAGCAATCCTCTTACTAACTACCGAATTTGTAAGGTTATTTTCTTCCGCCACCTTACTAAAGCTACCCATTTCTACTACCTGTGAGAACAGGATTAGGTCATCTGCACGCATCGATTATGTCACTTTTGGAATAAATTAATTTCATTATTTCCCTATATCTATAAAAAATAAAGGGGTAAATTCACGCCAAATTAACAAAATCATTACAACAAAAATCATCTCTACAGCATAAAGCCGTTCGAGAAGTCAGCGTACGAGGATGTACCAATGAGTGAAACCCTACTTGCCCTTGTGGCGTTTTCGCCAATTGTTGTCGCCGCCATATTATTGGTTGGTCTCAACTGGCCTGCTAAAAAAGCCATGCCTGTTGCGTTCGGTCTAACCGTCGCTATCGCCCTAATGTTTTGGGATATGTCAGCTACTCGCGTACTGGCGTCTGTCTTCCAAGGATTAGGTATTACTGTCTCTGTTCTATGGATCGTGTTTGGTGCCATCTTCTTGCTCAACACTTTAAAACACACTGGCGCGATCACCACTATTCGCAATGGGTTTACTGATATTTCAGCCGACCGTCGTGTTCAAGCCATCATCATCGCTTGGTGTTTTGGTTCTTTCATTGAGGGCGCATCTGGCTTCGGTACGCCTGCTGCTATCGCTGCTCCTCTATTGGTAGCCATTGGCTTCCCTGCGCTTGCAGCGGTACTGATGGGCATGATGATCCAATCTACGCCAGTATCCTTTGGTGCGGTTGGGACACCAATCATCGTAGGTGTGAACAAAGGTTTAGATACGCACAATATCGGTGAAGCACTGGTTGCTCATGGCTCAACATGGGACGCGTACCTACAGCAAATCACCGCAAGCGTAGCAATGATTCACGCAACGGTTGGTACTCTCATTCCTGTACTCATGGCAATGATGCTGACGCGCTTCTTCGGTAAGAATAAGAGCTGGAGCGAAGGTCTAGACATCCTACCTTTCGCGCTATTCGCTGGCGTTGCCTTCACTGTGCCTTACGCACTAACAGGCGTGTTCCTAGGTGCAGAGTTCCCGTCATTAATCGGTGGTCTAGTTGGTCTGGCTATTGTAGTTACTGCGGCGAAGAAAGGTTTCCTCGTACCAAAAACCAAATGGGACTTCGAGAGCGAAGATAAATGGCCAGCAGAATGGCTAGGTTCTCTAAAGATCAATCTTGATGACAACCCAGTCAAACCAATGAGCCTAACCAAAGCTTGGGCACCATACGTGATGCTAGCGGTTATCCTAGTGGCAAGCCGTGTAAGCCCTGAGTTCAAAGGTCTACTTAAGAGTGTAAGCCTATCGTTTGGTAATATTCTTGGCGAGACAGGCATCAGCACAACAATTCAACCTCTATACCTTCCGGGTGGCATCTTAGTCTTCGTAGCGTTACTTGCGGTTCTTTTGCAAGGTGGCGGCGCTAAGTCACTAGGCAAAGCGTTTGGCGAATCAAGCAAGACACTAGTCGGTGCAGGTTTCGTTCTCGTGTTCACCATCCCTATGGTTCGTATCTTTATTAACTCAGGTGTCAACGGCGCCGAGCTAGCAAGTATGCCTGTAACGACGGCGAACTTTGCAGCAGACCTCGTTGGCTCAGCATTCCCGGCGTTGAGTGCTACTGTTGGTGCCCTTGGTGCATTCATCGCCGGCTCTAACACCGTGTCGAACATGATGTTCAGCCAGTTCCAGTTCGAAGTAGCGCAGACACTGACTATCTCAAGCGCCATTGTGGTTGCTCTTCAAGCGGTTGGCGCTGCTGCCGGTAACATGATTGCCATCCACAACGTTGTGGCAGCCTCAGCAACGGTTGGCCTGCTAGGACGAGAAGGTGCAACGCTGCGCAAGACTGTTATCCCAACATTCTACTACTTGGTGGTCACAGGCATCATCGGTCTGATTCTGATTTACGGATTCCAACTTACAGACGCCTTAATGAAGTAACACTTACGCAGGGTCTCCCCCACCCTGCACTTTCTCTGGCACCGCGGTCAGCACTACTACCCCGACACTTTTGGTGTGGCTTGCTGCATCAATCCCCCGACCGATGTGCCAGTCTTTTTCAGTGCAGATAATTGATTGTTCCGTGTATGGAATGTCTCACAGCTCAATCACTTATCTATACTCTATTCTGATGTCGACTGCCGAAAGGATGGCAGTCAGTGAAACACTGACAGAGCAGGTGCTCATTGACTCAGGACGCAATCTTAGAATAACAGCCAGGACACACGAATATGATTATCTCTGCTTCTACAGATTACCGCGCTGCTGCGAAAGCCAAGCTGCCTCCATTCCTTTTCCATTACATTGATGGCGGTTCATACGACGAGCGCACGTTAAAGCGCAACACCGATGACTTAGGTGACGTAGCACTGCGTCAGCGTGTTCTGCGTGATATGAGCGATCTAAGCCTAGAAACAGAAATCTTCGGTGAAAAGTTGGCAATGCCAATCGCTCTGGCGCCTGTTGGCCTGACCGGTATGTACGCGCGACGTGGTGAGGTCCAAGCAGCAAAAGCGGCAGAAAAGAAAGGCATTCCTTTCACCATGTCGACTGTATCTGTTTGTCCAATTGAAGAAGTGGCACCTGCGATTGAACGCCCAATGTGGTTCCAGCTGTATGTTCTAAAAGATCGTGGCTTTATGAAGAACGTGCTTGAGCGCGCGAAAGCCGCTGGTGTAACAACGCTGGTCTTCACGGTCGATATGCCAGTTCCAGGAGCTCGTTACCGTGACATGCACTCTGGTATGAGTGGCCCTAATGCCGCAATGCGCCGTGTATTCCAAGCAATGCGTCACCCAAGTTGGGCGTTGGATGTCGGCGTATTAGGTAAACCTCACGACTTAGGTAACATCTCAACTTACCGTGGCGAACCAACTAAGTTGGAAGATTACATTGGCTGGCTAGGCGCAAACTTCGATCCTTCAATCTCTTGGAAAGATCTAGAGTGGATTCGAGACTTTTGGGATGGCCCGATGGTCATCAAAGGCATCCTAGACGAAGAAGATGCAAAAGACGCGGTTCGTTTCGGTGCCGATGGTATCGTGGTATCTAACCACGGTGGTCGCCAGCTTGATGGCGTGCTTTCAACAGCAAAAGCGCTGCCAAGCATTGCAGATGCCGTAAAAGGCGATCTGAAGATTTTCGTCGATTCAGGTATTCGTACAGGTTTGGATGTCGTGCGTATGCTGGCACTTGGTGCAGACTGTACGCTACTTGGTCGCTCATTTGTATACGCACTCGCAGCGCAAGGCGGTGCTGGCGTAGAGAACTTGCTTGACCTTTACGGCAAGGAAATGCGCGTAGCAATGACGCTTACAGGAGCGAAAACCATCTCTGACCTATCGCGTGATTCTTTGGTGAAGATTCCTTAGGCAAATCGCCCTAAACCATGTTCATACAAAAAGTGACAGCCTATTGTGCTGTCACTTTTTCATTTCATCCGGCGTTACGCCATTCTTAACACAGGCTCAAACTCGGCTTGTTCCTCCGAAAGAAACAATCGAATCGCATGACATTTCTCGCCCATCAACCCAAATCGTTGTGGGCACGTTTCCGTATAAAAACCAAAGCAAGTCGCTCCTGCGGCATCCGCTAAATGCAGCGGTCCAGTATCACAACAAAGAAAGCCATCGAGGTAGCGCAGCGTCGCACCCAATTGGCGCAGATCTTTGCATGCCAAAGTGCGGGAGTCTTTTAATAGTGGCTGCTGGATATCTGGGCTTAGCACTTCCACCCAATTCACACTCTGTCCTTGCTTGCGTTCAAATTCAGCCAGAATGGTTAACCAAGCATGATCACTGAGCTTTTTCTTGCCTCGCGCACCACGGAAGAAAGCAAATGTTGGCTTGCCTTCTTCGCGTAATTTACGTGCTTGCTGAATACCAGAGGAAAGCTCTTTTGAATCATACACAATATGATGATCCAAGGCATTATCAAGCTCATGTCCCATCGCTTCAAGGATAGAAAGTGGCTTGTAGGCACCGTGACGAAAAGGCGAATCGGCGACCGAGGAGTGAGTAAATACTTGCTCTGTTTTAACTTTCTTAAAAGCGATCTTGTTCTTCGCCGGAATCACAGCGGAAAGAAAAGTGTCACACGCGCCCGCCGTTGGAGCGAACAACAAGTCATATCTCTCTCGCTTTAACAAACGGATGGTCGCAAGTGCTTTATCTGGCGATTTGAATGACAAGTTGGAGTAATGAATCTGATTGATGCCAAGATTCTTGAAGACTTCCCCTTGCCAAGGCGAATTCAACAATAGATCAACTTTCGCATTTGGGTATAAGCGCAGAACCTGATGAACAAACGGAAGCAGGAAGTACATATTTCCGATACGGCTGTTGTTTCTCACGATCAAAATACGTTTCACCTGATCGTGCGGCATTGGTTCGTGAACAGTGAGAGAGTCGTCATTCAACCAACCTGCAAGTTTAGGCTCAAGTTGGTGCGTCAAACGACGACGTTGTTTATCGCAATTACGGAGAAAAGTCTTCACAGCCATTCCTTTCATTCAAAGGGACATCATGGCTGCTAGTTTTATCAGTAGAGATGTGAATAAATTGTCTACGACAAAAAATACACGGATGGAATCGGTTAGTTCACCGTGTGTTCGTACTCGATCACAACTTGGTTGCCTTCAATGAAGACATTACGGATTTCACCATCTACAGTGATACGGTTTTGTAGGTACACTGAGCCCGAAGAAGATATATCGCGTTTGCTCATAGATGGAATCACTTGACCAGGACGAACGTGCAATTGTTCGCAAAGTTGTTTCACGAAGCCAAGTGTTAACGGAGCGTTCCCACGCAACAAAGCAGAGAACTCATGCAAGCTTAAACCTAGGCGCTTTGCCATCTCCATTTGAGTGAGGTGCATTTTTGCTTTTTGCGACATCCAAATGTCGTAGAGCGCATTTCGATCTAGCTCTGTGAATTCCATGGTTTATCTCCGTATGTCAAAGTGACACTAAAGTCTCATATTTGAGCTTGATAAATGTTAGCGATGAGTCAAAGAACCTACAATTGATGGTTCGAATGATAGCGCTTATCTTTCAAAGTTCGAGTTTCATCACACCATGTAGGTTGAACAGCACGAACGTTACATTTCACCATACGTATCATCACCTTGTATTTACACATTAATCATTAACATCACTCTAAACACTTCTCTCCTTAACAGCAGTGATAAGAAGACAAGAACGGATTATTCGAATCACATCATTTTGCTAGGGCGAAAACTCAAACTCTGCTACCTTTCACTCATTGTTCCAAAAAATGAAACTTTACTTATGCCACAGTGGTTTACAGAACTTCAAACTTACATCATGGCCCATCATCAAGACTGGAGCAGCAGCGTACTGTTCATTACGATTGCGAGCTTTTTTGCTTGGATTGCGTGGCGCGTATTGCATTCTCGATTAGCCATTTTGGTCGAGAAAACCCCCTTTCATTGGGATGACCTTTTATTAGAAGCACTCAAAACCCCCGTCAGTACCTTAATCTGGTGTTGGCCTGCGACGGTATCTTTAGGCATTGTTCTGCAAAGTGAGTTGGGGAACGAATTCAACTGGCTCAGCACCCTTAAACTCATTCTTGTTATCAGCATCCTAGTTTGGATTGTGATGCGTCTTATCACCAACGTCGAAGACTACGTGCTGGAGCAGAAAACCCGTGACGAAACGACCGTACAAGCCGTCGCGAAAGTCGCTCGCCTGTTCTTTATCGTCATCGGTGTATTAACGGTTATGCAGGCATTTGGCCTGAGCCTTTCCGGTTTGCTGACCTTTGGTGGTGTCGGTGGTTTGATTGTCGGTTTGGCAGCCAAGGATCTTCTATCAAACTTCTTTGGTGGCTTGATGATTTACTTCGATCGTCCGTTTAAAGTTGGCGATTGGATCCGCTCTCCAGACCGTCAAATAGAAGGAACAGTGGAACGTATTGGATGGCGTATGACCAGCATTCGTACCTTCGATAAGCGACCTATCTATGTGCCTAGCTCAGTATTCAGCAACATCGTGGTAGAAAACCCGTCTCGCATGTTGAACCGCCGAATCTTTGAGACAATTGGCCTGCGCTACGACGATGCAGACAAAGTACCAGTAATCATTGATGAAGTGCGCGAAATGCTGAAGAGCCACAAAGACATCGATACGCGCCAGACACTTATCGTCAACTTCGATGCGTTTGGTGCGTCTTCACTGAACTTCTTTATCTATACCTTCACCAAAACAGTGAACTGGGTTCGCTACCACGAAGTGAAGCAAGATGTGCTTTTGCAGGTCATGGCGATCATCAAGAAGCACGAAGCGGATATTGCGTTCCCTACGCAAACACTCAAGCTTGATCCGATTCAAATGGCGAAAGCCCAAGCGCAAGACGACAGTGGTTTCTAACTTCAGAATACCAAACACAAAGCCCGCTAAATCAGCGGGCTTTTTTATGACTGGTCACTTCAACCCTTATTGCTGCGCTAGAATCATTCGAGCGTTAAGCGGTTGGATTGGGCGGTTGTTTTGCCCCATCGCTTTCGCAAACTCTTTCACCTGCTCTGGGGAGATGGTTTGTGTCTCTTTGATCACCAACCAGCGAACGCCTTCAGAACACGGTGGCGTGGTTAGAGAGCCATTGAAACGGTAGTAATCTTTATCACTTGGGATAAGCGCGTCAGCATCAAATGGAACCTTGATGGCAACATCTTGATCTTTAGTTGGGATGTTAGCGAGCAACTTAGCTAGATCCGGGTTAGCATCACCCAGTTTAAAGAACACCGCGACAACGGCCAGATGACCAACCTTGTCGGCATGCACAAAGTGTGCTTCCAGTGGGTATTCTTTACCATCTACATGGTTTTCAGATGGCGTATGGAAGTGGAACTGTTTTAACGTGAACTCTTTACCATCGATAGTGAGCGTGTTTTTGCCTTCTAAACTGGTCTGTAAAGTGTGGCCGTTGTTCAGCAGTGAAATAGCCTTGCCTTCATAATCGAAATCCAGTTTTTCTAGCTTGGCTTCGGTCGCTGATTCGATATTGATTGGACTTTGGTTTTGACCTTTCGCACATTCAGAAGCGAACTCACCCCAATTTGCCGGGCCGTGCTCACCCTCATAGCCCCAGTTTGCCGCGTTTGCTGAGCCTGCAAATACCAATGCTAAACCAAGTGCTGTCAGTGACTTTCTCATTTTCATTTCCTTTTGTATCTATGGTTAAGTAATGAACACTTTCTTATGCGTATGTTCACGCATGCAGTATTAACAAAGGAATGAAGAAAATGGATTAGCTCGCGCTATGCAATCTATGTTTACCTGCTAAATTTGGAAATGATCTCCACATTTTATGTAATTGATAAGTCGGCAATTAGAAACCATAGAGAATCAGACCAGTACAAAAATATTGCAGCAATAAAGGGGAGAGTATTGGCTAAGCTGACTGTTAAAACAATAACTTTTAATATTATAAAGACGCACTTTAATAAGCATTACAAATAAATAAGTTCTTAACAGTCATCTATTGAATTTTATAAGTGGTTTTTATTTAGCCACAACAAACTTAAACACACAGCTGAACTTAAAATACAATTTCGTTCTGAGCTTTCTGTTAGTAAAAATCACTATTTAAACAGTCACCTCATGAAATATTGAAAATCATAGGTATTCTTTTATTTATTTTTATTGGAATGCCGACTATGCGATATCAATCAGCGCCTGCTAATACAGAAGAAGCACAAGAAACCACAGCGCAACGAGCAGCACGACAACAGCAAGAACGCAGGGATGAGTTAACTTACTCATCAAGTGACTACAAGCGCTGGAATGATAACCGAGACAAAGTCGCCGCCGACCGCAAAGAAGAAGAACAGAAAAACCATATTCACGTGGGTGAAGAGCGTGAGCTGCCTGATGCAATTCTGTCACCGATGCCAACATCTAGAATGGAAATGAACGATGCAATCGGAAAACGCGTATTGCCATCCGACCTGCTTGGTTCTAGCTTCGCCAATCAGCTTGTTAGTGCAGAGGTTGTCGCTCTTCAGATGTCATCACTCAACCCTGTGACTCAAAAGGAAGTTAAAGAGAGTGGTGAGCTTGTATTTAGTGGTATGCAATACAAACACGCTCATGGAGCAGTAGGTGCACTTCAAGTTATCGATACATATGCAGGCGAACAACCCGATAAAAATACATCACAGATGGCCTACTGGGTCGCGCAGGGCAAGTATCTCGATATACCTAAACACCCTGATCCTCATCGCGACCATTTATATGTTTTCACGCCCAACTTCAGCGGCTGCTCTTTTGTTGTGGATGACTGGAGCGATGATTTAATCAGGGTTTACCATGTGGAAGGTGGCAAAGAAGATAAACAATACAATGATGTGAAAGACCATAGCAACGGATTAATCAACTATATGAGTTTCCGTGATTATGGCTTTTATCAAAAAGGCAGCACCACGATTAAGAATATTACGGGCTTTGCCTTTATGCGCTACAACACCCAAACTCGACATTGGGAAATTCATTACCAGAAGCAAGAGCATGCCCCTTCTATCAGTCAACCTACGACATCAGCTAAAACTCTTTTCTCATCAGAAAAGCACACGGCAAAAGTCATGGCGTCGAAGGAGTCTCATGTCGTGGAAACAGGAACCATCGTAATAAAGCGCTAGCGCTGAAGTAATTATGAGTTTGAGTTGTAAACGAAGCGCTATCCAACAAAATAGCCAGTTATTAAAAACAAAAACGCCCTAAGGTTCACTTAGGGCGTTTTTATTAATTTGACATTAAGAGGTTTTAAGTTGCTTTATCGCGACCTTATTCCCAATCAAGAATAACCTTGCCTGACATACCGCTGCGCATTACGTCGAAGCCTTCTTGGAAGTCATCAATCTTGTAGTGGTGCGTGATGATTGGTGATAGATCCAAACCAGATTGGATCAGTGAAGCCATCTTGTACCAAGTTTCGAACATTTCACGGCCGTAGATACCTTTGATCACCAAGCCTTTGAAGATAACTTGGTTCCAGTCGATACCCATGTCTGATGGTGGAATACCTAGTAGTGCAATGCGACCACCGTGGTTCATCGTCGTTAGCATTGAGTTGAACGCAGCTGGGTTACCAGACATTTCTAGACCTACGTCGAAGCCTTCTGTCATGCCTAGCTCAGCCATTACGTCTTCTAGCTTCTCTTCTGCAACGTTTACTGCGCGCGTTACGCCCATTTTACGAGCAAGTTCTAGACGGTATTCGTTCACGTCTGTGATCACTACGTGACGAGCACCAACGTGTTTTGCTACTGCCGCTGCCATGATACCGATTGGGCCTGCACCTGTGATAAGCACGTCTTCGCCTACTAGGTCGAAAGAAAGCGCGGTGTGTACTGCGTTACCAAACGGGTCAAAGATAGACGCTAGATCGTCAGAGATGCCTTCAGGGATCTTGAACGCGTTGAACGCTGGGATCACTAGGTATTCTGCGAATGCACCTTCACGGTTAACGCCCACACCAATCGTGTTACGACATAGGTGAGTACGGCCGCCACGACAGTTACGACAGTGACCACACGTAATGTGACCTTCACCAGATACGCGGTCACCGATTTCAAAGCCACGAACTTCCTGACCAATCGCAACCACTTCACCCACGTATTCGTGACCAACAACCATAGGCACTGGAATTGTCTTTTGTGACCATTCGTCCCAGTTGTAGATGTGTACGTCTGTACCACAGATAGCGGTTTTCTTAATTTTGATCAGAATGTCGTTATGGCCAACTTCAGGTTTATCAACCTCAGTCATCCAGATGCCTTCTTCAGGCTTTAGCTTTGATAATGCTTTAATTTTCATAGTATTCACCAAACATTGCCCCGCTCTATGCGTGACAAAAAATTCTTTCATCTAATGCGTTTAAAGAAGGAATAAAGGCTTTACCCATGAGCCGACTCAGAAGAGTTGGGAAAGCCTTTTGCTCTTTAAACGTAAGCTCTTTCTCCTTTCCATCTAATCCCTCCCCTATGTTAGGAGGAGGCTAGGAAGAGGAAACGAAACTTAGATGATGCCCATGTCCTTACCAACTTGGATGAACGCGTCGATTGCACGGTCTAGTTGCTCACGAGAGTGAGCCGCAGACATTTGAGTACGGATACGCGCTTGACCTTTTGGTACAACAGGGAATGAGAAGCCGATTACGTAGATGCCTTTCTCTAGAGCGCGCTCTGCGAATTCTGCTGCTACTTTTGCGTCACCAAGCATGATTGGAATGATTGCGTGGTCCGCACCACCCATTGTGAAACCAGCGTCTTCCATGCGAGTACGGAAGTGTGCTGCGTTTTCCCATAGACGGTCACGTAGGTCACCGCTCTCTTCTAGTAGGTCTAGAACGCGGATAGAAGCGCTTACGATTGCTGGTGCAACAGAGTTAGAGAATAGGTATGGACGAGAACGCTGACGTAGCCAGTCAATCACTTCTGCTTTACCAGACGTGTAACCGCCTGAAGCGCCGCCCATTGCTTTACCTAGCGTACCAGTGATGATGTCGATACGGTCAACCACGTTGTGGTGCTCGTGCGTACCTGCGCCTGTTTTACCCATGAAGCCAACAGCGTGAGAATCATCAACCATAGTCAATGCGCCGTACTTCTCTGCTAGGCCACAGATAGCTGGAAGGTTTGCTACTACGCCATCCATTGAGAACACACCGTCCGTTACGATAAGAATGTGGCGAGCGCCTGCTTCTTTCGCAGCAATCAGTTGTTGCTCTAGCTCTTCCATGTTGTTGTTTGAGTAGCGGAAACGCATCGCTTTACATAGACGAACACCATCGATGATTGACGCGTGGTTTAGCGCGTCAGAGATGATTGCGTCTTCTTTGCCTAGGATAGTTTCAAATAGGCCCGCGTTTGCGTCGAAACATGATGTGTAAAGAATCGTGTCTTCTTTACCTAGGAACTTAGAAAGCTTCTGCTCAAGCTCTTTGTGGATGTCTTGAGTACCACAGATGAAACGTACTGAAGCCATACCAAAACCGTGCTCGTCCATGCCTGCTTTACCCGCTGCGATAAGTGCAGGGTGGTTAGCAAGACCAAGGTAGTTGTTCGCACAGAAGTTTAGTACTTCTTCACCAGTAGAGATTTTAACAGCCGCTTGCTGTTGAGACGTGATGATACGCTCTGCTTTGTAAAGGCCTTCCGCCTTCACTTCTTCAATTTGCTGTTCAATCTGTTGGTAAAATGCAGAAGACATTCGCAATTCCTTCCTGTTTATTTTGTCGAGTTTTCACTCGATTAGAATTAGGTTGAGCCTTTATGTGACGGGGGTCACAGGCACTTACTTATCAATTAAGTGTAGTGTAATTCAAGGAAGGAAAAACGATTATCCCTCAAGGTGGAAAAGCATTAATGAATCCGAGGCACGAATCCAGTTAATGCTTTTCTATGAGGTTGTAATGAAAGGAGTTATAGCCAAGTCGGCTTAGCTAAGAGTGCTTCAAAGTCCTGAGCAGGTAATGGTCGGCTATAGTGGAAACCTTGTCCGAACTCACAGTTTAGGTTTTTCAAGTAATCCACATGACGCTGTTCTTCGATGCCTTCTGCGACGATCTTCAGATTCAGCGCTTTCGCCATCGCAATAATTACGTTCACAAGCTCGCGGTCGGACTCATTCTCAAACATGTTCTGCAAGAAGCTGCGGTCGATCTTGAGGCGATCAAACGGGAACTTCTGCAAGTAACTTAATGCAGAATAACCGGTACCGAAATCATCAATGGTGAGCTTCGCGCCCAATGCTCGCAAGCTGTCTAACATCCCCATCAGTTCGTTACTGTGGTTGAAGAGCAAGCTTTCCGTTACTTCTACATCAAACATCTCGGCAGGTAATCCCGACTCTTCAAGATGCTGCTTAATTTGTTCTAAGAGTTGATCGCAGTATCTAAACTGCACACTAGAGAAGTTTACTGACACGAACAGAGGTGCAACGGTCTGCCATTGGGCAGCTTGGTGGCACGCTTGGCGAATTGCAAAGTCCCCTAGCTGATGAATCAAACCGTTCTTCTCGGCAATCGAGATAAACTCTTCTGGATTGACGAAACCAAACTTCTCATCGTTCCAACGCATCAAGGCTTCAGCACCAACAATCGTACCGCTGTTCAAGTCAATAATAGGTTGGTAGTAGAGCTCTAATAAATCATGCGCAATGGCATGACGCAGACGGCTTTCTAAATCTAAGAAGCGCTGCAAATCTTGGTTCATGTTGTGGTCATAGAAGCAGAACGCATCACGACCATCTTGCTTCACGCGGTACATCGCCATGTCTGCACACGCCAGTAGTTGCTCTGCGTTGTCGCCATCCTCTGGGAACACTGACATACCGACACTCGCCGATAGGAAGAATTCGTGGTTTTGCCAAACGAACGGTTCATTGAACACAGACAGGACAGTTGTTGCAAAACGTTTTGCGCTGTCGGCATCTTGCAAATCAGGGATAACCAAGAGGAATTCATCGCCACCAATACGCGCGAGTAAGTCAGTCTTGCGTACCGCGTTGTGCAGGCGTTCTGCTGCCAGTTTCAAGACTTCATCACCAACAAAGTGACCCATGGAGTCATTGATTTGTTTGAAGTGGTCGAGGTCAATGAACATAACCAATACGTTGGAACCCATTCGCTCAGCGCGTGACAGTTCCAGATCCAAACGTTCTGAGCCATATACTCGGTTTGGCAACCCGGTCAGAGAGTCGTGTTTTGCTTGGTAAGCTAACTCCATCTCTGATGATTTACGACGCTCGATTTCACTGGTTAATCGTTGGTTTTGCTGAGACAGAAAGTCTTTACGCTTTTTTTCTTCTTCCAGTTTGATCTTAAGCTCGACGCGCGTGTTATTCAGGCTAAACGCATACAAAAGACCAAACACAATCAAAATAGCAAGGATACTCAACCCAGTAATGAATACGCGCGAGGTGTAGATGTCGCGTTCACTGAGCGATTCAAACCACGCCATCAGCTCAAAGTGATGACGTTCAATTGGCACTTCGAAATAAATCTTCTGTCTAAGCTCTTGAGAAAGCGCCTCTGGGCCCGTGACGTTTTCTTGTTCCAGTTTGCGGCTGATCGAATCCCACACTTCCATTTCAACGTCATTGATCTTCAGAACCATGCGACTGTAGCTGTCTTCATGTTCCTGATTGGTGAGTTGAGAAATCACCACTTGCTTGTTGATGTCTGCAATCAAATAACCAACCGGTTTGCCAGAGAACATCACTTGCTTGACCACTTGGATTAACACTCTGCCGTCATCACGAACGGCTCGTATCTCTTCGGTATTTTTGTGGTTTTGCAGTAATCGCGAGGTGTCGATGCGATGGTCTGTTTTCGCACCGGTTGTGACGATTGTTGAGCCATCAAGGCCAATCAGAGTCAGCTTCTTGTAGATGATTTGGTTATTGACGATTTTCGTTTCGGATTTTTCTTGCAGCTTGCGTTTCAAATTAATCAAACTCGCACCCAAGCCGTATTCCATCGACATGCCAGAAGCGAGGTTAGCAAAAAAGGTCTGCACCGTTTTATCGGTGGATAAATGGTCTATATCTTCGCTGGCAAGCGTAAATAAATTATCAAGCGTACCTGCGTAACTTTTCACCTTTAGGCCGAGTTCTCGGTGTTGTGAATCTTTTAATTTATTTTGACCTAAACTCGTCACAGTAATAAGCATCGCCAAGTAGAGCGATACCAAAATCGCACTGATGGTAATGATCTTCTGGCTTGATATTTTTTTTACAGACTTTCTCATATATCTTTCTTACTATCTTCTAAGAAGTAGTCATTATAGAAATAGTAAATAGATGGGTAATATTTCTCGACCAAGGTTTGGTACGTCCCATCTTGCTTAATTGAATTCAAATATTGGTTAAACGCGGCTTTTAATTCAGGAGAATCCTTACGGAAGGCAACCGCCATTTTTTGATTTTCAGAGACAGGGCCAATGACTTTGATTTCACCTGGCCATTTTTCTAATGCAATCAGTGTATCTGCCACATCTAGCAGCGTACTCTCTGCATCGTTCTTCATGATGGCAGGAACCATTTCGTTCAAACGGCGCTGGCCATCAGGCAAAATCACCTTAGCACCCGTGTTATACAAGTTGTAAAGATTTGGGTCTAGGCATGAGTGCTCCATCGCCAGAACTTCACGTCCGTTAATCAAAGCTTTGACTTTGGTGATGTCGCGCTCCACCGAGCCAGTCGGCGTGATTGGCGTAAGAGTAGAATCGGTACGAGCCACCAGCCACACTGCAGATGGGAAGTAGTCATCTGAAAAATCGACGATTTGAGCACGCCAATCCAAAATAGTGACACCGTTAGCAATCAGATCGCCTTCAACCGGCATCTTCTCACCTACAACAAGCTGCGCATCTTTGTATTCGACTTGCTGGCCAGTCAGTTTACCAACCACATTATTCCACTGCGCTGGCACGTACTGGTAACGCACGCCGAGAGATTGAGCAAACCCTTTGATGATATCGACATCAAGACCTGTCAGTGTTTGCATTTCCCCTTGATCAATGTAAGAAACGAAGTTTGCGTAAGGCACACCGATATGACGCAGCACGCCACTGTCTTTGATGTCTTGCAAATCACCCGCCGAGGCAGAAGTCGACATGATTGAAGCAAGAGCAACGGTAAGTGCCGTCATGGTTCGTTTGATTGTTTTCACTGACATGGTGAATATCCCTCTCTTCCACAAAGCGCCCAATAAAGGGCGCTTTGAAAGTTCAACAACGTTAGAACGAGTAGTAAAGATCCGTGATGGCTTCAACAAGCCCTTCTACGTCTTTCTCATCGTGGAATAGATGCGTTGAGATGCGCAGTGCTTGTGTTTCGTAAGCATCATCTTTGTACAGCTTGAAGCTTGTCGTGCGGATGATGTAGCCATAGTCTTCACGCAGACGGTCGCGGAACAAGGTGAGTCGTTCTTCATCCGTCACATCGCTAAATAGGTTGAACGTCGTTAGGCCGCTGGTTAAGCCTTCCACATTTGGCGAGTACATCTGAGCATGTGGTAACGCTTCATTAAGCAGCGTTTTGCATAGGTCACTTAGTTCAAGAACGCGTTCTTGAATACGGTCACGACCAATCTCGTCCCACATTTTACAGCTATCAGCAAGTGCTTGTTTTGCTGGGTAGTTGTCATTACCAATGTATTGCAATTGCTTGCCTAGGTAATCAGCGTGAGAAAGAGAAGAGTTGATCAACCACAATGGATTCTCGCGATCGCTCCAGTACTCATTCAAACGGTTGCCGTTATCACGTACATACAAGATACCTGTCGCGCCTGGACCACACTGCCACTTATGGCCAGATCCTGCATAGAAATCACAATCCATATCGTGGAAGTCTAAATCGAACATACCAACAGTGTGCGCACCATCAACTAAGGTTGGGATACCGTGTTGTTTTGCAAGAGAACAGATTTCTTTGGCTGGAAGAGTAGTACCTGTTTTGTAGGTAATGTGCGAGAAGACGATAAGACGAACGTTGTGGTGGGCTTCAATCGCTTCGCGGAACGCTTGAATGTAATCTTGTTCAGAAACGTCTTCAGTACCAGTGAAAACAGGAAGTTGAATTTCGACCACATCCACACCGAAGCGGTGTTTTGCTACATTCATTGGAGAAGTGGCAGCAACGTGTTCGTGGTGAGTCGTTAGAATGACATCACCCGGTTCGAAATGAAGGCCATTGATAATAGAACATAGGCCATCAGTAGTGTTGCGGCTCAGAATGATTTCATCTGGGTTAGCACCAAAGCCCGGCGCTACTTGCGTCACCATTTCAGAAACATGAGGCCAAGCACCAAACTTGTCTTTCATATCCCACGGGTACTTAGCAACGATTTTGTTGTTGTCTTCGTATCCTTCAAGAACATGTTTTGGCATTGAACCTGTCGTACCGATGTTCATGTAAGTCGTTCGTTTATCCAATACGAACTGCTTTTGAACTTTACGCCAGAAGCGCTTATCGTTCTTTCTACCTAGTCTACTCCAATCGATATTCGGTTCTTTTGCTTGAACAGCACCAGAAAACGCTGAAGCACTGACGCCAGCCACAACTGCACCAGTTGCACCTTTTAAAAAATTGCGGCGGCTGCGATTAGTCTGAATAGATTCCTTGTCGCTCATCTTTTCGATCCTTGTCGGAAGTTTAGCCATATTATAAATTATGAATCCGTAACTATCTGTTACTAAACCATTATTACCTAATAGGTCTATATTTTAGATTTTTCCGCAGCAATTAAGTGACTTTAGTTCCACTTTTTCATTTCATCTGATGATATAAGCAACAATTCCCACCCCAACAAATAAACAACTTAACGCATAATAAAATATTCACTAAAACACTTATTCCTAATATAAATAAGAAAATAATTTATAATCTTAATCATCGTTCAAGTAGAGACTTGTAATATTTGCGTCACAAATTAGACAACAAGGTTAATATTGCAATCTAGCACGTTAAATATGTTACAGAATACGTTTTATTCGTGATTATTATTTATTCTCAGATTAAATAACTGACGGAATGAATTATTCGATATGAAATTAATGATTAGCAAGTATGGCTGGTTGATCCTGTTTTTCAGCGGATACATTGAGTGTGGAGCTTAGGCGGCACTCTACGAGACAGACAAAAAACATCCGATAGATAGGCGCTTTCTTAAGGTGTGACAGAATTGGGACTAAGGATTTACGGTAATAACCTAAAGGCAGTGAGAAAACGCTCACACCGCTCTTAGAGTGAACTTCTGTTGATACTGAGAAGAGGTTGCGTTGGTCTCAAGATAGCTGTGGTGAAGCATTAAGATAGATTGAACAATCTTCGTCCCGATCCCCAAAGAGCCACCCTCCGCTTCTTCCTCAATGTGATTGACGAACGTAAAGTGGATACGCGACTTATCCTCACTCAAATGCGCTTGGCAATGCACTTCCGAGCCGATTGGGCTGTGGCGCAATGCATTTTCAAGCAGGTTCAATACCAACCGCTCCAATAGCCCCTTGTCACCCACGGTTTGGATTTCGCTATCGATATCCACTTTCAACACCACTTCTTTACGAGAAAACTGGCTCTGCATCGTTTCAGCACATTCTGCCATCAAAGCGCCCAGATCTACGGGGCGGTACTCGTAATTTGGCATTGGAGCTTCTTTGCGCGCGGCGTCTAATAGAGAATGCAATTGAGTTGAGAGCTTCTCACAATTTCGGAAAGCGACGTCGATCAAAGGATCGGATTCCGGATGTTGCAAACGCCACGTTTCCAAATAGCCAAGCACGCTCGATAACGGCGTTTTTAAATCATGGCTAAGCTGCAACAAGCTTTGACGACGATGAGACGATTGATACTCCAACTGTAAAAACTGCTGCTGAATGTGCTTCGCCATCATCTGATAAGAGTGCGCAATCGGCACGAGCTCCGGCACTTGGTGAGTAAAATCAGGTTGCAGGCGGAAATCATGTTCAGCTTGTTGTTGAAGTTGCTTGGTCACACGTTCAATCGGATTCAATAGGCTACGTTTGACCAGCACATATGCCCCAAGAGCAAAGCCTAAAATGGACACTAAGACCAGTCCTGCCAGCGCGATATAAGGAGTATCGACTTGAGCATTGGCAATGGCGTCATGTCGGGTACTGCCAATCACCACGTAGAGATAACCGACCGTAGAGCCTAATTCCTCTATCGCCGCGACAGAAAAGACTTTGTGCTCACCACGATTACGTGGGTCTTCACCCAAAATAGGAAAAGGCTGGTCATTTAAGAATTGCTTAATGGGATTGAGATCCACCGCTCCCATGATCTCCGCTCCTTCTGGTGCTGCATGGGTGGTGATATTGCCTTGGCTATCGAGGAAGTAGATTTCAAAGTCAGGGCCGATCAGCATGAGCGTGTGAAAGATCGACTTAAGTGCTTTAGGGTTGTAATCCGTCCCGATCATCAGCGGATTATCGTCACGCATATGGCTAGCTAGCTCTTTATGCAGGCTTTGCTTAGTGCGTAACTCGATGGTTTCTTTTTGCCAATTGTAAGTCAGTGCAATCACCACCGCCGCGAGGCAGAACCACAAGCTAGTAAATACTACCAAGCGAGATTTGAAGCTCATCCTATCGCCTCCTTAAACAGCGATGTTTTCGAAACAACCGTGATGATTGAAAAATGACAGTGAAAACAACTGCCGACTTACTGTCTTGGCTTGATGTTTTGACTTACTTTCTTGCATTAGTGTCTTGGCTGAAACTTATATCCAACACCCCACACGGTTTGAATGAAGTGATGATCAGAGTCAGACAACGACAGCTTGCTGCGTAAACGGTTAATGGTGCTACACACCGTATGGTGATAACCAGAATGACTGGTGTTCCAAACGTGATCGAGCAATTCATCTTTACTGTAGACTCTGCCCGGACGAGTCGCGAGAAACTGCAGCAAAGTAAACTCTGTCGCGGTAAGAGTGACATCTTTGTCGTTTAGGGATACTTGGTGCAACTCCGGAATAATTCTCAGCGGACCAAAATCCATCGCATCTTCGAGGACTTCATCTACTACTTTGGCTTCTGCGGTTTGGCTGACTCTGCGTAACACGTTTCGCACTCGTGCTTGGAATTCTAATACGCTAAATGGCTTAGTGATGTAGTCATCAACACCCGCTTCTAAACCGTCAACCTTGTCCATTTCACCGTCTCTGGCGGTCAGCATGAGCACAGGGCTCCAATCTTGTTGCTGACGCAAATAATGACAGATGTCTAGGCCATCACCATCTGGTAAACCTCGGTCAAGGATCAATAAATCAAAGGGTTGTTGCTGGTATTGCGCTTTAGCATCGGCGACATCTGTGGCTCGCGACACTTGGTGTCCTTGAAACTTGAGATGCATCTGAACCAGTTCTGCCAAATCATCGTCATCTTCCACCAACAAGATGTTCGCGACTAAATTGATTGCCTGTTGTTCCATGGTCCTTTCCTTGCCTTCGAGTATCCTCACTTTGCACATGACCGGAACAAATTAGAAATTCTTTCAAAAAAGGTTCCGATGACGCCATGAGGGATAAAGCGCTCGGCTACAAGCGCTTTGGAAAGGAGACGTCATCGGAGCCTGTGTTACTCGACTCTAGTGATGGTGACTTTCGCACCTGGGTTCAAGAAACGATGGTTCGCAGAAAGTGCTGAATTTGCTAATCCGTCATCTTGGCTGACAATACCCGCATGGAATGCAACAACGTCACTGCTGTCATTACGAGCGGCATTGAAGCCCTCACCACCACCTGCTGGGCCCGGAATGGTTGCAGCAAGTTCATCGTTCAATTCTGTGCCGGAATCCCAAACGTTCATGCTCATTTCGTAGCTTTCACCTACTGCGAGCGATTTGAGCGATAACCCCGTTTCGCCAACAAAAGCATCATTGGTATTTACAAACATAGACGCCACAGACAAATAACCGTAACGACTAGGGTCAACCGTGATGGTGACTTCGTCCGATGCGCCAGGCAACACCAATCCATTGCCCGAAATACCTTGGTAAACACTGTCATTGCTGTTCATCAACTCAATCAGCTCAGCGTTACTACCGCCTTCGGCAAGGTGCTCAAGTTCAACAGATGCCGCTTGTCCAATTTCAAACAGTTGGTAGTCACCATTGTGAGTGAGTACCGCGAGCGGAGACATAGGTTGATTCGCAGTCAAGTTCGCCACGTTGACGGTGTAGCGGTACGATTTCACTACGTCATTATCATCATCGCTTGGACAACCGGCGAGCAAGCCGACTGAAGCTGCTACTAGTAAGATTCTGTATTTCATACATCCCCCTTACTTCACAACGATTGTGATGGTTGCGACTGGGTTTAACCAACGATGGCTGCTGCTGTCTAGGTCACTGATGCCGCCAGTTGGGTCGCTATCACCAAGGTTACCCGGATGCACGTGAACTTTGTCGTTAGTTACCGTTGCTTCAACGCCTGTGCCGCCAGTACCAAAGGTAATGAAAGGTGGGTTTGGCATGCTAGACGCAAGTTCATCGTTCGCTTCTGTACCGGCATCGTAACTTCTTAGCGTTGCTCGGTATGTACCCGCTTCCGTTGGAATCTTCCAGCTATCTAGGCCGACAAAACCGTCATTGGTTGGCAACAACATCGCGCTCAGAGAAAGATAACCGTGGTCGCCACTGTCTAAGGTGAAGGTGGTTGCCACACCCGGATTCAAAATACCACCAGCAGGGTTCTCAACCACCGCACCACCAGCGTTACCAATCACACTAGCAAGACCAGAGATATCACCGCCTTCTGCCATTGCTTCTAGTTCTGGCGTTGCTGCTTGACCCGTTCTGAACATTTGAAGATCAGAGCCATGTGCAGCAACAATAAGAGGCGTAAAGTAGATGCCTTTGGTTGCGTTTGTCACGGTGATTTCCAATTCCGCCGCATTCACTGATGCAGAGCCTAGTGCCATAGCGACTGAAGTCATGACGAGTCCGAGTTGGGTACGTTTTTTCATTGTGATTCCATCCTTTAATGAGGGTTGAACTACCCAAGCCCATGTATACGGCTTTACTTCTTTGTTCGTGACTTGAGTAGGTTAAGCATTACGTTTCGAACGTTTTGCGTTCTTGCCTCTAAGAATGACGAGCAAATCTATCAGCAACTTCATCGAATTCTCATAAAATTCTCACAAGTTCTGTTCGAATTCTGTCAGCAGCACTTTTTTACTCTTAATCAGGTGTTTACACTTCGCGCTTTCCCCTTCTACAATGCGGTATTCCCTGTTTAAATCACGATTCTCACCATGATTGATAACGTTCTGTCTGCCTACTATGGCGAAATCTACGGCATCGCTTTTTTCAACCACTACTTGAGCCATTACGCCCAAAGTGAACAACAAACGCTGTGGCAAACCTTGATTGAAGTGGAAGAACTCACCGCAGAAAAGCTCAAACCTGTACTGCTGAAAAATGGCATGGATATAGAAAGTCGATACCAAGAGATGCTGGATAAAGGCTTGGAAGATGCAACCAAATGGATTGATTTACCATGGCAAGAGTTGGTGGCGACTCTTCTGAAATGGGTAGAACCTTATGAGGTCAAGTATCGAGAGTGGCATGAAGAAGTGAAAGCTTCACAGCAGTATTCAATCGCTGAGCGAGAAGCTATCGAGTTGATTGCAGACCACGAAACGGCCATTTATCACTGTTGGCAGCAATACCATACTGGTGAATCTGGCTTGCCTGAACTCAATGCATTTTTGGCAAAATATCGTTAAAGCGAGACAGTGACACTTGAACCTCGTGAAACCGTACCAGACAATATCGTTATTCCGCTGCGCAGAACTGAACAATTATGGTTAATCCAAAACTCATTGCCCTACTTCCTGATCTTGCTTCGTTTATCTTAGTGGTAAACGAAGGCAGTTTTACCGCAGCAGCCAAACAACTCGGCGTGACGCCATCGGCTTTAAGTAAGTTGATCACACGATTAGAGCAAGCGCTTTCGGTCAAATTGTTTGAGCGCACGACTCGTAAGTTGATCATCACTCAAGCAGGACAAAAGGTTTACGACCAAAGCATCGCAATGGTGAATGCCGCGCAGCAAGCCGTTGAGCTATCTGCGGAAGATCATGCCGAGCCAACAGGTGCACTCACAGTAGCAGCCCCTGAAGCATTTCTTAATTCGGTGCTTCAACCGTTTGTGTTGCCATTCCTAGAACGTTATCCAAATATTCAGCTTAAGCTGCGTGCAGCAGATGGTGAGATCGATCTGTTCCGCCAAGGCATTGATGTCGCATTTAAGCTCACCGACAAACCCGATGAAAATCTGGTACTCAAAGAGATCAGCAAGACCAACCTTGTTTTGTGCGCCTCTCCAGATTACCTAGCCAAACATGGTATGCCTGAGCATCCCACTGAACTTGAGCAGCACGACTGTATTTACCTTGCCGAGAACGACAAAGACAACATCTGGTCGTTCTTTAAAGAGGAAGCCTTTCATTCGATTGCAGTAAGTGGACGCTACGCCGTCAACCATTCTCAAATGCGCTTGAATGGGGTTAAGTCTGGCTTGGGAATTGGAATCTTCCATGACTTCGTGATCAAAGACGCGTTAGAGCAAGGTGAAGTGGTGGAGGTTCTGCCGGATTGGATGATCAAGAGTAACTACCATGGCGCTATCGCGATGCAGTATGCGCAAACCAAATACATGCCTGCTCGTCTGCGCGTGTTTATCGACTTCGTTAAGGAGCATTTAGTCTCCGAGGACACTAACCATGTTTAATGCCATTCACCACGTCGCGATCATTTGCAGCGACTACCCAAGATCAAAACGCTTTTACACTGAAGTATTGGGATTAAAAGTCATTGCTGAAAACTATCGTGAAGCCAGAGACTCCTACAAGCTTGACCTCGCTTTACCTGACGGCAGCCAAGTGGAGTTGTTTAGCTTTCCGGGCGCACCAGAGAGACCGAGCTTTCCTGAAGCACAAGGGCTACGACATCTCGCGTTTTTGGTTGATAATGTTGAGCAAATAAAAGCCTACCTAGAATCGAATGACGTTGAAGTTGAGCCAATTCGTATTGACGAATTCACAGGCAAAGCCTTTACCTTCTTCCAAGACCCAGATGGCTTGCCACTGGAGATTTACCAGAAATAAAAAGAGCCAGCACGTCGCTGGCTCTTTAACTATTCCATTCTTTGTCTGTTACTAATTCAACGCCGTTTTCAGCTTCTCGACGCGGTTAAACAACAACCAATCCAATGCGAGAACCGTAACAATCGCCAAACCGCCCATCGGGAACGCCAGACACAATACTACCAACGTTACTAAACCAAGCTTCCAAATACCGTCTTGCTGAAACTTAGGTGGCGCGCCCAATGCAGCACTGCGACTTGGCCTACGAATCCACCACATCACCACAGCTGTGATTGAGATTAAGATGAACGCCAAACAGAACACCACGTTGAGTACTTTGTTAAGCACACTGACATCACCTTGGTGTAGTGACACACCTGCCGCCATGAGCTTGGCAAATAGGCTGTAATCTTGCCACGTTACATCTACCAACAAGCGACCGGAATATTGGTCAAAGTGGCTGGTGCGATCTTGTCTTGGGTCGGAAATATCGCCGCCCATAGAGTTAGCTGCAACGGTGTAAACGCCCGTCTCAGAGCGTGGCAAAAACAGCTTATAGCCAGTGAAGCCCATCATTTCAGCCTTGAGGATGATATCATCAATGGAGAGCGCATCATGGTTGCCTGCGTATGCCATCTCTTCCTTCATATTGGCATGATCATGAGCGGGTTTGTCTTTCGACTCTGGCACAGCAGCAAGCTCTAAGTTCCATGGCATCTCTTCTGAAGCACCATGGTTAAGATCTTTGTGTGCCAGTGTCGACTCTGGTTTCTCACCCCATGTGTAATAGGTTGGGAAGGTATTCCAAGCTTGCACCATTTTCGCGCCCCATATCCCAGCCCAAGACAGACCTGAAATCAAAAAGAACAACAGAACAATTGATAGCACACCGCCTAAATTCGCATGCAGATCTCGCATCAAAATACGAGTTCCACTGCCAAAACGAATTTTCAAAAAGCCAGCACGGCTGGCGTTGTCTCTCGGTAGCCAAAGGTACAAACCAGACACCAACAGCAAAATCCCCAGACTTGCGGCGATTTCAATTAAACGGTCGCCTAGGTCGCCGATGAGCAATGTGCCGTGAATGCTGTTCATCAGTTCATAAATGCTATCACCACGATTAATGGTGCCTTGTACGTCTCCTGTGTAAGGATTTACTGCAACAATCAGCGAGCTGCCTTCTTGGTTTTGAATCGAGAATCGGTTGGCAATATCGGCCGTTTTAGCAGGTACAAATTGAGTGACATTAAAATCGGGATACGCCTGCTTTACGGTTTCTAATTGTGCAGAGACAGGAACCATTTGCTCTTGTGGTGAAACTTGCAATGTCGCTTCGTATCGAGCCAGTTCGATTTCATCATCAAACAACATCACCAACCCAGTGAGGGAAAGCATGAGCATAAATGGAATGACGAACAAACCTGCGTAGAAGTGCCATCGCCACGTCATAAAGTAGATGGATTTTGCGCGTGAGGCTTCCTTGAGTTGAGGCTTTGCCGAGTTTCTCAACATGTGTATTTTCCTTTTTTCATTGTTGAACACCCAAATTCAGCCAAACGCAACTGCACATACACATTCGTATGCAGCGCTAATTGACTTAGATTTGGGAGTACCACTGCTCGAAGTGGCAGTGTTATGTGACTTTACTTGTTATGGTTTTTGTTATGAGAAAAGGGAAACTGGCGGCGCTCGAGGAACTGGTGTTTCAAATCGCACACTTAGAGCCAAATAAGCGTAGCTGTCAGAAAGCACCAAGCTCAGTCTTGAGAGTATTGGTGTCGTTGGAAGTGTATCGTGATGAAAAGTCGAGAAGTGGCTAAAAGGACAAGGCTTACCTTTGTGGCTGACAGAATTGTCGCCCTCTTCTATTTGAACCAACTCAAAACCGTCAAGCGTACATAACGTCGCCCACACGCCCATGCTGTTACCATGAGCATTGATAACAGGCATCAGCGTCACTAGCACCCAACTGAGAGCACTAGCAAATAACATCGAGCGGTAAAAAGGAATTAATCTACGCATAACGGTGACTTAACAAATTTCACACAGCGTAACCAATTCTGAGTGGTAGCTCAAAAACAGGATCAATAAGTGGTTGCTACCTCACAGGTTTTCTTGAATACCTCGATTGACAGGCACAAAAAAGCCCGCCGAAGTGGCAGGCTAATGGTCATTTCTTCAAGTTGGATAAACGGTTAGCTAAACAGTTTGCTCCAGATACTTGGGTTGCGTTTGTCGTGGTACTCTTCACGAAGGCTATCGATTTCACGCAGTTGGTCTTTCGCTTCTTCTAGCTTGCCCGCATCAAGATCCGCTTCAATCTTATCTAGCGTTACCGTCAGCTTGTTAAAGCCTTCTAGGTAGATATCGAACTTCTCTGGTGGGTAATTACCACGCTTAGATTGTTCAACGATCGCTTGCAAGCTATCAATCGCAGATTTCATAGTTTCAACATCAGACGCTTCTGCCGCCTGTTTGAATTCCATCTTCATCTGCTTCATGTTTTGTTTTAAGTCGACGGCTTCTGCCATTGCGTACGTTGAGCCTAACGCAATTACACACCCCAATACTAAAGGACGTAACATCTTCACTTCTCCATTGAATGCCGAATTCTGAGTCGGCTTTTTAATGCGAGCAGTGTAAAGCAATCCCTTAACACTTGCATAACCAAAAATGTAATCAAGTTTATGCGTTGCGAATCTCGTCATACTCTGCAATTGGCATACGGCCACGCAGCTCTAAGAAGGCTAAGAATTGTTGTGCTGAGTGAGTAATAACCTTGCTGCTGTCGATACCGACTCTATCCATTAACTCACCCACCAAGCTCAGGTTACCTACATCGTGGCAGAAGTGCGCATCACTGCCTGTAGTGAAGAAGACACCGAGCTCTTTACCGATTTGTGCAATTTCATGGCAACGGTCTACGCTGCCGACACGGCTGTTGCCTTTCAATGTGGTGTTATTGATTTCAATCGCGACATTGTGCTCTTTAGCGCACTTCAATACAGCTTCAAAATCGAAGTCAAAGTTGGGGTTACCCAAATGGCCTAGCGCATCAACACGACCGTTTTTGATGATGTTCAACAGCGCTTCAGTGTGCGTAGCACTATCCGCTGGACGGAACACTGGCTCATGAAAGCTAGCAATCACCCAATCCAAGTTGCGATCAACGCTATCTGGAATATCGATCTCACCCTTGGTGTTCATGATGTTAGATTCAACACCGCGAATAATCGCAACGCCTTCAAGAAAGCGAGGCAGAATTTTCTGGTTAGAGAAAAACCAGTAATGAGGCGCACCCGGCATTGATTCAGCGTGGTCGGTCGTGCAGAACATATCCAGCCCGTTCTCTTTTGCCGATTTCGCGTTTTCAATCAACGTACTATAAGCGTGGCCGCTGGCGTACGTATGCGTGTGGGTATCAACCTTAAATTCCATCATCAACTCTCTTGGTGCGCAAATTGGCGGCTATTGTATACCCACAAGCAACCTGTCGTCAGCCCAAATTGACCCGCAATCTAACCTTACTCTTCGCTGATGAGCTTGATCAACGGCAGTGCCTTTTCCCAACCATGATTGAACATCGACACAAAATCACTGTGAGTATGAATGGTGATACTCAGCAACAAGCGATCTTCTATCGTCTCGATCTGATAGATCTCCCGCGATCCGATCCACTTAGATGCCAAATCCCCATCCAACTGCTGCCGATTATCCGGGTTAAAAATGGCAACATGATGAAACTCGAGTTTTTGCAGCGGCAGCACCGTATCGATGATCGCCCTTGTCCCGCCCATATCTGGATCAAAGAAAGTAATGTCACTTCCCTCTTCCCATGCACCATCAAATTGAGACTGAGGTGAAAAGGCTTGCGCCCATCGCTTGTATAGTTCGACATCGGTCAACACGCTCCATACGCGTTGAGGCGTCGCGGCAATCTCGACGTGATAGTTTAAAGTCAGCATATTTTCTCTCCCTGCTCCTTTCTTGACGCTAGTTCATTCTGATTAAAAATCAAACAATTCAATGGCAACCAAAGGAGAATTGCGAAGCCCGACATCAATGGTGCAACCTGATAGGGAAATATGAGCACTTAGAAAGGCTTAGCAGTTTAGGACATTTTTATATAGAAGTGCCATCTCAATGCTCGGTGGTTTTTATTACATTTACCTCGTCGATAACAACCCGCGACACAGTAATACACTAGCAATGGAATGAGCATGAATAGCGTAGAACACAGCGAGTTTAATTACATAAAACAACGCATTAATGAAATGAGGCCAGAACAGCTCCACGAAATCAAAGGCGTCATTGAATTTAAAAGGAAATCGCTACTCGATGAGAAACCACTTATCTCCGATGAAGAGATGGAGTTCATCACCATCATGTTCAAGAAAATGGAATAACGGACAAATGTGCTTTTTGATTGAAGATTACTTAAATAAAAACAGCAAGACCAACCTTTCTGATATCAATTACAAGCTACAAGAGATCGTCGATGAAAACGGAACAAACCTTGGCTACGAAGTTTTGATCGACCCTATCAATCTTTCAAAGAAACTTGCTAACGACGTCTATAAAAGAGAAATAAAATATCCACATCTAAGCCGTGCGTTAGTCACTCGATTAGAGCGATACATTAATCGCCATGTGAGTGACTTCGCCGGCAAACACCTCTTTATCAACCTAGAGAGAAGCAATCTATGCGATAAGTATCTACTGTGCGATCTAGTAATGCTTAAGAACGCGTTAGAAGCACTTAACGCCTATTTAGTCATTGAAATCACTGAACGAAATGTCTGTAAAGACTGTTCTAGCGTTCGCAAAGGCTTTGAATTTCTCCGCGACCACAAAGTGCTGTTGGCCGTGGATGATTATGACCTCAACGCTGATTTTAGAGAGCAAGAGTTACTTTCTGGATTCTATCAATTCGTGAAAGTCGAACACTCAGCCGAAGACAACTACTACAACAAAGTTATTGAACTGAGTAAGAGGACCCGCACAAAGCTGATCATTGAACGGGTCGAGTCTCACCTAGAGCGAAGCGATATCACTCTACATCAGGTGCCTTTTTGGGGCTTACAAGGGTTCTTATATAATACGCGAGCGGTCAGTCTTTAAGGAGAGAGCTAGCAAAACTGTCTCAAATTACAGAAGCTGCAATCTTTGCTGGTATCTTGCAGACACTGAAGTTTCTTTTTGACCTTAGGGATCAAAATTGGGTTTGCAATGGAACGAACGATATCCACCTTAACAAGGTATAAGCCGACTTTTTGGCTTCTGTCCTTCGGTGGGTAGTATTTCACTTCTTCTGCGTTAAACACTTTTTTCGCTAGTTCTAGGATTGGATACCCAGAAACAAACATGTATACGTAGTCTTTTGTCTTATAAAGATCGAGTAAGTAATAGCAAATAGCCTGCACCACTAATTCAAAGAAGTGAGTCGAGTTCATGGAGTATCCCAGCTTCACTAAGCAACTGCGCTTTAGCTCACTTTCAGGAATAGAAATAAAGCTTGGTAGGTTATTCAACTTCTCCAAATTGAGGATGCCCGCCCAGTGACCAACGATGTCATCTCTCTTATTTTTCAACAAAATACATTGATATTTGATGTCCGTCTTCATCGCATAAAGTTCACTGATGAAGCCCTCTAGAGCGGACACATTGCTGTAAAAATCTTGGAATGTATCCACATGCTCATAGTAAGTCTGACAACGCACTTCACTTCGAACGCATTCTGTCACCTTGTAGTACGAGAGCGCGGTTAACGAGAAGTCGAATGCTTTTACCAAGTTAGCCACGACCGATGCATAACGCACTGGAAATTTATGCAGGCTTTCATCGATATTAAGGAAGATATCTATCAAGCTCACTTCCAACGAACGTGCTATGTAGAACTGTTTATACAAAGGCGGCACCACTTTCCCGTTCAACCAACGACTCAAAGTGATCGTGTCCAAACCTTTAAATTCTTCGTAATAATTTTGCTGTAAAATCGCGATCAGTTCTTTTCTAGAGATTGATTTTTCCTCTAGCCAAGAAGCGAGCTCCCTCTCAAATTTGTAATTCATAAATCCACCACTTAAATGCTAATTAACCAAGGTACTTTTATAGTTTGTTGTATTGCCGTCATCTCCTAGGATGTCGAACTGTACTTGTTGTGTTTTTAGTTGTTGAGCCAGCGTTAGATTAATGCTGGAGAAAGGTTCAACAGTGATTCTTTCAAACTTCTCCTCTCCTACTTTGATAGCGAGAAAGTTCGCATACCAAGGCAGTTCATTGACGACCTTAATGCTCTCCCCTGTTTGTATGAAGCGAATCTTCCCAAAGGCTTGTTTGTTTGGTTTATCAATCCCTTCGGGACGAACAAAAACTTTTAATCTCAGCCTCAATGGCAAAACGATCTTTTGGCTGTTTGCATTGGCGTCATCTGTCACTTCGTTTACTTGAAAGATGTTTAACCACAGCAAATTTTCACGGTCATCGAACTGCAAATCTTCTCGATTAAGTAACAAACGCGCTCCCCTTACTTCCTCTGGCGCCATCTTGAAAATAGGCGGAACAACGAACAAAGGCGTCTCCACTTCAGAAGGGGAAACGGTGAGATCCCCGGTATCTGTCCAAATCTGCAATAGCACATTTTCTTTGCCAGTGTTTGCCAGCATAAAGCCGGCTTCGGTGTCTCCTTCATTCATTACAATTCGGGTTCTATCGATGTCGACGGCAGCATTCGCAGTCGATATCCAAAGATTGAGAACCATGAAAAAGAACAAGCATATAAAGCTATTGAAAAGTAACGATAATTTGAGCTTGTGCATAAACTGTCCCTGGAGTGGCGGTTTCGCCACTTATTTTTTCTAGTGAGGCCGTGAAGTGACCTCGATATGTTTCTAAAGACGTGCCTGTCGATTCCAGTTGTGTGACTTCTTTAAAGCCATACCACCCACCAGAATTCCCCGTTCCGGTAGTCGGGCTTGGCAAAAAGTTCATCGCGGTGCCCGAGTCGTCATATATCTTGATGCCAACACCTTCCGCCACGCCCGCATTGCCGTAGTCATTGCTTAGCAAGTACGTCAAACCTCCGCCTGTTGTTTTAAGTCCCAACAACTCGGCTTGGCTAACGGCGTTGGCTGAATTAGCTAGCAATCCAATTGCTATTGGCCTAGTCGCGGTCAAGCTGCTGCTGGTGTTGGATGTGGTTCCCGATTCCGCATCAAGTTCACACGATAGACCGATAGTAAAATTGGCTTGTGAAGGTATGCCGCCATTTAAGGACGCCGCCGTTGTTTTAGGTATGGTCACCACAGGAGTGTAATCTGAAACTTGGCAAAATGCGCCTCGGATGAAGGTCACTTGATTTGCCCACCCCCATGCGCCAGGCCAATCGCCATACCAGCCGCTGTAGCAACCTCCACCGTGGTCACAGCCAACGCTCAGCCCTGCACTTCGGCCGCCGCCTTTAAACGCAATGTAACCTTGAACACGTTGTGCGGTTGGTCGGTATCGACCGTAATTCAAACCGTAGTTTTTGTACGGCTCTTCCGTCACTTTCAAAACCTCAACACTGACATCACTGAACAATCCGGCATGCACATAGATGTAATTGCTGTCTTGAAACATGTCGTCTGGGTTGAGCTTTCTCGATTTCCAGTAGCGTGAGTAGTATTCACCCGTCGCTAAATTGGTCAGACGAAATGCGGCATAGCGGTAATCTGAGTAGTACGCTCCTGGAATATCGGGGACGTCATGCTGGCCCGCATAGCCATCGTCACCATTTACCGAGTAGTACTCCCACAAGTCATCCTTATCCGCTAAGTCACAGCGAAACAACACTTGCTTATCTCCATAAGGCGTGCGGTTTGCAGCGCCTAAGAATGACGTTGTTGCTGATGCGAGTACGCTGCCATAAGGCTGAAAATTGCTGCCGCTATTGATGTTGATGACACTTGGCAAGCCATACTGGCCAAAGTATCCGTCAGCGGCACCAACAAAGTTATTACTCACGTAATAGCCTGCGCTTTGCGCTTCCGCAGACAAGTAGTTCTGATTGGTTGTGTTCAGCTTGGTACAAGTTGCAAAAACTGATGCACTTACAAACCAAACGGATAGGCCAATCATCCTGATTGAATTGTTCATGTTTACCTCATCATGCAGGTTTGTTCTGTAAGAAGAAGGACCTTGTCAGACTTAGGTGGCGTGTAACGAATGTGACACTCTTTGCCCATTCCCCAACGCAAAATCACTTCCTTATTCGTTTCTTTCAATCGGGCATAGACTTGTCCCGCTTGGCCTACCATGCCAATCTTGATGCCTTGTTGGTCGAACGCGTCTGCCCCCATTGGAGGAATGCCACCTTCATCCAGAGTCGTGTTAATCAGCACCGCTTTTCCTTTTAAGGTTTCGAACTTGACCTTCACGACGGCACCGGAATATGGAACCACTTTGCGACTGCCCGTTTTAATCTCTGCGCCGTTATCCAACCCAGTGCTTTGCAATGACACATCGGTGTAACGGTAAGGCATTAAAGAAGGCAGTAATGCATAGCCAGAATCATCTATTCTTGCGCCTTGCCCGTTCATGACTTTGGCACCTTTCGCTCCTTTGGCTTCAACCAGAGCAAATGAATCATTGGTATAAGGACCAAGAGTCACGCCTCCACCATGCACCAAGACCGTGCCAGAAATACCAGCAGACAGGCGATGGTAGTCTTCACCACTCGCAGACGCTAAAGAAACGCCGCCATAAGGAGTTCTTGTGTATAAGCTGCCACCATAGGTATTACTGTCGCCTTCTCGACCGGCATAAACCGAATAGGAAACTGGCGCATCTTCACCCAATGTACCCGACACATTAGCCGTCGAAGATTCGTTCGACTTGCTGTGCGTATGGTTGAATCCAAATGTTGACCAACGGTCATAAAAATCAAATGGAATGGATACACCCAGCGCCACTGTACTTTCGTAGTCACCGCTATCCTGTGTGCCGTAGTAATACTGACGACCGACACTGACGTTGTACGAAATGCTGTTCCAGTGATTGTTGTAGCTCGCTTGATAATCCACACTCTCATCACCGTCGTAGTAATCCACCAAAGAGCCACTTAAGTTGATGGTGCCATACTCGTTCAGCGACTGGCTCACCGACATCGTCAGTCTGTTTCGTTGGTTTAGTGACTGAGATTGATAGTCGTAATCGTCATCACTGGTGTTTTGGCGTTGCTTTCTTAGTCCGAGAACATCTTCAAGTTCCTTATAGTTTTCAGAAGAGTATCGGTATGCCAACAAGGAGAAGTTTGTTCCCGTATCGAATGAGCGACCGTAGTTCATCTCTACTTGCCAACCTCTTTGATACTCTTCTTCCTCATAGACTCGCGCGAAAGAGAATGTACTGTTCACACCAAAGGCACCTATCGGCGTCGCAACCACACCACCAGCTAAGTAAGCTTGATAGTCTTTCCCCATGCGAAGACCGTAGTTGAGCGTTAAACGGTTATTCACACCTTGCTGAATAGAGCCTTCTGCAAACCAGTTGCTAACGTCTTCATAACCACGAACATCCCCTATTACTGTGTTGTAAAGCACTTGCCCTGGTCTAACCGACAGTGGTACCGACGAGTAAGGAACGTTAAATGAACTCACGCTGCCGTCTGCTTCATGAATGAATACCTCTAGCTCACCGTCGCTCTTGGTATCGTTCAAATCGCTGATCACAAAGGGACCAGGGGGCACATCGGCTTCTTTAATCACTTTGCCTTGCTGCTTAATAACCACATGGGCATAAGTCGCCGCGACACCTCGAACCTCAGGGGCGTAACCAAGCTGACTCTGCGGCAGCATGCGCTTGTCTGTCGACAGTTGAATACCACTGAATGACAAGCTACCAAACATCGACCCATTGGTGTAAGACTCACCTAATAGCAACGAACTATTTATCGATGCAATTGGACGTTGAACATAGGTGTTTAACGTGGTGTATTTCGTTTCATCCTCGAGATAACGGAAGTAACCATCATGGCGAAATTGCCATAAGCCTAGGTTCATCCCGACTTTCAAATTACTGTAGAGATAATCGCTGTCTTCCAAGCGGTCATACTCGTTGTGGTAGTAATTCGTATTGTGCTTGATGAACAAAGCCGTCATACCCTCATCCCACTTCTCTGAGTCGATGTAACCACGTGGCTTGTTGACCATAGCGGCTTGGGGAATAGGCTTTGTTGCTTAAATCGATGGAACTAAATCTAGAAGCTACGATCTGATCGGCTACCCCCATCAATCGTCGTAGCCTCATGCCTAAACCTCGTTACAAAACAACTAACTGGAAGCAGTACAACAAAGCCTTAATCAACCGTGGTTCTCTGACCTTTTGGATTGATGAGGAAACGATAGCTGAGTGGAAACAAAACAAACAAGGCAAGCGTGGTAGACCTCGCCGATTCAGCGACTTAGCCATTACTACCGCACTGATGGTGAAACGCATTTTCTCTATGCCATTGAGAGCGCTACAAGGTTTTCTAGACTCTGTATTTAAGCTGGCTAACATCCCGCTTGTTTGCCCGCACTACACCTGTATAAGCCGCCGAGCTAAGGAAGTTGAGGTTTCAT
>NZ_LNRB01000039.1:0-6967 GCF_001557945.1 Vibrio sp. CUB2 | reverse complement strand
CAAGCGAGTCGCTCAACGTAAGAATGAGCAAAATCATGACCCGCTCTGACTTACCTTTTAAGACGATAACTGCGGATAACGGCACTGAATTTCATGGTTATGCACAACTAGAAAAACATCATAACTGCCTGTTTTACTTTGCAAATCCATACCACTCATGGGAGCGAGGGACTAATGAAAACACCAATGGCTTGATACGACAATACTTACCAAAACGAACTTCTATGTCACACGTGACACAGAAGCTCTGTAATGAAATTGCACACAAATTAAATACGCGCCCACGCAAAAGGCTTGGGTATAGGACACCAACGGAGTATATTCATGCGCATCTGTAGAAAGTGTCGCACTTCAAACTTGATACTAAGAGCCTAGTTCAAGTAGATGCCGGACTGCCTTAGTTGCTGCTTCAAGTCTAGAAGTTTGAATTGAGTTACCAGTAGTTGAGTAACTGCTATCGTACCCGAAAAAATAGATAATGCGGATATTAGCCAACTCCAGCTAACACCATCAAAGATATGCGGTGCAGCAAAAGCAAAACCATAGCTAAACGCTGCATTTACCGAATGCAAAAACTCATTAGTAGAAACCTTGTAACTCATACTTTCGGTATCGTAGGAAATTCTTACCTGCGAGCCAGCTTTACGGAACTTGCAGTAAACTACGTCATTCTCTCCATCATACTGAATATTATTAAGTTCTAGGATTTCTCTAACTTTATCTAACATCATATCCCTCCTTGATATGGTGGCTCATAACGCCCTGTTAAGGTGTGAGCAACGCAATACCGATGCCGCCGTATACCACCTTAAACACTAAACGCAACGCATAGTAAAAATGCCACGCGTTGCGAATCACTCTTAAACAGATTGTTATGTTTATTTTCCTTTGAGGTCTTTCGATGCGATTAGGATCAATTTATTCAAAGCTTGGCTATGATGTTTATGTTCCGAATCATAGATATCCCAGAGAGGGTTTGTTTCATAATCGAAAACTTCTCGTTCACGCAATGTTTTTAGAACTATTATCGCTTCATTAGACACATATAATGATGCTAAATCAGTGGCTCTGCGGACTGTCCAATAGGCTTTAGTGTGTCTCTGATGCAATTCATGCGACCTAGCTTCTGAGATGAAGTTATCTTGACCATAATCTTCCTTAAACACCTCATAAAATTGAACCATATCGTATAACGAGTTAATAATTTCGGTATACGCTTTTTCTTTTCTCTCCCACCACTTCTCCGTATAAAACTTCTTAGTTGCCCATCGAGCAGCCAAAAATGATGAGAACACTGCCACTAATATTCCTGGTAACATTTTTAATGCAACTTCTTGATACATGTAATTTTCCTTTAATAAAGGTAAAGCATTGTTATGTTTATGCTAGAAGAAGGATTTTATATTTGAACAATTTTTAGAGGTACTTAAACCGAGAAAGCCCCCTCCAGATAAATCTGAAGGAGGCTTGGCGGAGAGTATGGGATTCGAACCCATGAAGGGGGTAAACCCTTACCGGGGTATAAAGCCGGCACAATCGACCACTCTGACAACTCTGGAAAGACTTGTGCCTTTCCAGAACTTACTGACGTCGACCAATCAACTCAGATGCATATTAATCCCTAATAAGAAGTGATGCAAGAGGTTTCTGGGATAAACATAACGCCCTGCTAAGGGGTGAGCAACGCAATACTGAAGCCGCCGCATACCGCCTTAATCACTAAAATCAACGCATAGTAAAAATGCCACGCGTTGCGAATCCCTCTTGAGCAGTTTGTTAGTTTGCAAACCCAACGCGTTGATTTTACGTTATTTTAAACTTTGCAAACAATAAACTTTATGTATTTTGATGCACTTAAGTCAGGCGTAGTCTCAAAGCGGCTACTCAATGAAACCACTTGGAACAAACAACGCCGCAGAAAACGAACTCACAACACCAAAAAGCGCTTTTGGAAAACCAATCTCACAATGCGGACTTTCAACAAAGTCACTGAAACCACGTGGAACTTACCACACCAGAGAAAACGTCATTTCAGCGAGTAAATCGGCTTTTGTACCAACAAACTCAACAAGCAGAGTTTCAACAAAAAAGTTCAACTCAGTTAACCCAAAAATCGCCACACCAAAGAACAAATCAACCGTTGAAACGATGCCCATTTTGAATTTTCACAACGCTAGTTAACACTAAAATTGAAAGCCAATACGACAACTTAAACTTTGAGCTTTTACCACTAGATCTTGCGATATAGCTGCGTTTTTCCTCTTGCAAACTAACGCCCTGCTAAGGGGTGAGCAACGCAATACTGAAGCCACCGCATACCGCCTTAATCACTAAAATCAACGCATAGTAAAAATGCCACGCGTTGCGAATCCCTCTTGAGCAGTTTGTTAGTTTGCAAACCCAACGCGTTGATTTTACGTTATTTTAAACTTTGCAAACAATAAACTTTATGTATTTTGATGCACTTAAGTCAGGCGTAGTCTCAAAGCGGCTACTCAATGAAACCACTTGGAACAAACAACGCCGCAGAAAACGAACTCACAACACCAAAAAGCGCTTTTGGAAAACCAATCTTACAATGCGGACTTTCAACAAAGTCACTGAAACCACATGAACTTACCACGCCAGAGAAAACGTCATTTCAGCGTGTAAATCGGCTTTTATACCAACAAACTCAACAAGCAGAGTTTCAGCAAAAAAGTTCAACTCAGTTAACCCAAAAATCGCCGCACCAAAGAATAAATCAATAGTTGAAACGATGCCAATTTTGGGTTTTCACCATGTTAGTTAACACTGAAATTGAAAGTGATACCACAATTTCGACTTTGAGCTTTTACGACTAGATCTTGCGATATAGCTGCGTTTTTCCTCTTGCAAACTAACGCCCAATTAAGGTGTGAGGCACGCAATACGATGCTCCCGCATACCAACTTAATCACTAAAACCAACGCATAGTAAAAATGCCACGCGTGCCGAATCACTCTTAAATTGTTTGTTAGTTGCCCATCTCAAAGCCTAGTGCTAACATTTGTACACACACCAACAAAGGAATACATCATGGACACTAGAATTCAATTTCGTGTTGATGAAGAAACAAAACGCCTAGCTCAACAAATGGCTGAGAGCCAAGGTCGCACTCTGAGTGACGCATGCCGTGAACTTACTGAGCAACTCGCTGAACAACAAAGAAAAACATTATCTCACGATGCATGGCTAACTGAACAAGTAAACCTAGCATTTGAGAAGTTTGACTCAGGAAAATCCGTTTTCGTTGAGCACCAAACTGCTAAGTCTCGAATGGAAGAGCGCAAAGCCAGAATCCGTAATCGAGGTAAGCAATGATTTTATGGGAAGAAGAGTCACTTAATGATCGTGAAAAGATCTTTGAGTTTCTCTATGACTTCAACCCTGATGCTGCAGAAAAAACTGACAACTTCATTGAAGCAAAAGTAGAAAACTTACTTGAACAACCTTTAATGGGTGTGCAACGAGATGGCATCCGCGGACGATTGCTCATTATTCCTGAGATTTCGATGATTGTCTCTTATTGGGTCGAGGGCGATATCATCAGAGTTATGCGTGTACTCCACCAGAAACAAAAATTCCCTACGGATTGATTGCTTCCTCTGGGGAACTAACGCCCTGTTAAGGGGTGAGCAACGCAATACCGAAGCCGCTGCATTCCACCTTAATCACTAAAACCAACGCATAGAAAAAATGCCAAGCGTTGCGAATCCCTCTTGAACAGTTTGTTAGTTTGCAAACCCAAAGCGTTGATTTTACGTCATTTTAAACTTTGCAAACAATAAACCCTATGTGCTTTGATGCATTTAAGTCAGGCTTAGTCTAAAAGCGGCTAGTCAATGAAACCACTTGGAACAAACAACGCCGCAGAAAACGAACTCACAACACCAAAAAACGCTTTTGGAAAACCAATCTCACAATGCGGACTTTCAACAAAGTCACTGAAACCACGTGGAACTTACCACACCAGAGAAAACGTCATTTCAGCGTGTAAATCGGCTTTTATACCAACAAACTCAACAAGCAGAGTTTCAGCAAAAAAGTTCAACTCAGTTAACCCAAAAACCGCCGCACCAAAGAATAAATCAATAGTTGAAGCGATGCCAATTTTGGATTTTCACCATGTTAGTTAACACTGAAGTTGAAAGTGGTACGATAATTTCGACTTTGAGCTTTTACCACTAGATCTTGCAATATAGCTGCGTTTTTCCTCTTGCAAACTAACGCCCAATTAAGGGGTGAACAACGCCTCCACCCAAACCTAAAGTATTGTGTCATAAACACTAAAACTGAAGTAGAAGAAAAAATACCAAGCGTTGTGAATCCCTCTTAAATTGCTTGTTAGGTGCGTAGCTTATTCTTGTACAACCTTTACCCATTTTGAGCGCCATTCTTGTGCTTCCATAGGATCAGGCCAGAATTCTTTTTGCTTGATGATTAAACCGTTTTCAACGGTATGAAAAGTAATAGCACGGGCTTTTTGAACACTATCTGTAATCGAAACATCAGTTACGACCGTTGCACCGTCACAGACTACCGAATGAACTTCAAACTCCCAAACACCATTTGCAGGGTAATAGGAATTAATAGCTGTGAAATTTTCTCTACCCACTGTAAGTTCATTTGATTGAGGCCAAAAGCCTTTAAAATTGGGACTAAGCCACTCACTCGCTTTAGCAAAGTCATTAGTTTTCATCGCATCCCAAAAAGCTAGGACAACTTCCTTTGAATTCATTATTTCCTCCAAGCACCTAACGCCCTGCTAAGGGGTGAGCAACGCAATACAAAAGCCGCTGCAAACCACCTTAATCACTAAATTCAACGCATAGTAAAAATGCCACGCGTTGCGAATCCCTCTTGAGCAGTTTGTTATGCGATTTTTATCAACGTACCACTTTTCTTAGCCGCCCAATAACCATCGCGAAACTCTTTTCTAACTGTGGCTCCAAATGTCGCACTTAATGGCACCAACAGTCCATCACAAACCAGTTCATCTGAAAATGGTAGAATTGCCGTTTCAACTGGCGAATACTCTGGACATATTTCTTCTATAGCTGAAGTCAGTCCTTTCACTTGAAAATACTGACTACTATCAGGGTGAAGAAACACATAACCATCTTTATATTTTTTAAGAAAAATAAATCGTCCATATACTGCACGTTCCAGCCCTTTCAGCAATCCAACTGAAAGTGCATGTGACATGTTTGCTTTCACTTCATCTACACATTCGTACATTTCAGCGCGCAACGCGACTAAATCTTGTAAACCATCAGGTAATTTCCCATGATTTATGTATGTTAGAGCCAACTGATATTCGAATAAAAATTGCTCTGCTAAGTTCTTTTCAATAAGCATATTTTGTTATTTCCATTTAATCGCATAACGCCCTATTAAGGTGTGAGCAACGCAATACCAGAGCTGCCGCATACCACCTTAATCACTAAAATCAACGCATGGTAAAAATGCCACGCGTTGCGAATCACTCTTAAACAGTTTGTTATGTGATACTTAACGCTTCCACGTAAACATAATCGAGAAATGACTCAACATCATTTATGATGTTTTCAATATACTCTCTCTCGATTTTCAACTGCTTATCATCCACAAGAGACAAGCCAGTACCATTGGCTACGATGTTGATTACACTACTTGCTGACTTATAAGATGATATATTGCCATCACAATGAACAATACAGTTCCTTAACTTATTCATTGCTTGTATGTTCGCCCATATTGGATTAACTGGTTGCAAGTCCAAACTTGCTAACATTTTAAGATAATTAATAGAGCGAACCACCCCCTCCCCTTTTAAATCACTCACGGAGACAGGATAGCCATTCATTTGTTTCAAACGTACACACAGACTATTGAGAGAAGTTTCTAAAAGTGTGTACAATGAAACCAATGTCGATTTTCTATACATGACAATATAGACATTTTCGATATCATGATAGATATCAGAAAAATAATCATCTAACTCATTCAGCTGCTCACCTGACAAGCCGATTTTGCTTTCATTATATGAATTTTCAAGACTTGCTTTATCAGAGATAAATTTAGACTCTAACTCTAACGTATAATTTCTAAAATCTTCTAACTTAATTTTAGTTATTGATTTAATTGCTTCTGAAATAACTTGATTCATATTTACTTTTTTAAACATGTAAAACCTTACTGACTAGTCCGTCGTATCACATAACGCCCTGCTAAGGGGTGAGCAACGCAATACCAAAGCCGCCGCAAACCACCTTAATCACTAAAATCAACGCATAGTAAAAATGCCACGCGTTGCGAATCCCTCTTGAGCAGTTTGTTAGTCGCGAGGCACCGAGCGACAATTTTAAGCCGAACTAAACTTTGCGAACAACAAACTTTATGTGTTTTGATGCATTTAAGTCAGGCGTAGTTTCAAAGCGCCTACTCAATGAAACCACTTGGAACATAAAACGTCGTAGAAAACGGACTGACAACACCAACAAGCGCTTTTGGAAAACCAATCTCACAGTGCGGACTTTCAACAAAGTCACTGAAACCACGTGGAACTTACCACACCAGAGAAAACGTCATTTCAGCGAGTAAATCGGCTTTTGTACCGACAAACTCACCGAGCGGAGTTGCAACCAAAAACAGACTCTCGATTGCCCTGCTCTGTAAGCACCAAAGAACAAAACAACCGCTAGAACAGTTACAAAACTTTGGACTTAAAGCAGCTAAAACTAAGTTCTGATGATCGAAGATTAATCGGTGTACCAAGCAAACAGCTGCTAAATATTAAGCTCAGAAACATGATTTTGATTGCTAGCTTTTTCTGGCGACTAACGCCCTGTTAAGGTGTGAGCAATGCAATACCGAAGCCGCCGCATACCACCTAAAACACAAATCGCAACGCATAGCAAAAATGCCAAGCGTTGCGAATCACTCTTAAACAGATTGTTAGCTGCTA
>NZ_LNRB01000038.1:0-7558 GCF_001557945.1 Vibrio sp. CUB2 | reverse complement strand
ATACATTGGTTTCTCGTCAGTATGCCTCGTAGTATCGAGGTCACACCGGAGAGAGGAACGTTCCCCGCAAGCAAATGCATCGTGCGTCCTTTAGGAAAAGCCCTCACATAACACTCACCCTGCGGTAACCATTCATCTTGTATATGCGTAGAGCCAAGTTCGGTATCAATAATGTCATAGAGCGCACTCTTAGAACAAAGGATCATTGCAATCCAATTTGCTTCGAGTTTCGCCATTTGTGGTGAATACCCCAAATAAGTAATAAGAGACCGAATATATGCCCTTCTTCTTGAATACTCTTCGCTCTTCCAACGCTGCCCTGTTGTATAAAGAAAATTGATGATGTTATTTATATTTAGATTATTTAAATAATCATGAGTCACCATCTGAGTTAAATGAACATGATTAAAGGAATCAATCTTAACTTTTTTTTCTTCAAAACTGATCTCAAATCGATTTTCTTCAGTAGAAACTATCTGCCCATTTATTATTAAAGGTAAGTGTTTTTCCATATTAATAGCTTCTCTTTTGAATTTGAAAACACGGTAATGCTTAAGTTTTCAATTTAAAAGACAATTAATTTATTTTAATCAAACTCGCCAACTATCTAACGTAAATGATAATTATTATCATCAAGTTTAATTATAATGAAAGTTATTTACAACTAGAAAAAACACTAAACAAAGATCATTAATTCAGACACTTATACTACCTAACCAATCAATAACCTCCAGTAATTAAGAAATAGTATTTATAATTTATGCATAGACTTTTTAATGATGACTTAACACTACTCATAAAAGGTGAGTTTTTAAGGTAACTTAAAAATAAAACTTGCATAGCTACGCAGTTTTGGAACCAAGAAACTAGGCCACTTGAATACGTTGAGCGATTTGATCTAACTAATTTGGGTCAGAATGAGTCAGGCCAACCTATAGGATCTGACTAAACCTTGAAATTGAACAGCGACAATTTGCGCTCGTATTAAACCGAGTGTTCATTTTATATGGCGGCTTTGTTTTTGCTTACCAATTTCATAGATAATGTTAGCTTGAGCATCATACGTCTTAGGCACTGGTTGAACACCCTACGCTTTCTTTTGGTCTATCAAACCAAACTGCACATCTTTAACGGTGTAGTGTTTCAAGGAAAGTATCTTTCTTCACAATTTGCTCGACCGTGGATTGTTCAAAACGGTTTGGCAACTTTCCGTTTATTGTCACTTACAGGTTTAAGCCCTTGCTCACAGCCACATCAATGACTTGCTCTTTCAACTCCTTCGTACCATTGATTTCCACCACTCCAAACTTTTCGGCGGCCAGCGTTAGTGCGGCTGCGGCATGGTTAATGTCCGCTTGTTTGCTGTTCATAACGATCTTTTCACCGTCATCACGAAATACTTTGTCTCCTGTGTTCTTGTCAGAAAAGTCCACATAACATTTTGTGTCGTTCTTGCTCGCGACTAAGTCGTTCATGGTCAACGTGATCTGCGCAGCAGCCTCTCTCGCCTTCATGATGCGCTTAGCGCTCCGACGGCGCTAAAGTTCTCGTTGGCTGAAACGATAGCATTGTCTTTTGTCTCTGGTGCGCGGTGGCGCTCTCGTTCATGTAGTATCATAGGTAACTCTCCAATGTGCTCTTTACTTTGCAAGCGTTTAAGCAATCGGACATAGATAAACTAGCCTCGCGCCCAGTCAATACAAAGCAATTATGCTACCGCAACGTTGTTGGCTTACAAATGTCGTGGACCATCCATCGGATGTATTTCCTCTAGGACTAAGCTAAACGGAAGAAGAATGCAATTGTGAGACTCAGCTTCATGAGAACGCCCCAATATTTTAACAAAACAACAGCTTTAACCCCATAATAATTGGGGCTGCTCAAGTAACTCGATGTCTATAACTACTGGAAGGGATCAAAACAACGAATGACAATCATCCAAGATATAACAAGATTCTATTTGGTTGATTCACGAACAAAGTACCTGTTTGGTCTAATTTATTCTTGTGTTTGCTAATGCCTAGAAAACTTGTTGTTTTGAAGTGAAAATTATAGTTGAAACGCACAAATCAGGACTAAACATGCCTAATGGGATGGCTTATTTCTTTTCACGTTGTGAGATATTGACCATTTAATATAAAAATGAATAAATAAAAGTCATTAATTCATTATAAATCAACATATTAGTCATTTTCCTTTTGAATGAATTCCAGTTTTTCTATTCGACATCTTGTACAATCTATCGCCTCTTTTACTACAAAGTCATACTGTGTGTTTTGTAATTATTATGCGTTTACAAAACAAACCGAAAATATAATCAAACTGAAACAGCAACCTATATTGGCATTATTATCTTTAATGGGAATAATCCCAACTCGGTTCTTGTGAAGCTTAATATCTTATTAATCATCACCTTAAGTGGCGAATCACTTACAACAAGTTGAGATAAGGTGCATTGCCGCAACTTGTCTGATGGTTTAATGTCTTACGGAATTTTATAAAAACAATGAAAAATAGCGCCCTTGCCACTTTGATAGCCTATTTCTAACAGACTATCTTGTGCGCAAGAGGCAATAAAACACAACAACAAAAGTTTGGCTGTCTATGAAATCAATGATCCCTCGGCATCATCCAAAGACTTAACCCTAAGTCTCTCTGCTCTCAGCGTTTGCCCACGAGAGCATCTTAATTAAAAACGTTCAATTTCCGGTTGCGAATAAGTAATCGGAGGCTTGCTGCTTCCTGCAAGAAGCAAATAACTTCTCAAACCAAGGATAATTATATGAAGTTACGAAAATTGGTATTGGCGTGTGCCATTGCTTCCCCCTGTGTTAGTGCCTTTGAAGTTTGTAATATTGGTGACGAATACAACGTATTGGATCGTGATAGCTTCCACGATATACGTAAGTCAAACTACCGAAACTTCAGTGAAGACCTAACGCCAGAAGATTTATTTTTGTCTGCGCCAGAACACCACGCAGACGCTCGACCTTCGCTTGCTGAGGCAGATGAAGTTTTCCCAGAAACTGCATCTCTACTTGAGGTCGGCCCTGCCAATGTTGCCGTTCTAGAATCCGAAGAAGCGGCGAGCTTGCTTGCGACAATCGGACACTCGACGGCAGGTTTTGCCAAGGGCGCGATCGAAGCGTTAGGGCCAGTAGGCGATACCATTGCCGTGGGGTTGTGGGCAAATGATGTGGCTCAAGCCTTTGAAGATGAGACAAAAACGTCATACGACCGTTTTGCTACGGTAATGAGCCTGATTGACTGGTTTGGCGTTCTCAAGCTACCGGAGCGAGAAATTGATCGTAAGATCCTAACGGCTCGTTGGAATCGAGTTGCTACGGGCGATCATTATAGCTTTACCGTTCATGACGACATTGTCACTCAACAAGACAAAAAAGATAAGCAGCATTGGGCGGATCTTGCATCCGGTCAACAGCGCATGCTTGAAGCGCTGGCGAAGGGTTATGCCTCCGATGTAGCGCTTAAATATCAGCAGCATTATCAAGAAGCGTTAAAAGCACAAGCCGTGTTAGCAGAGACGTTGATTAACTCTGTCGAGACTGAAGTTCAGAAAGCCATTTTTAATAAGCTCGCGTTAGAAGGCGCGAATGCCAAACTGTTTGCCTCTGATCTTGCTTCAACTTGCCGCACAGAGATTGATGCGTTGCTGGCTTTGTACCCAGAGCAGGAAGAAAACAACAACCGCCCAATGTATATGCCATCGAAGCGAGAAGCTAATCGAGCACTAGCGCGCTTGCAGCATTGCCAACAAGACCATCTGGACTTGGCAGTGGCGGTGCTCGATGAACTTAGAAATGGGGAAGTGGAAGGCTTAGATCGTCAATCACTGCATCAACTTTACCGACAAGTTCTCAATTCGAAGATCAAAATCGTCGAGACCGCCAACGCCCAGCTTGATGTGCTTAGAGCCAAGTTAAAAGAAGAAATGTATGCAGAAGGCATGAATGCCATCGATCGTTTGTTTGATTCAGAAGCGGTTGCGAAAGCTCATCGCTATTTTAAAGACCAAGCGGATTATTTAGCGATAGATGAAATGTCTCGCAGTATTTTTGGGCGTCCAGCCACGGCTACTGAACGTCGTCAAAAGTACTTTGTTATTCAAGAAGGGTACGAGAAGTGTACTCGAATTGGAATACTTGGGGGGGACCCGAACTTCAGAGGGTGTACTGAGTACACGTGGATTCCTGCAGAGAAAGAGCATTATGACTCTGCAAAAGATGAAGTAGTTTCGCAGATGGTGATGCCAAATCGCGATGCGATCAAGCGTGTCTTTACACAATCTATGGATGAACTGATCAACGAAGGTTGGAGCTCTCAACATGAAGAGGCTTGGCTTGAGCAGCAGATCCTAAGCTTTTCCGACAAGCAACGCATCATCAGAACTGCAGAAGCTGACAAAGCACGAGTGATGCGTTGGATGTTTGATTCCAGTGCGGCACTGGAAGCTGAGTGTGGCGGTGGTAATGCTTGTGCCGCTTGGTCTCCTAGCTACCTAGCAAAAGAAAACCTATCTCGCGAATCGTCATTGCACCATATTGCTGATTGGCATGAAAGGAACAAAGACTCAGGGTATTACGTGCATTCAAAGCGCTTGGCAAAACTGGAAGGTTTTATTAGCTCGGCACTAGAGAGTGAATGGCAAGCAACACATGTTAACGGCTTCTATAGTTACCTATATCCGGGAAGCTTTGATCTCGATAAACATGCACCTTTAATTGCGTCAGCACTAAAGGCGTCCAACTTGAATACCAGCAATCTTGCGGCAGTATTACCGTTAGCGAAAAGCGTGGTAAAAAATCGTATTTTAGAAGCGATGAGCTTGGCTGACAGCAATGGTGAGGAATGGCTTGCTGCACAGCTTGGCGACTTCCAGAGATACATTGGTATTATCCATGCGCAGAATATTTCTACAGGCCACTACGCATCAGGAGAAATGGGGACGACTGCACTCCTATCTGAGCCATTACCTGCTCATCTACTGCGCTACATGACGTTGGACGTTTATTACAATATCGACGATAGCGACTCTGCATATTACTACCCAGCGAACAGTGGCGAAGACATGAGTTATGACGCGCGTCTACATGCATCTATCGATGGTTTGTTTAACGCTAATTCTGAATTGGGTAGAAAGATCGACCTGCTAGTTCAAGTAAATGACAACTTCACTAACCTACCGGGCAGAACTTGCATGATCATGTACCCGCAACTGAGAGATGCCTTGTTTAAGATCTCCGGTGATGAGTCAATGTATTGGTTAACCCCACTTTCTGATTGGTTTGACAGTGTGACTCGCCAACAGCTAGAGCTGTTTAGTGCGATTCGATTCGGAGTTATCAAGCAGAATGAGCTAAATATCTCCTGTGATTTAAGCCCAAATAACCCTAGATATTGGTAAAGGGAGGAACAGACTATGTTGAGAGTTATTTCACTCTGTTTTCTCTGTTTTAGCTTCGTCGCCCAGGCTGCGCCTTTTGATGCATTGAAAGCCCCTTTACGTAGCCAAGTGCAGGTCGATGAATTAGCGTCACAATTTTCTGATTGGGCGAAAGCTTCCAGTGGTTGGCGCTACAAATTGATGACGGCTAATGAAGCTGAAGCCTTGGAAGATTTTTCTGTTTCGGGTTATCAGCTTGCGAATGACTACTTGAGAGCTGCGGATACCTCCACTTGGGGGAGTTCGGGAAAAAGTGCAAGGAAGTTTATTAAGCAGGTTCGTAGTGCCATGAAAAAGCTGCCTCGTTACAAGGGGGTGACTTACCGTGGCGCGTGGGCAAAACAGTCTCTTTTGAACAAACTCCAAGTGGGGGATGTGGTGGTTGAGCCCGCGTTTACATCAAGCAGCACCATTCCTGAAGTAGCGAAGCGTTTCGCTGTTGTAAGGCCGAACTCTCCACAACCTCTACAGCGCGTGTTGTATGAAGTTCAAGTAAAGAGTAATGGTCGTGCGCTTGGCGGATTGTCTGAATTTGGTGGAGAAGCCGAGGTGTTGTTACCACCAAACACTTACTACAGAGTGACAAATATCGAATTGAGTAGAGGTTCTGCGATGGTGGCGCTAGAGACAGTTTCATCACATGAAACGACAACGGGAACAACATATAACCTCTATTCAGGTGAAGAGATAAACCATTCCTACTGGCGTTCTCTAGTCTGCAGTTAAGCTGGGAGCTTAATATGAAAAAAATGATTTTAGTCTTTTTACTGACTTTCTCGATTCACCATTTGGTGATGGCAGAAGATTTTGTAGAGTTTAAAGGACGGGATTTGTCACCAGTTCAACAAGAGCAGATGGCAGATGACCTGATGGATTGGTCTGTCGAGAATCACGCAAAGGCAGAGCAGAAGATGATTCCGGAAGAGTACTCAGCAATTAAACGTTACGGTCGTGTAGACCATGATGTTGTGAATGAGTACATGCGAGCTGGCGAACCCAAAGAGTTCTTGATGCAAGGATATGGAGAGGCGCTTAAAAGCCGTGTTTCTCATATGCGAAGTGCGATGAACAAGCTGCCAAACTATAAAGGCACGGTTTATCGGGGCTCATCCATTAAGAACAGCCTTCTGGAAAAGCTTAATGTTGGTGACATCTTACATGAAAAAGCCTTTCTATCGACTTCTACTATTCCAAGTGTCGCCAGAAACTTTTCCGCTTCTGGAGCATATGAGGGAGTGTCTGCGGCTCAGTTTAAAATTGAACTAAAGTCGTCTGGGCGGGCTATTAATGCTTATACATTCAAACCTTATGAAGCAGAAATTTTAGCGAAGCCAAATACGTATTTTCGTATTGAAGCGATTGAGAGAATTTCAGCAAACAAGAATTACATAAAATTGAGGGAGATAAAAAATCCTTCTAAATATCTAAAGGCTGAACCAGATATACATATTTACGATAGCTTTAGTGGAGATGAAGTGTCACTTCGAACCCGTTCAGCATTGTATTGTCTTTGATAGCCATTACCTCTCATGAAACCTTCATGAGAGGTATTATTTCTATTCATAAAAATCAATACCTTACCCTCTACCTACTGTTTAGGCTGATTTTTGCACAAAACTCGGTGGTTATTACGTTGAAGTATCTTGTAAACTAGAAGCTATATGATTTGCGACTGTGGGACGAGATCCAATATTGCATTTAACCATCGCACCGTCTCCGAAGGTGTTCATCCACGAGTAAAACCGTGGTTTTCTATATCTATAGAATAAACTTTAATCGTTAGCTTTAAAGAAATAATGGCTTTGTTGCTTAATTCGGTGGGAAGACATGGCAGCCTAAAGTTGTTCAGTTCTTAAGCAATATACTGAGTTTCAGGCATACCAAGTCCTGTAAGTTTGTTCAGCGCTTTGATCATTGCGTAAGTCTCGCCAACCTGAGCATTGTAATTTCTTAGGCTTAATTTCCCACCTAGCAGCTGTTTTACTCGGTACATTGCTGTCTCTGATAGTGAGCGCTTGTGATAGCCATACCGCTTTTTCCACTTCTTGTTGGAGCCGTAGAGCTTTTGACAACCTACTGCTAAATTGCGAGGGT
>NZ_LNRB01000037.1:0-8230 GCF_001557945.1 Vibrio sp. CUB2 | reverse complement strand
ACCCTCGCAATTTAGCAGTAGGTTGTCAAAAGCTCTACGGCTCCAACAAGAAGTGGAAAAAGCGGTATGGCTATCACAAGCGCTCACTATCAGAGACAGCAATGTACCGAGTAAAACAGCTGCTAGGAGGGAAACTAAGCCTAAGAAATTACAATGCTCAGGTTGGCGAGACTTACGCTATGCTCAAAACACTGAACAACTTTGGGCTGCCATGTCTTCCAACCGAATTAAGCAACAAAGCCGAAAATTTATACTCGTGAACCATTGAAGGTGCTCGCTTGAACACCTTCAAGTTAACTGAGTATAGGTATCTTAATAAAATAGCCACGGACACAATTATTATGCTCATACACCAGTTTAGATCTCATGTTTTATCTCATAGCAGCTCAGCTGATAAATTAAAGAATCATGGTCTTGCAGACAGTATTCGAAGTATAAAAAATGACAAAAACTTTAATTTAATTGAAAAGCTATCTAATGACCCATATAAAAACAGACTATTAATTAAAAAATTAAGAGAGAAAATTAATAACAGAAACAACAAAAGTAATAATGAATCCCTAAAATTCAAAACGCTTAGTTATATTTATAAAAGTATTACTAAAGAGTATGAGAGTTGCGTAAACAGACTAAATAAAGAAGTTGACTAGTTAAAGAATGACTTGCAATTAAACTTTAAAAACATAAGTAATTCAAAATCTCATATTCGTAATGAATTAGAAAGCAAAAGCATTTTATCATTACGGGACATTGCAATTAACACAAAAGATCCACAACTAAAAGAAAATATTCGACAGTTTTATACAACAAAAAGCTTAATTAACGGATGTCGATATAATATTAAAAATTTTGAGCCCAATCCGGACATTAGACGCCATATGATTGGGCCCGTGAAAAAATCAGAGTATGACAAGGCACTATCAGATAAACCACAACTTAAGAATAAACTCGACGTCCTCGCAAACAAGATAACTGGAGATCTCTTAAAAGAAAAAATTAGAAAATACACAAAACGCTCTAACCACAATATCTAATGCTCATGAGGATATGTCTTTTGATTCATGCATGATGAGTGCTGCATATGCCTTACATGAAACAAATAAAACGCTGTCCAACTTAAACACCTTCAACTCTAAAAAGTTAGTAGAAATACAAGAAATCACTGTGTCAACAGATATTCTTTCAATAATTTCTAACGGTGGCTCTTCTGAAGAGTCAAAAGCTAGAGCTATTGATGAACCAATAGCAAAAATGCCAGATGCTGAAGCTAGAGCTATTGATAAACTAATAGCAGAAATGCCAGATGCTGAAAATGCCCCTATAGTGGAAGGTTCTTCCAAAAAGAGTTCTGGGAATAGGAATACCGCTCGAAAAACTTTATTACTGAGGTTAGCTATACCCGTTCAACTTGAAGATGCAGGCTTCAATATCTGAAAATTATCCGTAATTCTGGATACAAGTGAGCCTGCAACTTCTGGTAGCGTCACATCAAAAAACGTTTTGATAGCAGAGGTAAATGCTGCTTTGGAGGGAAAATAGACATTGTTCCTCAAATGCTCATTCATTACTTTCCAAAGCCGCTCTATTGGATTTAAGTTTGGGCTGTATACTGGTAAGTAATGAAGCTCTATATTGAGCACTTTTGCCGCATTTCTCACCATTTCTGACCGATGGTAGGCTGCACCATCAAGCACAAGGCTTTCTAGACTCTGTATTTCTGAGGGGATTTCTTTAAGAAAATTAATCAGGTTGTAGTTTTTAGCGAAGAACTGTCGATGCGTGAGCTCATGCACCACGCCGCCATCATCTACCGTACCAATGCACTTGCCTCCGGTATGGAACTCCTTGTCGTAAACGGCAACATCAAAGCCTTGCTTTACACAATTATGCGCGACGGCTAAGCCTGAAATTCCGGCGCCAAAAATCGCGATTTTCGGGCGAGAGCAGCCTGCGCGAGCGCAAGCCTCAACCTCCCTTTCACTAATAGAATGACAAATCATCTTCTCACCTCGAACTATCGGTGAAAGTTCACATGATTCGCGATTTCTACACGATACAGGTCGTGATTCGGAAGTTGCTCAAGCACGCCACTGATATCCAGTTCAAACGGGCTATTTGCCGGTGAGCGGCACATGATCAGATCATCACTTTTGGTGTCGCCCCCTCCCACACCAGTTGTGCTGATAAGTTTAAATCACTGATGTTAATGCCACAGTCATAAGTGCGAGAGCGTAAAACACCATTTTCTACTTCGTAACCACCAACCAACACAATGGGATGCTGAACAGTAGGAAAGACGATTGGATCGTTTACCCCTGCTGCGGGTTGAGTCGGAAAAGTAATCGCATCTTCAGCGTGAACCAGAGAAGCAGCAAGAAGGGTCACGAAGCCAAGAACGTTTTTCATTATAGTTTTCTCCATTTTTATATGTATTGAGGGAATGTTCCCAAACGAGAATGTATATCAATTTTATAATGGGTGCTACTAGCTTAAGTCTCTTTATTTTGTAAGAGATTAGATACAAGAATAAAGAAGGTTAAATCAATTAAAGTCAACAAGATACATTGACAATAAAGACAGGCGGGAAACTATTAACTTTAAAATATTTTTATTGATTCAAGTAAAACGAATAAGGAAAATATTAAACACAATAATTACAAAAAGTTATAATAACAAATTATAAACTAACTAAAACACTTATTCGTCATTCCTTAAATACCTTTAAAACACCCCAAATACCGAGCAAATGTCTTACAACAATTTGAGTAAACATATTATTGACATTTAAATTTTTTAACCTTTTTGAGGGTATATAAGCATTTTAAACACCTTCACCTTATGGCTCACAGCCTTTCCGACGTGTTCGCGTCACTACTGATTAAACCTAGTAAGTAAAAATACATGATCAATAATCGGCTTTGTTGCTTAAATCGATGGAACTAAATCAAGTAGCTACGATCTGATCTGGCTAAACCCATTAATCGACGCCGCCTCATGCTTAAACCTCGTTACAAAACCACAACTAACTGGAAGCAGTACAACCAAGCACCATAGGTGCTATCTATCATCTCGCCATTGATGCTACTGGTCTCAAGGTTTATGGTGAAGGTGAGTGGAAGGTCAAGAAGCAAGGGACTGATGGGAAGCGCAGAGTTTGGAGAAAGTGGCACTTAGCGGTAAACACCTCTACTCACGAAATGATTACGGTAGAGCTGGGGCTATCTAATGTTTCCGACGCAGAAGTCTTGCCTAATTTGCTCAAGCAAAAACAGCGACGAGTCAAAGAGATATCTGGAAACGGAGTTTACGATACAAGGTGCTGTTACGATGCCATACGGAGCAAGGGAGCGGCTCTACTCATCTCACCGAGTGAAGGGGGCAGCCTTCGAGGAGCAAAGACCATTCGCGCAATTTAGCGGTAGGATGTCAAAAGCTTTATGGTTCGAACAAGAAGTGGAAAAAGCGTATGGATATCACAAGCGCTCTCTCCCTGAAATCGCTATGTATCTAATCACTAATCAAAGACAATAAGAGGTAGCTCTCAAGCTTCATACTAGCAATCCAATCATCAAACACAAAGTCGGCCTTCTAATTCATGCAGAAGAACTCTGCCATGTTTCAAAAGCCTGTAAGGTTATGGGTGTATCAAGATACACTTTCTTCCGCTATCAAGAACTAGTCGAAACTGTTGGTATCGATGCTCTCATTACTCAAAAACGAAGAACACCAAACCTAAAGAACCGCGTCGATAGTGAAACAGCACTGGCAGTTCTGAAGTACGCCATCGACTTTCCAGCTCATCGACAAATCAGAACAATCAATGAACTACGTAAACTGGACGTACTTATCTCTCCAAGTAGTGTGCGTTAGATCTGGTTTAGTAATGGCTTAGAAAACGTCAAAAACGCCTTATTGTTGCAGAAAACAGATTGCTGAGAACGGTATAGCTCTAAAGGAAGGTAAGCGGCTGCCTTTGAGCGTTAGAAGGACTATGATGAAGCTTTTGGCGAGATAGAAACTGCACACTCAGGTTACTTCGACTCTCAAGATACGTTCTATATTGGTAATTTGAAAGGTATTGGACGCATCTATCAGAAGACAGTCGTTGATACCTACAACAAAGTCGCTTTCGCTAAGCTCACACGACAAAAACACCAATCACCGACGGCCGTTCTTCGACACTCATGAGCTGCCAATGCTGAGAATTTTGACTGGACCGAGGCTCCGGATACTTTGGCCGTGTTGAGCAATACGACTATCAACTCTACCTAGATATTAATGATATCGACCACACAAAACTAAAGCGATATCACCTTGAACAAACAGTATCTGCGAGTAATTCCACAAGACCATTTTAAATGAGTTCTACCAAGTTACATTCAGAAAGAAACTGTATTGTTCGGTGGAGGAGTTGCAGAAAAACCTGAACGAATAGATGGACTACTACAGCCATCGTACCCATCAAGGAAAAATGTGCTGTAGCAGAACGCCAGTAAAGACATAAGAAGATAGGATATCAATTAGGGTCGAAAAGAACCTAACTCAGACATAATCTTACAGGCACCGATTCGGAAAGTGGGAAATTATTATATCCAAGCCTGAATTAGTACAACTTATTTACCTAACACTTATTTCTTGTTGGTTATTTTGACTTCTGCAAAAAAACCGCCCAGCTAGGGCGGAAAGTCAGCTAGGCGACTGAACAAACAAAGGAACTTTAAATACTAAGAGCAACTCACTTCACACACTGAGCCACTCTCATATTCATTTCTCAGTTCAATTACCGTCCGATAATCGACGATATCTTCAATAGTGAGCACTGGCATTCCATGACGTCTTGCAAACTCAATGGTCTCTGGCAGTTTCGCCATGGTTCCATCAGGGTTAGTCAGTTCACAAAGGATCCCTGATGGGACTAAGTTTGCTAGATACATCAAATCGATCGTACCTTCGGTATGACCTCGACGGGCCAACACGCCATTTGTTTTCGCAACCAGTGGAAAAACATGGCCTGGTCTTGCTAAATCTTCTGGTTGAGCATCAAAATAAGTGGCCGTTTTGACCGTTGTAACGCGATCTTTCGCAGAGACCCCTGTCGTCACTCCTTCTTTCGCTTCAATCGAAACCGTAAAAGCGGTCTGGTTTTTACTGCGATTATCTTTCACCATAGGAGGAAGCTCTAACCAATTGGCGCGTTCCTCCGTTAAGCACAAACACACGATGCCGCTGCATTCACGAATCATGAGTGCCATTTGTGCTTCAGTAAGATGCTGTGCAGAGAAGATGAGGTCGCCTTCGTTCTCGCGATCCTCATCATCCATTAATAGAACACCAAGGCCATTTTTCAGAGCCTCAATCGCTCTTTCTACCCTTTGTACTGGAGTGCCAAACTCATCTAGTAGTGACGTTGAGCTCATAGTTTCTTCTCCTTGATAATGATTACAAATAAGCGAACGCGTCCGCGTAAAGTTGCTCAGGTTCTGCCCCTCTTTTGTCACAGAACCAATCACGAGCCACTTCAACCATTTTGCAAGGACCACACAAGTAGATATCGAACTCAGATAAATTACGGAAATCACTCATCACACACTCCAACACCTTTCCTTGCTTAGCGTATTGGGGACAGGTTGATATTTCAGTGACTGGCACGTAACTGACGTTTTTGTTTTCAAGCGCAATGTCCACCAGTTCGTCATGTACATACAGGTTATCCATATCCTTGGCGCCCCAATAGACGTAAATCGGCTGGGTAAACCCTTGCTCCAAGCTATTTTTCAAAATACTTAGGGTGTATGACATTCCGGTCCCGCCTGCGACCAATAACAAGGGTTTGACACTCTCATCACGCAACCAAGCCTCACCTCGTGCTTCACTGACTTCAACCATGTTGCCGCAGATCCACGAATTGGTGAGTTCTTCCATCACAAGCGTATTTTTCTTGCTGATATCTGAGCCACCAATATGGAGTTCTAAAAACGCACCATTAGAAGGACATGAGGCTATAGAAAACGGTAAACTACCAAAGCTTAAACTGACGTTAATGTACTGCCCTGCCCTAAATTCAAAAGGCCGATCTGGCTTGAGCAATACTCGGAATATGAGGTTAGTTAACGGCTCAATTTTTTCTATCGAACATAACATGTCAGTTGCCTCCTTCATTCTTAGCGGTAAACGCTTGAGACATACTGAGAGCACATCCCTTCATACCCCGCGTCTTAACTCTTCTAACGATCTCAACGGTGGTTCCCGGGCGATCGCCTTCTTCTTCTCGCACGATGCCTATATCATCCGTCACTAGAAAGCATGGATAGCTGACCGCCGAGGCATCCATATAGCTCATCAGTCCTGGCTGGCCATGCGGAAGCGGCTTTAATGTTTTAGGATCCAGAGCTCTTGCAAAGACCCATGGCGGTACACGCTTTTTGTGTTCTTTATCTTCAAAAAAGCAGGTGTTCAGTTCAACTTGATTAAATGTGTCTCGAATCTGCTCTGCGCTTTCTAAGGTAAAAGTCTCACACAAAAGTTGGTTGAACTCGTCTCTATCGAGCGATTGATCCTGATGTTTTTTCCAGCCGCCGCCAGTGATGATGTAAAGATCGCGACCACCATTGAAAGTTTGACCTTGCTCGCGCATGAAACAGCACAGTAGATAGATAAAATAAGGAGGGCCGATAAGACAAATGGTTTTACCAGAATGCTTAATACGATTCATATTAGCTAGCGTCGCCTCAAAGTCGATCTCATCCTCAGTGACAGTAAATGCGGTCGGATAAAGGAGCTCGACTAAGCTCATGACGTACTTGAACCAAATATTGTTGGCATTAAAGCGATCTGGGCCCAAGTTCACCAACTCCATCTGATGGTCAAACCAATCACCAACGTAATTCATACCGAAATTTACTGAACCAAGAAGTCGCTCAATACTGAGTCTATCTCGTGCGACAATACTTTTGATGCCACTAGTACCGCTGCTAGTAAAGCGATTCTCTACCTCGTCATCGTCAAGTGTTAATAGGGTCTTCAACTTAAAAATAGAAGTAGGGAAAACGGGGATCTCGTTGAGATCTTCGACCTCCTCTCCGACTCCTAGCCTTTGGCAGAACTGACGATAGTCATCATTATTGTGGTAATGGTATTGATATGCCCCTTTAACAAGGCGAGATGTCAGCTGTTTTTGTTCCTGCAATGACCATTGCTGAGGAGTTCCCATGAAAATCAAGTCATCGATTTCTGTGCTCGCTGCGATATTTTCCTGCTTAACCGCTGAAAGTACGTCCATATAAATGCCTCTATTAGTTAGCGCTATCGCGCGAAAAGAATGGTGATATAAGGGGCATCGCTGCCCCTTCAGCATCAGTTAAACGTTACGAGTGGTATTTGACGATGTTGGCGTTTACCACATCGATAACCGCTCTTTGCTGCGCTTTATCTTCCATCGACTCAAAAGACATCAATAGGTCCGCGGCACCACAACACTCAATCGCAACTCGCGCTGCCTGAGTACTTTCTTCATAAGTACCGATGGCATTTTCTGACAACAGCTCTGCCATTTTTTGCTCAAATTCGGTATTTGGGTAAGATTCACGGACAAACTCTTCCAAATACAGGCGTGCTTCTGCCCTTGCTGCTTCACCATCTACATTTTGGTTGACCAACAGCGTCAGCTTGTGTCGAACCTGACTAACATCGACACTATGTGCCTGAGCAACTTCGTGGTACAAACCGGCGTATTCTTTTCTTTGCGCGTTTGAGTCGTCCCATTTAAATACGAGTGGAAGCCCTAACTTAGCCGCCCATTCAACCACTTCTTTGCTCGTCGCATTCACAAATTGCGCAGGACCGCCTTCAGTGTATGCGTGTGGGTTAACAGAGATTTTAGGAAAACTATAAAAATCATTGTTTGGATGGCAGTACCCAGTAGTGAATGCATCATTGATGATCTTGTGACACTCACTGAACAACTGAAACTGAGAATCCGTTGGTCGATTAAAGAAGCGCATATCTGCACTCTTTTCACAATCACTAAAGCCAAAGACAAAACGGCCTTCACTCATTTGGTCGAGTAGACACGCTTCTTCCGCCACACGTACTGGATGATGTGTTGTAATAACGTGATTCAACGAAGCCACTTTGGCGTTCTTTGTCATACCAAGTAAAAAACCAGCCACTGTTAATGGGGCACCAACCACACCATTGTTCGAGAAATGGTTTTCGTAAACAGCCAACGTGT
>NZ_LNRB01000036.1:0-10257 GCF_001557945.1 Vibrio sp. CUB2 | reverse complement strand
CAAGCGAGTCGCTCAACGTAAGAATGAGCAAAATCATGACCCGCTCTGACTTACCTTTTAAGACGATAACTGCGGATAACGGCACTGAATTTCATGGTTATGCACAACTAGAAAAACATCATAACTGTCTGTTTTACTTTGCAAACCCATACCACTCATGGGAACGAGGCACTAATGAGAACACTAATGGCTTGATACGACAATACTTACCAAAACGAACTTCTATGTCACACGTAACACAGAAGCTCTGCAATGAAATTGCGCACAAATTAAATACGCGCCCACGCAAAAGGCTTGGGTATAGGACACCAACGGAGTATATTCATGCGCATCTGTAGAAAGTGTCGCACTTCAAACTTGATACTAAGCCGCCGTACTTAATTGAGCATGCAAATCTTCAGCTAGACAGCTTTTCACAAAAGGTAACTCAACCCAAGAGCCATAAGCGTACAAACAAAGTGTTGTATATCCAAACACACGCCCGATTGGACTTTTTGTCAATTCTACATTTTCAACGTTCTTTAAGATGAGGTTATCAATTCTCTGAGTCAAAATACCACTTTGCACTTTTACGGATTCTTCGTTCATCCAAACTTTTACAAAAAATGGCTCAATAATCGTATGTAGGTCTTTAAGAACATAGATAGCAGGAAGCACGACTAAACTTAGCAAAGTATCTTTTTGAAAACTCGCACCCACTACTTTCGTACCAATAAACTCGAACATGACATAAACGAGGACTAAACCTAATAGACGGCATAATATCTCGCCCATCGCCTCAAAACACCGAGCCACTTTTACAACTTCAACTTCTTTCAAGTAAACCTCAACGATACGAAAAAGGTATAACGCCCTGTTAAGGTGTGAGCAACGCAATACCGAAGCTCCCGCATACCACCTTAAACACTAAACGCAACGCATAGTAAAAATGCCACGCGTTGCGAATCACTCTTAAACAGTTTGTTATAACTCTGATTTCGCCTTAATGTACAGCTTATGAACTCCGTCTGAATTAGAAAAGTCTACACAGTAAGCCAACTCGATCACGTTACCATTTTTTGATTTGTACCTAGACATATCGTCTGTGTCTAATAGCTCGCTTACCTCAAAGAACGACTCTAAAGGAAGCTCGGAGAACTCTCGATAGCCTTGCATTGCAGTTATCGCATCTTTCGCAACATCTGAGTCTTTGTAATAGGTAGCAATACAAGATGAGAGAGCGAAGTTTTTAAAAAGCTGCTCATCACTTTGAGTACTGAGTGGGCTTGCGGTAACTCCGAGACTACAAAGAGCCATGCTTATACTGCTTACTAATCTTCTAATTTCCATAAATAAGCCTTTTTTGCGTCCGGAAAGTAACAGCTATCTGTACATCTTGAACCAGTCCAAATACTTGCATGACCTGATGCGTCTAACCAAGTATCTACATCAACAACTAAAATGCCCTTGTATTCAGAGAGTTTATTAGCATTGGGGCTTTGAACCACCAACTCTGGCTCACCAAATTTTTGATACAAAAAGTTGATCAAATCTTTCACACGATAAATGTACCAATTCCCCTGCCCACCGGAGACAGTTTTGTTTTTTATGTAGGGAACTTTGAAACCAGCATAGTTAAGTGCATATGACATACGTATCGCACAAGCATTCTCAAACCGCCCCTGCTCTGGTGTTAGAACATTAATATTGTGATTTACTTTACCGCCGATAATGGTACCAACTTCAGACACATCTCTGTTTACCTTAGCAAAGGCAACTTTCATTTTTAGTAGGCTAGGACGTGCTGCCATGAAAATATCTCCCTATCAGTTATTTGTGCGATAAGGTCTCACAAAAGCAGCAGCGGCAGTAACAACAAGTAAACCGTTCTCGAAGGGCTTCAAGCTTAGTTGTGTAACAATGAAACTGACAAAAGAGTTATAACCCCCAATTAAGGTGTGAGCCACGCTACCACTATACTCAACTTGGACGCCGTAAACACTAAACTAAACCCAAACCAAATATGCCAAGCGTGGGGAATCACTCTTAAATTGTTTGTTATATGCCTTTAGTCCGCCTATACTTAATGCGCATCATAAATACGCATAGGTAATTATCATGAGAAACGCATATAGTACGCAAGCACCCAAAAAGGCTGCAAACTTAAGCTTAAATAGCGAGTTACTCGCTGAAGCTAAACGACTAAACATAAACCTCTCTGCAACAATGGAAAAAGCTCTTGAAAAAGAAGTAAAACAACGCCGTAAGGCTGAGTGGTTAGAGCAAAATGCAGATGCTATTAGCGCTTGCAATGAACTAACAGAAAATCACGGTCTGTTTTCCGATTCTTACCGAGTATTCTAATGTCACAGTTTTCACTATACCAAAATAACGATAAAAGCACTGCTACCGCTTACCCATACTTTGTCGATGTTCAAAGTGAAATGCTTGATACGCTGAATACCCGACTGGTGATTCCATTAACACCAGTTGAAATGTTAGAGAAAAAAGCACCTACTCATCTATGTCCAATGATCCATATTGATGAAGGTGATTTCGTAATCCTAACTCATCAAATGGCGAGTGTGCCAACTAAGATCTTGCGCGATCCAGTAAATGAGTTGAACACTTTTAGAAATGAGATTATTGCTGCTATCGACTTTTTGATCACTGGCATATAACGCCTTGTTAAGGTGTGAGGCACGCAATACCGAAGCCTCCGCATACCACCTTAACCACTAAAACCGACGCATAGTAAAAATGCCACGCGTGCCGAATCACTCTTGAACAATTTGTTATAAAGATTTTTTCTCAGTTGCCTTTTCATAGTCATTGAGTGCTCTATTGATGTGATACACAGAAAACAAGGCACTACCATCATTGAGCATGTAAAAACCTAAAGGTAGGAAGATAACACCAGAAATAAGAAGACTTGGCTCAAATCCAGTAACAATCGAGTAAATCGATAGTAAAAATGTTATGAACCCAAAGCCAGCTATGAGCAATCCAAACACCAGGTTATAAGAAGCAATAACCTTATCTAGGATATTTAATCTTATCCGGTACGACAAAAGCTCTACATCTGAAATATCAGGTAAAAGTTGGACTGTTTTCAAGACATGTCTGAAAGAGACCGTCGCCCCAACCCTTTCATTAAGTACATAAACTGCTTTTAACATTGGGAGACTAACGCGGATACCATGAATACCTTTAAAACACTCAATATCGAGCTCATTTTTCAAATGAGTCTTTAGTTCTTCCGAAACACTCGGTTCTTGTAAAGCAGACAAAATCTGAGCCATTCTATTTTTTCTAAGTAAGAAGTAGTACTCGGTTACTCTAGGAGCATTTATAGCAATAGTTACGATCACTACAACAATCGCAATCCAGTAATCACCACTTTTTAGTAACTCAACAACTAAGTCCATTTATCGTGAAAGTCTCCTAATCTTTATAACGCCCTGTTAAGGTGTGAGCAACGCAATACCGAAGCTAACGCATACCGCCTTAAACACAAAACGCAACGCATAGCAAAAATGCCAAGCGTTGCGAATCACTCTTAAACAGTTTGTTATATGAAAATTTAATTATCAATCAAACCACTGTTTTAATGTCTCTTTAGCCTTAGCTGTATGAGAGTCTTTGATATGGGCGGCTATCGTTGCGGTCGCAGCAACAAGAACTCCAAGATCATCAGTGAAACCAACGACAGGCGTGATATCAGAAATTGCATCAATAGGGGAGATAAAATAACCAAGCGCACCGTAAACAACAGTCTTAGCCCACATCGGGGTATCTGGGTCACTTGCTGCATAGTACAATTTTAACGCAGGTTCTAGGACAGTCTCTCCTGCAGCTTTCGCAAACCCTTTTACCTTATCCCAAAAGCTTTCATCACTGTAGTGTGATGTAAATTCATTATTATTTTCCATGTGTACCTCAAGTAAAATATGCAATCAAAAACATATTAACCAATAGAATCATACACTTCATCGATTTAACTTTAATTATATGAATTATGTCGATTTTTTCATATAACGCCCTGTTAAGGGGTGAGCAACGCAATACCGATGCCGCCGCATACCGCCTTAAACACTAAAACCAACGCATAGTAAAAATGCCACGCGTTGCGAATCCCTCTTGAACAGTTTGTTATGTACGTGGTTGGTTCTATCCCCAGAAACACCCATAAGTATCGTCTTCCAATATTTCCAAGAAAGCTTCTAGAAGTTGAATCTCTGGAACTGGCTCATACGAATGCCATTTTTGGTCGGATTTCATCCAGTAAATTTTCCACGCATCACGCGACTTATAATATTTGACTTTGGCTACTGGGCACTCCATTTTTTCGGATGGATCATTCCACTTAGGACGTATCTCGAAGATTTCGATGACTTGCCCCTCTAAACGATACCCAATATCAAGTTGGTTGCGGATCTCTTCTGGCGGCCGACAAGAATCAAGGTACTTATCCACTACCTTTCTATAACGCTGTTGCTCAATTTCTGAAAATGCCATATCTATCACCTAACCCTTTAATTAAGCTAAGTTTACGACCTAATTTCATACGTTGGCTAGGTTAATTTTCGAGAAAGTACATAACGCCCAATTAAGGTGTGAAGCACGCAATGACCAAGCCTCTGCATTGCACTTCAACACCCAAAACCACCGCATGCTAAGAATGCCACGCGTGCTGAATCACTCTTAAATTGTTTGTTATAGCTCAGCGATGTGTGACAGAGTTTCTGGATGACGCTGAACCAACTTTAGAAGAGTTACTGCTTGCCCATTTGGTGCGCTACGCCCTTGCTCCCAGTTTTCTAACGTACGAGATGATGTGTGCAACAAACGAGCAAACACACCACGAGACATATTAAACTGCTCTCGAATACTCACGATTTCATCAGGTGAGATATTTAACTCACTGATGTCGTTAACTTGATGAGTTTTAAGGGTAAGCTTGCCCTCTGAATGCTCTTTAGCCTCAACAAGTGCTGAACTTAACTCTGCAAATAAATCACGATTGCTCATTACGCCACGCCTCCATAAAAGCCTTTAGTTGTTTCTTTTGGTCTGCGGTTAAGTCGGACATTTCATTCTTGCCGTAAATCGTTAGCAAGTAGAAACGACGCTTTTCATCGAGGAAGTAATAGATAACGCGAGAACCACCACGCTTGCCTTTACCTTTACTTGCAACTCGAATCTTTCGCAAACCACCCGTACCTTGAATCACGTCACCCTGCTTCGGGTTAGACATTAACTCAGCTTGAAAAAGCCTAAACTCATCATCGCTGAGATATTCATTGCGGTACTTTTCAAATATGGTTGATTCTACAAATACACTTTTCATACGCAAAGTATACGCAAGTAACGTACAGATAGCAAAACTATACGTGATTAACGTAGTTATGATTTGGGGAGCGGTAAATCTGACCTGAGCTATAACGCCCAATTAAGGGGTGAGCCACGCGACCACGACACTCAATTTGGACGCCGTAAACACTGAAATAAACCCGAACCAAAAATGCCAAGCGTGGGGAATCCCTCTTAAATTGTTTGTTATAATTTATTGCGACAACGCTATGAAGATTAAGTCCCCATACCCCCAAATGACGGTGCCAGATATAGCCAATACTGCAGCTAAATACTTTATGATTTGAATCTTCTTTGAATTGTGAGTTTGGAGGTAATCGCTCTTACGCATATCATCATAAGTTTTACCATTTTCACTGATAGGATTAGTGAGCCCTGCTAACTTGAACAACTTAAATTCAACCCATACGGCAAAAAGAACAGTAACTGACCCACTACGCTGAAACCAAATTGCTGAGTTATCTTCAAGTTGGAAAACACCAAACCACGCTAAAATTGGAAAAATAAAAGCAAGCAGAAGGATAGGAGCTGAGGTCAACAGCTCTCGTTTAACTTTCTTTTTTATTTCAGATAGTTCCACAGTTTCTCCCTAAAATTATAACGCCGCGTTAAGTAGTGAGCAACGCTACCACGAAACCTAACCACACAGCCGTAAACACAAAACCCAACGATGGAATGAAAAATGCCATGCGTTGGGAATCTGTCTTAAACGCCTTGTTAGGCTCGAACTCAATTTAAAAGCTGAAATGTTGCTTTCTTCAGAATAAGCCCCTACTCGAGGGGCTTTCGACAAACAACTAAAGGTTATTTAAGTTAAAGTTAGTATTTGCTGCACAAGTTTCGAGGCTATTTAAGTATGAAACTAGCGCATCATTTTTTTCCCAAATAATTTGCGCATAATTGCTTGAAGGAATATGGTCGATGCAATCAACCGATAGTAATGTATCTTCTCCCCATGTGGATGCGTTTAGATTATCACGACCAATATAAATAGCTGCAATAATTTGCTTTTGTAGCTTTGGATCCAGACTACTCACAAAAGCCTGAGCTTGAGGAAGTGTGAGAGGTGCATTTTGTTTTAACGTTTGAATAGCTTGATAGATAGGCATTATAAATTTCCTTTTTTATGAATTATCAGCCACTTAGATTGGGGCACGAATTATATTTTCAAGGTAACAGTAGAACTTTTTTACTTTGTAGAGCCTAACGCCAAATTAAGGTGTGAACAACGCCACCACCTTACCTAACGCATTGTGCCATAAACATTAAACTTGCTTGAAGTGAAACCGCCGAGCGTTGTGAATCACTCTTAAATTTATTGTTATGTGAATTTTTTACGCGCCTAAAAGAGGTAAATTTTTACGCTGCTGATAGGTTAAAGCCAACTCTAAACAGGACTTGATTACTCTTTCTGGTATCGGTTTCGATAAGGACAGAACTATTGCTCTATTTCCCTGAAACACCAGTTCTTCACCATACAATTCCCGGAATGTATCGACGAGCTTGGTTTGGCAATTAAAGAAGAGGTAATAATTGTTAGGAGACTTGAGTTTCCAGTCCATTCTTAACGGACTGCCTGTTTTTACACTGTAGCTTGGTTCACCCCATTTTAGAGTTTCATCGACTTCCCCAAGATCCAACTCAGATGCTATTTGAAAGACTAGATTACGTAGCTCCGCCAACCTAACACGAGCGTTCTCTGGGTATTCATCGAAGCGACCTTTGACTGCCTGATTCATTGAAATCTCCTATTCACATAACGCCCTGTTAAGGTGTGAGCAATGCAATACCGATGTTGCTGCAACCACCTTAAACACCAAACGCAACGCATAGTGAAAATGCCACGCGTTGCGAATCACTCTTAAACAGTTTGTTAGAGTGCATTTTCGAACGTTACTTTTGCATTAAATTTACTAGTAACCGTCTGATATAATTGACCGTTAATAAAGTGCAGGGCGGCATAATCGCTAATACCGTAGCACGGTACACTACTGTTATTTTGAGAAAAATCAGAAAATAAATCAGCCTTTTCATCACTGCCATTAAAATGAGCTGAGGCTAGACCACGCACGAAACCCAAGCCGTCAATAACTGTATATTCTTCAGGATTGCTGTCGGTGATGCCTAAGTCAAACCAACATATAGCCCCTGCACTCATACCGCACAATACCACACCATTTTCGTAGCATTCTTTGAGTATTGTATCTATGCCCCACTCTCGCCAGATAGCTAACATTGAACGGGTATTACCGCCCCCAACATATATAACGTCTTGCTCTTGCAGCTTTGTGCGCCAATTGGAGTCTGGTTTGAACAATGGAAAATGGGTCAAATTACAACTAAGACCTGAATCGTAAAAACGTTGAATAGCTTCTTCTGCGTCACCAGTTGCTGTAGGAAGATAGCAAACTTTTGGATCACGCTTGCCCGTAAGATCAAGTGCATAACGGTCTAATTTGCTGTGTTTTTCTCCCATCATCCAACCACCACCGCCTAAAACAACGATGTGTTTATCCATAAACTATACTCCTATGCTGAACTCGGCACTCTAACGCCCTGTTAAGGTGTGAGCAACGCAATACCGAAGCCGCTGCAAACCACCTTAACCACTAAAACCAACGCATAGTAAAAATGCCACGCGTTGCGAATCACTCTTAAACAGTTTGTTAGCTGTATTTTAGTAAAGCCATTTGGGTGAGCTTTTATATCGATTGCTTAGACTCATCAAAGCCTCTGCATCTTTAATGCTTGTAGTATCAGTAAGACATCTTACCGCTATTATTACGCAAATAAGACTACCTAACGAACAGAGCGCCCAAACTGCTCCATTAAAAAGTACGTAATTGGTGTGAAATATTGTATCTATGTTAAACGAGCGATATACGTACAAACCAATAAAACCAGCTATCATTGCGAAGAACCAGTATAAAATATGATTTCGAATTGGTCTTATATACTTTTCTAAACGCCTTTTCTTCGAGCATTGATATTTATCTTCGTAGACCAATCGACCTTTAGCTGTTTTCAAATACTTGTTTGAGTTTCGGTAGAGGTTTATTGCTTTTGTCGGTGCTTCGAAAGCAAGCAAAGCTACTATGGTTTCATAGTCAACACGTACCTTGAATTGATTAATAAACAACTGCTCAGCAACGAGTCTGTTGCTAATGTTCTCAGTGCCACTTAACACTTTAGAAAGAGCTTCTAAACTTTGGACTTTGTAAGACCGATTAGAGTGTAATATGTGATGCAAAAGTTTTATAAGCGGTAAGAAAGCCAGAATTGTAGACATGCTAACTACCCACAAAGGAGTCTCCTGCACACCATCAATCATTATATATACTCCTAGTTAAGACAGCTAACGCCCAATTAAGGGGTGAGCAACGCTACCACCCAAACCTAACGCATTGTGCCATAAGCACTAAATTTGAAGTAGAACCAAAAATGCCAAGCGTTGGGAATCCCTCTTAAATTGTTTGTTATATCCGTGCTTGAGATGCCAGTGAACTTACTATTTCCTTAGCTTCAACAGGCACAAGATTTAACTTACTTAGATCATTGAGCTTTACCCAAGTAAGTTCATACCGGTTACTGCTACTTTGAGCTTCGTATTCAGGGCTATGCGACGATAGTTTAGGGTCAAAAAACGGGACATTTACGAGGTAGAAATGCTCCTTTCGTCCACGGTTTACGACGGAGAAAATTTCTTGATAGTTGTCGATTCGCAAACTGGTTTCTTCAAAAACCTCTCGTACGATTGCTTCCTCAAGTAATTCTTCTACTTCAACTCCACCACCAGGAAAAACCCAGTAATTTCGCCCCTCTTTAAAGCGTTTGATGAGGAGAATATATCCGTTCTGGCAATTAACCATTAGAGCACTAACTCTTTGTTTCTGCATTATTTGCTCCAAGGATATAACGCCCTGTTAAGGTGTGAGCAACGCAATGCCGAAGCTACCGCATACCACCTTAAACACTAAACGCAACGCATAGCAAAAATGCCAAGCGTTGCGAATCACTCTTAAACAGTTTGTTAGTTGCTGGATGCCAATGCTAACTGAAGACCTTCAACGTCTTTGCACCCAAGGTAAATATTTTTGCCACTAGACAACTTTAATTTAAGGGCTTTACCTACTGAAGCATTGTACAGCCAGCCGTCCTTTAACATACGAACTCCGATGCCCTGATACCACTTAGTTTCATAAATTGAAACTTCTGTAATGCTTGAAACTTCGACTTCCTTACGAAGAAACCCAAGACCAAAATACCAGCAAACTTTATTTCCATTTACTTCGATCGTCATCGAGTAAAACAATGTTCCTATAACAAGGTTGATTGCCAAAGCTATGAGCATACCTCCGATATAACTAGAGGTAAAAACTATAATCGCACTGAGAATCAAAAGGATGGTTATCAATGCTTTGTTAACTTCCGATTGTTTATACATAGCTTCAACTCCTTGAAGCAACTAACGCCGCATTAAGGTGTGAGCAACGCTACCACTAAACGCAACCATACCACCGAAAACACAAAATCCAACGATGGAATGAAAAATGCCAAGCGTTGGGAATCACTCTTAAATGCTTTGTTATATCACTTGGATTCAAGTACGAAGTGCGACACCTCTGAACATAAAAACAGTGAGATGCGATAATCATGAAGTTTGCTCCCACCAAGAAGTAAAAAACATGAAATACACGCACCTAACTGAGAACGAAAGGTATATGATTTCTGCTCTCAGAAAGCAAGGAATTAGTACCGCTAAAATAGCTAAACAACTTGGTCGTCACAAAGCTACTATCTATCGAGAAATTGAACGCAATTCCCGATACAACAGACACTTTAAAAGGTACTCCTATCAGGCGTGGAGAGCCCAACAAATGGCTCGTAACCGGCTGAGCCGCTCGC
>NZ_LNRB01000035.1:0-12171 GCF_001557945.1 Vibrio sp. CUB2 | reverse complement strand
ATTCGAGATTCGAGATTCGAGATTCGAGATTCGAGATTCGAGATTCGAGATTCGAGATTCGAGATTCGAGATTCGAGATTCGAGATTCGAGATTCGAGATTCGAGATTCGAGATTCGAGATTCGAGAAAAATGATGGAAGGGTTGGCTTTAGGGTCAACTCTTTTTATTGTAAAAACCTTTCTCGAAGCGAAGCGCTCTATAGGATGAAGTCCGTGCTCGCATCTCGCATCTTTCTTCTAAAAAATCGAACGACCAATACGCTCAGCAAGTAGCTCCAGTGCTTTGGTACCAGCGAGTGAGTTACCAGATGCATCAAGCTCTGGAGACCAAACAGCAATCGTCATTTCACCCGGTACGACAGCGATGATGCCACCACCAACACCTGACTTACCCGGCATACCAACACGGTAAGCAAATTCACCAGCACCATCATACAAACCACATGTTGCTAGCAATGCATTCAACTGCTTGGTTTGCGTTGGTGATACGACAGGCTTACCCGTTTGTACCGACGTGCCTTTATTAGCTAAGTAGCTAAAGGTCTTCGCCAGATCGACACAGCTCATCTTCAACGCACAAGCATGGAAGTAGTTTTGCAGAACTGGGATAACCTCGTTCTCGAAGTTACCAAATGAACGCATCAAGTATGCAATCGCAGCGTTGCGGTCGCCATGCATCATTTCAGAAGCTGCAACCACTTTGTCGTACACGATATGAGTGTCACCAGATAGCTGACGAGCAAATTCCAATAGACGCTGACGAGGCGCAGAGAGACGGCTTTGCAGCAAATCAGCAACCACAATAGCACCGGCGTTAATGAACGGGTTACGTGGAATGCCCTGCTCCATCTCTAACTGGATCATCGAGTTAAACGCCTGACCAGAAGGCTCTTTACCTACACGACACCAGATCTCTTCTTGCTTGTACAAGCACATTGCCAGAGTCAGACTCAACGCTTTTGAGATCGACTGAATCGAAAACGACTCTTCTGCATCGCCCGCTTTAATCACTTCACCTTCATTGGTGTATACCGCAATACCCAGTTTGGTATTGGGTACTTTTGCCAATGCGGGAATGTAGTCGGCGACTTTGCCTTGACCAATTAAAGGGCGAACTTCCGCTAGAATGTCTGTCAAAATTTGCGCTGTAGGTTTCATCTTCTACCTTCTTGTCACAAGAACCCAAATAGCTGAGTTCAGAGGTAAAAAAAGCCAACGCGGACGTTGACTTTTCCATGGAATTTATTCGACTCAAGTCGATTATGGTTTTATTGCCACAATGATGTTGCGGTTGATGGATTGATCAACACGGTGAAGATAACCGATGTAAGGCTCTTCTGAAAGTACCTTCCACCCTTGCTCTTCAAATAATGCCGCCACGTCTTTCCACTTCAAGGTGAATTCGTTGAAAGACAACACCACAGAACCTTGTTTCTTCAACACCACTTTCCATGCAGGCAGAGCCTCTTTTAGAAGCTCCAGTGGGCTGCGGTTCAGTTTGCTGTCATTGGCATTTTTGCTACCGTGCTGCACGCCGTAAGGCAAGTCAGACACCATCACATCTACCGAGTTCTTCTTCACAACTTGGTCTGCGATACGCGTATCTGCTGAGTACAGCTTCATCGTTTGAAGATTACCTTTGTTGTAATCGTCTTTGTCTGCTGCTGCCTCAACCACGAAGCCATCTGCCACTTTTTTACCACCAGAAGTGCGCTTTTCTTTGCTCACTTTGTGCTTAAAGCGACCGTTCTTCATGAACTTAACGATGAAGGTTTGGATCTCTTGAACCCATTTCTGGTTGATCTCAACACCCACAACATTCAAGCCGTGGATCAAACCTTCAAACAGTGTTGTACCTTTACCACACATAGGATCCATCAGCGTCAATTGCGCACTGCCCGTGCTGGCAGCACTGACGCCTAGGTTCACCATCAAACGCGTAAACTGCTCGTTTGTTTTACCTGTGTAACGCAGGATCTGACTCATGCTCTCAGGGAAAGTATTGAATGCAGGCGCCTGAATTGGACGTAATAAACCATCTTCACGCACTTCAAATAGCGCGTAGTAGATAGATGACGCAGCAATCTTGCCAGCCTGTGCTTCACTTAGTTCAGTTTCGCAAGAGAACACAAGTGCAGCAGGCAGACCCACGTCTTTGTTGCCAATTTCAGTTACTTCAACACCTTCCGACGCCAAAATCGCTTTTAGCTCAGAACATGCAATCGTCATTGCGCTATCAAAGTAAATACGGTTATGACCCGGATTCGCTAATATCGCGTAGTGGTACATCTACTGGCTCCTTAAGCAGTACGCTTGAATTTGATATCCCACACACCGTGACCTAGACGGTGACCGCGAGCTTCAAATTTAGTCAGTGGACGCTCTTCTGGACGAGGAATGAAGTCGCCTTCTTCAGCGATGTTTTCGAAACCAGGTGCTTGGTTCATGATTTCAATCATGTGCTCAGCGTAGTTTTCCCAGTCTGTCGCCATGTGGAAGATACCTTCATTCAGGATAAGCTTCTGACGAACCATTTCAGCGAACTCAAGCTGTACGATACGACGCTTGTGGTGACGCTTTTTGTGCCAAGGGTCTGGGAAGAACAGTTGTAGCGTTGCTAGGCTGCCATTTGGGATCATGTGTTCGAATACTTCTACCGCATCGTGACACATTACACGTAGGTTCGTGATACCGGCTTCGCGAGCATCTGCAAGACAAGCACCAACGCCTGGACTATGCACTTCGATACCGATGAAGTTTTTCTCTGGCGCGTTCTTTGCCATTTCAACCAATGAAGCACCCATACCAAAACCGATCTCAAGCACTACTGGGTTATCGTTGCCAAACACTTCTTTCCAATCAAGAAGTTCAGCTTTGTAGTCGATACCCATTGTTGGCCAGCACTCGTTCATCGCATTCTCTTGGCCCTTAGTTAGACGACCTTCGCGACGCACGAAACTGCGGATTTTACGGATCATTTTACCGTCTTCGTTGTATTCGTTAGTGGTTACTTCACTCATTGATTTTGCCTGCACATTGATTAATCAAAGCGGGGATTATCCAAAGAATTCACTTAGGTGCAAGTATTTGTTGAGCTATCGGACTATGGCAACCCAAAAGCAAACAAACCAGACACAATATCCCCACAGTTTATCTGTTGTACTTACACCACAATCTGTGGTGCAATTTTGCTCCTAACCAATAATAGAATACAGAGCAAGTCGTGACACCTTTCGCCAGTGCCATCTTAGAATGGTATGACGCATATGGAAGAAAAGATCTTCCGTGGCAACAAAACAAGACCGCTTATAGTGTCTGGTTGTCTGAAATCATGCTTCAGCAAACTCAGGTCACTACGGTTATCCCTTATTACCAACGCTTTTTGGAGCGCTTCCCGACCGTGGTCGATCTTGCCAATGCTGAGCAAGATGAAGTGCTGCACCTTTGGACCGGCTTAGGTTATTACGCACGTGCTCGTAACCTTCATAAAGCCGCAAAAGAGGTCGCCCATAAGTACAATGGTGAGTTTCCTCTAGACCTAGAGCTGATGAATGCCCTACCGGGGATTGGTCGCTCCACCGCCGCTGCGGTTCTTTCGTCTGTCTATAAACAGCCACATGCGATATTAGACGGCAACGTAAAGCGCACACTTTCACGCTGTTTTGCCGTGGATGGATGGCCTGGACAAAAGAAAGTCGAAAACCAATTGTGGGAAATCGCAGAAACGCACACGCCACAAACAGACGTCGACAAGTACAATCAAGCCATGATGGATATGGGTGCCATGATGTGTACCCGCAGCAAGCCTAAATGCACATTGTGTCCAGTAAACGATCTTTGTGTGGCAAAGAAACAAGGTAATGTGCTTGATTATCCGGGTAAGAAGCCGAAAAAAGACAAACCGGTTAAGCAAACACGTTTCGTTATGCTGCATCACAAAAATGGTGATAGTCACGAAGTATGGCTAGAACAAAGACCGCAGACAGGTATTTGGGGCGGGCTATTTTGCTTCCCACAAACTGAGCATATTGATGTAGAGAGCGATATTGAATTGCTGCTGGAACAACGCGGTATTCAAGCCAACGATATTAGACATCAAGAAACTCTGATTACGTTTCGTCATACATTCAGCCATTACCATCTCGATATCACACCGATTTTGATTGACCTGTCAAAGCAACCCAATGTGGTGATGGAAGGTAACAAAGGTCTTTGGTATAACTTATCTAAACCTGAAGAAGTCGGTTTAGCTGCACCAGTAAAACTGCTACTGGAAGCGCTACCCCACGAACTTCGTTAATTAATTGCAAGGAGTCATTATGAGCCGCACTGTTTTTTGTGCTCGACTAAAGAAAGAAGGCGAAGGTCTAGACTTTCAACTTTACCCAGGTGAACTAGGTAAACGCATTTTCGATAACATCTCGAAAGAAGCTTGGGCTCAATGGCAACAGAAACAAACCATGTTGATCAACGAGAAGAAGCTCAACATGATGGATCCAGAGCATCGTAAACAGCTTGAAACAGAAATGGTGAACTTCCTGTTCGAAGGCAAAGAGGTTCACATTGAGGGCTACACGCCACCAAGCGAATAAAGCAAACTTGTTTTAAAACAATGACATCACAACCAAACTTGTGGTGTCATTTTTATATTAGAGACCACAAAGCCATCTCAATAGTTATGAAAAAAATCGCCTTTATCGCTACTGCCCTTTTAATGGCAGGTTGTAGCCGTGAGTTCGTAGAAAAGATTTATGACGTCGATTACGAGCCGACCAACCGTTTTGCCAACAATCTAGCAGAACTGCCAGGACAGTTTGAAAAAGACACCGATGCCTTAGATTCACTGATCAGTAGCTTCTCTGGCAATATCAAAAAGCGATGGGGTCAACGCGAAGTTAAAGTCGCGGGTAAAAGCAATTACGTCAAATATATCGATAACTATTTGAGCCGTGCCGAAGTCGATTTCCAAAAAGGTGTGATTACTATCGAGACGGTTTCTCCAACCGAACCACAAAAACACCTCAAGAACGCTATCATCACAACCCTTTTGACACCGGACGATCCAGCCAGTGTCGACTTGTTCTCCTCTAAAGAGATCAAACTGGAAGGCCAACCCTTTCTTTATAATCAGGTCGTTGATCAAGACAAAAAGCCCATTCAATGGTCATGGCGCGCGAATCGCTTTGCCGATTACTTGATTGCTAACCAAGTCAAAACCAAGGATGTCGATTTCAAGAAAGCCTACTACGTTGAAATCCCAATGGTAGAAGATCACTTCTCACAACGTAGTTACCAATACGCAGACATCGTGCGCCGCGCCTCGAAGAAATACGATATTCCTGAAGATCTGATTTACGCCATCATCAAAACCGAAAGTAGCTTTAACCCGTATGCAGTAAGCTGGGCAAATGCGTATGGATTGATGCAGGTTGTACCAAAAACTGCGGGGCGTGATGTGTTTAAGCTAGTGAAGAATCGTTCAGGGCAACCAAGCCCTGAGTATTTGTTTAATCCAGAAAACAACATTGATACCGGAACGGCTTACTTCTACATCCTTAAAAACCGTTATTTGAAAGATGTACAACACCCAACCTCGTTGGAGTACAGCATGATTTCTGCTTACAACGGCGGAACTGGTGGTGTTTTGAACACTTTCCACCGCACAGATCGCAAACGTGCGATGCAAGATTTGAATTCTTTACAGCCAAACCAAGTTTATTGGGCTCTAACCAAGAAACATCCGAATGCAGAAGCACGCCGTTACCTAGAAAAAGTTACAAATTTCAAAAAGGAATTTAACGCAGGGTAAACTTTTTACCGACAGTTGAATAAAAAGCGTTCGAACAACCACTTTTTTGAAATTATTTAAAAAAAGTGGTTGACGGAAAGCGGGAAAATCCGTTTAATAGCGCTCCGTTGCCCGGATAGCTCAGTCGGTAGAGCAGAGGATTGAAAATCCTCGTGTCGGTGGTTCGATTCCGCCTCCGGGCACCACGATTTAAAATTGTTGGTGCTTAGCACGAACAGTTAAAAAGAAAACGGTACGCCGACTTAGCTCAGTAGGTAGAGCAACTGACTTGTAATCAGTAGGTCACCAGTTCGATTCCGGTAGTCGGCACCATTCTTCTTTTGCCTCGATAGCTCAGTCGGTAGAGCAGAGGATTGAAAATCCTCGTGTCGGTGGTTCGATTCCGCCTCGAGGCACCATATTTGGTGCGCTTGCTTAAAGTAAGACACAAACAGAATAGTTCCTCCTTAGCTCAGTTGGTAGAGCGACGGACTGTTAATCCGCAGGTCACTGGTTCAAGTCCAGTAGGAGGAGCCAACTTCTAGAGTTTCATGTAAATGAGATTCTAAAAAATGAAGAGTTTACTCTTCAAAAAAGAAAACGGTACGCCGACTTAGCTCAGTAGGTAGAGCAACTGACTTGTAATCAGTAGGTCACCAGTTCGATTCCGGTAGTCGGCACCATTCTTCTTTTGCCTCGATAGCTCAGTCGGTAGAGCAGAGGATTGAAAATCCTCGTGTCGGTGGTTCGATTCCGCCTCGAGGCACCATATTTGGTGCACTTGCTTAAAGCAAGACACAAACAGAATAGTTCCTCCTTAGCTCAGTTGGTAGAGCGACGGACTGTTAATCCGCAGGTCACTGGTTCAAGTCCAGTAGGAGGAGCCAAATTAGAAAGCCAAGTCTTCGGACTTGGCTTTTTTCTTATCTGCAATACCAAAACTCTCTCCCCTACTTTCTAATTCCATCGAATCTTCTCCTTCGACTCCACCGAAAAACATCCCTATTAACTCTTGGTTGATTTGATAAAAAACACTTATTTCACGCTAAAAATTTAATCCAACTCATAGTTTCAACACGACCGCATAGGCGCTTGTATACAAGTTCAATATGATGAATTTATTATTACGCCCCTTATAAGCTATGCCTTGCATAGTATGAAATACGTCTCGTGAGCTAACTATGAAATTAAAAACTCAAGCCTATTTATTATCTGCAATCATATTGGTTGCCCTACTTGCTCTTACAGCAACAGGTCTATGGACATTGCGTGTAGCAAGTAACCTTGATAACAAAGCTCGAGTTACCGAGCTATTTAAGAGTGCCTACAGCATTCTGACTGAAGTTGAACAAATGGCAGTGGAAGGCAAAATGCCCGAAGCTGAAGCCAAAGCTCTGGCTACCCGCCTACTTCGTAACAACATCTACAAAGACAACGAATACGTTTATGTTGCCGATGAGAACATGATGTTCGTTGCGGCCCCACTTGACCCTCAACTACATGGAACAAGTTTCCACGATTTCCGCGATGGTGATGGCAACAGTGTCGGTCAGTTAATTTTAGATGTGCTGGGTCGTAAAACAGGTCAGATCGTTGAATACACTTGGACACAAAAACTGCCTGACGGCACCATCGAAGAAAAGCACTCTATCGCAGAGAAAACACCGCATTGGAACTGGGTAGTTGGTACTGGTATCGGCTTTAATGAAGTCAATGCACGCTTCTGGTCAACAGCACAATGGCAGCTAGCGCTGTGTCTGGCGATTGCTGGCGCGATTCTAGGCGGCTTAATCATCTCTATCCGTAAGATGCTTAACCTACTTGGCGGTGAACCAAATGACGTTAGACAAGCCGTTCAGGCCGTCGCTCAGGGTAATATCCAAACCAGCTTTGAATACACAGCCCCTAAAGACAGCATCTATGGCGCCGTACAAGAGATGAGTCAATCTCTGGCTAAGATGGTAACTAATCTGGATGAATCAATGCATGCATTACGTTCAGAGCTATCAGCCGTAGAATCTCGCTCTAATTCAATCGCTGATCTAACCATGTCTCAGCAGCAGTCAACGGCGATGATCGCAACAGCGATGACAGAAATGGCTTCTTCAGCTAACCATGTTGCAAGTTCGGCAAGTGACACTGCACACAACACTGATGAAGCAGACAAGCAGAGCCAACACACGCAATCATTGATCCACAGTACGGTCGATAATATTCAAGGCTTAGCAACTCAGCTAAACACAGCAAGTAAAGCGGTTGCGGATCTTGACCAAGATGTAAACAGCATCGTGAAAGTTCTCGACGTAATCGGCGATATTGCGGAGCAAACTAACCTATTGGCTTTGAATGCCGCCATCGAAGCAGCACGTGCAGGTGAACAAGGCCGAGGCTTTGCGGTAGTAGCAGATGAGGTGCGCAACCTAGCAGGACGCACGCAAGACAGCACAAAAGAGATTCAACAGATGATCTCTAACCTTCAAGAAGGTTCGCGCAATGCTATCCATACAATGGAGATCTGTGCCGAAACCAGTGAAAGCACGGTAACTGAGTCTATGAACGCCTCTGAAGCGCTACAACAGATAGTGACAGCACTAGAGTCAATCACAGCGATGAGCCAACAGATCGCAACTGCCGCTGCAGAGCAAACTCAAGTAAGTGATGACATCGCACACCGCATCAACCTAATTGAAGAAAGCGGAAGCCAGCTAAATACGGTGGTAACAGAAAGCCAATCGAGCACACAAACATTGGCATCTTTAGCGGATGAACTCGAAGGTTGGGTGAACAAGTTCTCAGTAAAGCACTAGTTTAAAGTCAATTGTTCAATAAAAAGCACGTTTTCAGACGTGCTTTTTTGTTTTTATCGCCTTTATTTTGCGACAGAGCGCCCTACTTTTCTTAAAACAGCGCTTAAAGCATGGTGCATTGCTGCTCAAAATGCATAAAAACAGCCCACTCCGAGCACAAATTCATCAAACGATATTTTATTTTAATTTTATTGTTGACCTGAAAGCCGAAAAGCCTTTTAATACACCTCGTCGCCCGGATAGCTCAGTCGGTAGAGCAGAGGATTGAAAATCCTCGTGTCGGTGGTTCGATTCCGCCTCCGGGCACCACAATTTAAAATTGTTGGTGTCTAACACGAACAATAGAAAGAATAACGGTACGCCGACTTAGCTCAGTAGGTAGAGCAACTGACTTGTAATCAGTAGGTCACCAGTTCGATTCCGGTAGTCGGCACCATTTATTCTTAAACAAGATAATTCCTCCTTAGCTCAGTTGGTAGAGCGACGGACTGTTAATCCGCAGGTCACTGGTTCAAGTCCAGTAGGAGGAGCCATCTTTCAGTTAGTAAGTCGATTACTTATTAACGAAAATGTGCCGACTTAGCTCAGTAGGTAGAGCAACTGACTTGTAATCAGTAGGTCACCAGTTCGATTCCGGTAGTCGGCACCACTTATTAAAATTTGTTCCTCCTTAGCTCAGTTGGTAGAGCGACGGACTGTTAATCCGCAGGTCACTGGTTCAAGTCCAGTAGGAGGAGCCATATTAGAAGAAGCCGCATCACTTGATGCGGCTTTTTTGCATCTGAAAAAACTCACCGCTCCCCTCTTCATCCAACTTTATCTCAATAAACAAAAAGCCAGGTGATGTACCTAGCTTTCTCTTTTTGTATCGTATCAATGAGTGTCTAAGCGGAAGGCTAGCTCAAACCTCCAAGGCAGATGTACTTCGTCTCTAGATACTCATCCATGCCTTGCTTAGCCCCTTCACGACCAATGCCTGATTCTTTGATCCCACCAAACGGTGCCACTTCCGTAGAGATAATTCCTTCATTTACCCCCACCATGCCATATTCCAAACCTTCACTAAATTTGATGATGCGCTTCAAGCTGTCAGTATAGAAGTAACAAGCTAAACCATATTCTGTGTCGTTCGCCATCGAGAGCACTTGTTCATCGGCATCAAAACTAATAACTGGCAGAACTGGGCCAAACAGCTCTTGTTGCACGATCGCCATACTCTGTTCCACATTATCTAAGATAACAGGCTCCATAAAGCGCCCAGAGCGTTTTTGAGGCAGGTTAAGTATAGTTGCCCCTTCTTGTACTGCCTGATCGATCACTGCCTCTAGACGATGCTTAGAAGCCATTGTAATCACAGGACCAAGAGTTGTATTTTCATCAAGGCCATTACCGACCGTTAGGCCCGCTGCTTTATCCAGAAGCTTAGCTAAGAATGCCTCTTTTACGCTCTGATGCACATACAAGCGGTTGGTACACACACAAGTTTGTCCGGCATTACGGAACTTAGAGGCAATTAAGCCATTCGCTGCTGCATCTAAATCTGCATCGTCAAAAACAATAAAAGGTGCGTTACCACCCAATTCCATAGAAGCGGCTTTAACCGTATCACTTGCCTGCTTCATCAAGATCTTGCCGACACGTGTCGAACCAGTGAAAGAGATCTTCTTAATACGCGGATCGGTACTTAATACCAAACCAAATTCTGCTGCTTGTTCAGAAACAACGGTAGACAATAGAGCTTTAGGGATGCCAGCCTGATGAGCAAGCTCCACCACAGCCAGAGCAGTTAAAGGCGTTAATTCAGAAGGTTTAATGATCATCCCACATCCTGCAGCCAGAGCAGGAGCCGCTTTTCGAGTGATCATTGCAATAGGGAAATTCCATGGTGTAATCGCAGCACACACACCAACAGGCTGTTTGATGGTAGAGAGGCGTCTATCTACCGCCGGTGCAGGAATTACCTCACCATAAGCACGTTTAGCCTCTTCTGCGAACCATTCAACAAAAGATGCGCCGTATGCGACTTCTCCACGGCTTTCAGTAAGAGGTTTACCTTGTTCTAAGGTAATGATGTTCGCAATATCTTCCGTATGCTCTACAAGCAATTGGAACCACTTTTTTAGGGAAGCGGAGCGTGCTTTAGCACTGAGTTTTGCCCACTCGACTTGAGCCGATTTACACGCTTCTATTTGCGCATCTAACTCATCCAAAGAGCTAGGCTTTAAGCGAATCAGTTCTTGCTCAGTCGCAGGATTAATAACGGCAATCCCATCTTGAGAAGACAAGTTTTCGAATAAAACTCTTAGCGTTTCACTTTCTATCTGCTGCATCATTAGGTTGTACTCCCATAAGAACCTTTACTAGGTTAATCCTTCTGGCAAATAAGAGTAAAGCAAACAAAGTTTTCTTCAGCGTAAATATGAGAAGTGATTACCCTGTAGGGTTAATCGGTGATACAGAGAAGAGAACACCAACAGAGATAGCGATTATTGAAAAAGGCAGCCATTTGGTAGGTCATAAGTTCGGTGTTATTGAATGCCCCTATTCTTTGATAAACAAAGTATTAGAGGGCATCTCGAACGTAACCAAATGTTCAATAAGGGTGGATAGACTAGGGGTATATATCTGAATAAATAGTTGGGCTTGTAGGCTACAGACAAAACCTTGCGAGCCTTACTTTCCTATAAACGAAAATCATATTCCCTAAAACGGTAAAAGCTAACACGAAGGCTGAATTTCTAGATAAGTGTTGGAGCAGCTGTGCTTGCGCTCAAACGGACTCGCACACAAGCGGGACTCGTTGGTCGCAGACCAAAATAACATCGCACATACGAAAAGACCCCAGCATGTCTGCTGAGGTCTGGAATAAGTGGCTAGTCGGCGGGGACGCCTAGTTCGGGGTTGCGGGCAACCGGGACTCATTCCCTGAAAGGGAAATTATTATGCTCAAAAACGACAAAACCCAGTCCGAAGACTGGGTTTTTAAATAAGTGGCGGAGCGGACGGGACTCGAACCCGCGACCCCCGGCGTGACAGGCCGGTATTCTAACCAACTGAACTACCGCTCCGCACTGGTTAGACTCTGGAGTCTAAATAAGAACCTGGCGATGTCCTACTCTCACATGGGGAAGCCCCACACTACCATCGGCGCTACTTCGTTTCACTTCTGAGTTCGGGATGGAAATCAGGTGGGTCCAAAGCGCTATGGTCGCCAAGCAAAATTCTTTACGTTTTGTTTTAAGCTTTAACTTAAAGCGTAAAACAAACAGTAAATGGTGCTGATACCCAGAATCGAACTGGGGACCTCATCCTTACCAAGGATGCGCTCTACCGACTGAGCCATATCAGCACATTATCTGTGTCCGTGAGGACTAAAAAAGCCCGCTTTTTCAAACGGGCTCTCTTAACTTTTGTCTTCACCTTCTAAAAAAGGCAAAAACTAAATTTAAAGCCTGGCGATGTCCTACTCTCACATGGGGAAGCCCCACACTACCATCGGCGCTAATTCGTTTCACTTCTGAGTTCGGAATGGAAGTCAGGTGGGTCCAAATCGCTATGGTCGCCAAGCAAATTCTT